>CAXSDM010000021.1:8754-30141 GCA_964235575.1 uncultured Acidobacteriaceae bacterium | reverse complement strand
CAGCGGACGACGACCTTGCCGGGAAGTGTGACGGAGAAGTGGCCGGGCCAGCGGGCGGGTTCGTTGACCGGGTAGTCCGTACTGAGGAGTTGGGCGCCGCTGGCGATCATGGCGTCCCGCATGGAAGTGTCATTCGTGCGGGCCTGCTTCGTGTCGGCGTCGGTGCGGGCGCGGATGAGGTAGCCCTGGCGGACGAGCGAAGAGATGTCAGACACGGGGCCGTCGTTGTTGCGCTCCAGAAAAGCGGCGTCGGGCTGGCCTGGTTCGGCGTTGGTGAAGAGGACACGGCCGCGCAGCGACGGGTGGCCCTCGAGATAGACGGGGCCGACGGGGCGCTGGTCGAGGAGGAAGACGACCTTGCCGCGGGCGCTTTGGAGGGTGGGCCAATGGCCGGCGAGGACGGCGGCATTGAGCGTGGGATAGCTGCCGCGTACGTCGTCGGGGGTAATCATCTCGGCGGGTGGGAAGACGGACCGGATTTCAGCGTCGAGAGCGTCGAAGGTGGCGGAGGCAAAGGGCTCGGGCTCGGTGAGTTTTAGGCGCGGCGAAGAGCCCTGCTTGGTTTCGACGAGGATGAAGATAGGGATGTGGCCGGGGTGGGCTTGGGACCAGTCGCGTACCTGCTGAAGACAGACGATGAAGGGCTGACAGGTGCTGCGGTAGTCGACATCCTGGACGTGCATGACTTTGAAGCCGGGCTTGTCCATGAGGTGGTTGGGGTCAAATGACGGGTCGGCTGGCAATCCGGCAGCGGCCGCCGTCACGGGACCGGACGGATGAGCGTAGCGGCCTCCCTGGGTGTCGGCAAAGATGTCGAGTTCAATCTGGCGGATGCCGGCGTCGAACTGCACGGAGAGCGGCGCGTGGTGGTAGTCGAGTGCCTGATAGGCGTCGGGATAGTTGGCTTGCCAGACTTTGGACTCGCTTGGGGCAATGCCGGCGTGATAGCTGTTGTGCGTGCCGATGAGCTGGATCTGGTTGAGCTTGAGGGGAGCGTCGGGGCTCTGGGCGGGGGCGGCGAGCAGGAGAACGGTGAGCAGACGGAGCTTAGGCATGGGCGGCGGTTCTCCTTGGTGGCGGCGGAGGCGTGGGCGTTGAAGTTCCCGCTTCGAAGCTTAGAAAATGATCTTGCCGGCGAACTGAAGCTGGCGCGCCGGGAAGGTGCTGGCGGAGGTGACGACACCGAAGCTGGTGGAGGTGGGGCTGAAGGTTTCGCTGGCGGGAAAGGCATAGTTGGTCTGGTTCAGCAGGTTGAACGCTTCGGCGCGGAAGTCGAAGACAACGCCTTCGGGGTAGAGAGCGAACTGCTTGTGAAGGCCGAGGTCGGTGTCGTAGTAAGGATCAAACCGGACCGAGTTGCGGCCGGCGTTGCCGTAGGGCTGATTGGGTGTCGGCAGGCTGAAGGCGCTGAGCTGCAGGGTGTTGATGCCCTGGTTGCCGGGCGTCTTGGTGCGCTGTGCTTTGGGAATCACGGCGGCGTTGGTGAGCTGGTTGGGCCGCTGGTTCAGGATGGTGCTGACGGACTGAAAGGCCGTAGGGGTGTAGATGATATTGACCGGCGCGCCGCTCTGGGCATTCTCAATCGCCGTGACTTGCCAGCCGCCGAGTGCTTCCTGCAGCACCCGCGGGGCCTGGCCGCCGAACGCGCGGCCCTTGCCGTACGGCAGGTCGTAGACGACCGAGAGGGTTTCGTTCAGGGGCTGGTTGTAGCCCGAGACGCCGCGCTCGCCGAGAGGGTTGGCGAGGTTAATGCGCGAGTTGTCGCCGGCGTTGGTGTCAAGGTGGCCGCTGGCGTTGTCAATGGCGCGCGACCAGGTGAAGGAGTTCAGCACGTACAGACCGTGCGCGGTGCGGTGCTCGAACTTGGTCTGCAGGCCGTTGTAGGAGAGAAAGCCGGCCGGCAGCGTTTCCTCAATGGTGGGAAAGGTCTTGAGGGGACGGCCCTGATTGTTGAGCAGGAGGTTCACGCAGCCGCTGGTCACGGTGGCGTTGCAGGTGGTGGTAACCGGGTTGGCACTGGCCTGGTTGTAGTCAGCGAGCACCTGCAGCTTCACGCCGTGTTCGCCGACATAGGAAATCTCAAACGTCGACGCGGACGTGATCTGCCGTTGCACGGTGAGGTGGAAAGCCTGCACGTAGCCCGTGGGCAGATTGGCCGGAATGTAGCGGGCCTGCGTGTTGGCGTAGCTCAGTGCGTTGACCACGGAGGGACTGGTAAAACCTGTGGGAAAGCCCTGGGCCGTGGTGCGGAAGCAGGTCTGCGTCCCGGGAAGGAAGGCGGCGTTCGCCTGCGCCGTGGTGCAGACGGGCAGGGCGGAAGCGCCGGCGATCGATGGATTTCCGTTGACCGGAACCTGGTTGATGCTGGTGTTGACGATGTTGGGAAGATTGTAGACGAGGAGGTTCTCGCCGCCCTCGCGGTTGAATTGCGCGTAGCTGATGCCGTAGCCGGCACGCACCACCGTCTTGGGGTCGACCGAGTACGCCAGGCCAACGCGGGGCGCGAAGTCCAGCTTCGGCATATTGACCAGGGCGCGATTGTAGAGCGAGCCGGGCGTGGCGGGGACGAGCGTGTTCGTGACGGGGCTGAAGTTGGCCAGCAGGTTGTTGGACTCCCACTGCGGCGTGACGAGCTCATAGCGCAGGCCGGCGTTGACGGTCAGCCTGGAGCTGACGCGGATGTCGTCCTGCAGGTAGAGGAAGTGCATGCGCTGGTTCAGGTGGACGACCTGATAGTTGTTCAGCTGGTACTGGCTCTGTGCGCCGAACAGAAAGTCGCCCAGGTAGCCGGCATCTTTGGTGCCTGTATCGGCGGCGCTGAACTGCGCGGAGGTCAGGCCGGAAGAGCTGAAGCCGCCCGCGTACGTGGACTGACCGTAGGTGGGGTTGAAGTCCTCAAGCGTGGTGAAGATGGCCTGGTACTCATAGCCGGCCTTGTAGCTGCTGCGGCCATGGAGCAGCGTCACGTTGACCTTGGGGTTGTAGACGTAGGGATCCTGAAACTGGGGGTTGCTGGTCTGGTTGCCGAACTGGGTATAGCCGCTGACACTCTGACCGTTGAGGCTGCGCACGACGGTCGGATCGGTGGGCAGGCCCGGGATGCCGGTCATCAGGCTAGGCAGGTTTTGCCCGTAGGGAAACTTGCCGCCGTCGGTGCGAGTGAAGGCGAAGCGGGCGTCCAGGATAAAGTTCTGAGTAAAGGCGCGGGTGAGGCCACCTGCGATCTGCTGGTTGAAAATCTGCACGTTGCCATTGGAGTTGCCGCCCGCCGCGCCCTGAATCGCAGGCGGCGACAAGATAGCGCCCTTATGCTGGCTGTAGCGGGCAAAGGCCGTTGTCTTCTGGCTGAAGACCTGATCGACACGCACGTCGCCCTTGTCGTCGTTGATGGTGTCGGCGGGCAGGGAGGCGTAGTTGTTGGCGAAGACGCCTCCGGTGACGTTGGGCGCGGGCAGCGCGTTGAGAACACTCTTCGCGAAGGAAGAAACAGTGGGGTCTGTGAAAGGGACCACGCCGTTGGCGTAGATCTGACCGGTAATGGGGTTGCGAATCTGGACGGGCGTTGCACCTTCTACGGCCTTGTTGGCCGGGTTGGCCGCAAGAAACGTATAGCCGCCGTTCGCGCGGGCCAGGGCGCTGGTGCCAGCCTGGTTGGCGGTGGGCACGGTGGCCTGCAGGATGGCGTGCACAACCTGGCGGTCGCCTTCGTAATCGGTGAAGAAGAAGGTGTGGTTCTTCCAGACGGGGCCGCCGAAGGTGCCGCCAAACTGGTTGCGAACGAGGGTAGGCTTTTGCGCCGCGCCGGTAAGGGGGTTGGTCGGCGCGGAAAAGGGTCCGATGGCGTTAAGAACTGTGTTGCGAAGGTAGTCGTAGGCCTTACCGTGAAAGCTGTTGGTGCCGCTGCGAATGCTGACATTGATGACGGCGCCGGCAGAGCGGCCGTACTCGGCGGAGTAGTTGTCCGTCTCAACGCGGAACTCGGAGATAGCGTCCGGGGAGGGCGGAATGGCTTGGTTTGAGAAGCCCTGGTTGGAGGTGCCGTAGGCGTTGTTGTCGATGCCGTCGAGCAGGAAATTGTTAAACTCGCTGCGCAGGCCGTTGACGTTGAAGGAGGCGTCGCGGCTTGAGTCGGTCTGGTTTTCAAGCGCATCGCGACGCACACCGGGCACGAGCGCGGCGAGATCAGCGTACTCGCGGCCGTTCAGCGGAAGGTTCTCAACTTCGCGGGTGCCGATGACCTGGCCGCGCTCGCTGCTGTCGGTCTCGAGCAGCGATGCGGCTGCATCCACCGTCACGGTTTCGTTGTTCGATCCAACTTTGAGCGCCACGTCCACGCGCTGCCGGGCGTTTACGGTCACGGTAAACGGCTGGGTGGTGCTGAGGTCGAAGCCGCCGGCCTGAGCGGTGACGAGGTACTGGCCGATCTTGACATCGGTGAACTCATACGCGCCCTGGCCGTTGGTCTTGGCCGTGACGACGGCCTTGGTCTGCTGGTCGGTCAAGGTGACGGTGGCTTCCGGAATGGTTGCACCGGAGGCGTCGCGCACATAGCCGAGCACGGAGGCAGTCTCGAACTGGGCGTGAAGAACCGTGGGAGCAAGGGTGACCAGACACAGTGCGGGCAGGGTGGAAAAGGTACGTCTCACAAATTCGCGCATTCCGGATTTGTACCGATCCGACCCTGATAGGAACGTTACAAAACGATGAGAGACAGATGAATCGTTGCCTTGCAACGCTGGCGGTCTCAGCAATCGCCTGCTGAGTAAGCGGAGTTCCTGGACGATTGCCGAGATCTCGTTGGCGTTTTCAAGGCACCATCAATCCATATCTGAAGACCGAACCTGAGATTGGCAAATGCGCGCTCCGCGGGTACAAGACCGGCATCGAGCAGCACCGCGGAACCATGAAGAAACGCCCAAAGTGCATGCGACGCCTCGGATGCGCGCTTCTCGCCATACACCCGAGTCACGTATCTCAAAAAGAAATCCGTATTTTGTGTGCATTGAGGCGTATGCTCTGCTGCGCCATAGGTCCTCAGGTAGAGGGCAAACATACGGGGACGCTCAAGCGCAAAGCGGAGGTACGCCTCGGAGATGGCCCAAATAGCTTTGGTAGGTCCCTTTCGCCCGACAGCACTCTCCATCCCCTCCAGCATCTGCCTGCGAGCCTCTTCTGCCACGGCTGCTTCCAGAGCTACAAGGTTTTCGAAGTAACGATAGAGTGCATTGGGCGCCAGACCGAGTTCCGCCGCGATGGCCCGTATGGCGAGCTTTTCAATGCCTTCGCGCTCAACCTGCTCGAGAGCAGCGGCGAGTATCACACCGCGGTCGGTCTTTGCAGGGTAAGCCATAAAGAACACTGTACACCTTGATGCCACTCCGGCTTATGATGTACGTTGTACAGCATAAGAGTGTACGACATCCACTTGAGTGGAGCGTCGCCCCACAGACTGCACTGCGACGAGGAGACCCATGGCAAAGACAGTTTTGATCACAGGAGCAAACAAGGGCATCGGGTTTGAGGTCGCCCGCCAGCTGGGACGGGCGGGCTTTACAGTGTTGCTGGGTGCACGAGATGCTTCGCGAGGCGAAGAGGCTGCCAGCAAACTGCGTGTGGAAGGTGCCGACGTTCGCTACGTTGCCACTGACCTGCATGAGGCTGCCGCCAGCGCAACGGCGCTGGCCAGGCAGATTGGTGAAGAGTTCGGGCATCTGGATGTGCTGGTCAACAATGCGGCAATCTATCTTGGTGCGGAAGATGGACACGCGAGCGACGTGAGCCTCGATGCGCTGAGACGCACCTTCGAAGTAAATTTCTTCGGGACGGTCGCGTTCACGCAGCCGCTGCTACGGCTCTTGCGCGCGGCGAGGCAGGGCCAGATTATCAATGTGTCCAGCGGACTTGGCTCACTTGCCATCAACGGAGATCCCAACACGCCGTACTACCACGCAAAAGCTCTCGCTTACAACGCTTCGAAGGCGGCTCTGAATATGTTCACCGTGGACCTGGCGTACGATCTTCGCGAGAGCAAGGTCAAGGTTAACTCCGTATGCCCTGGCTACACCGCGACTGATTTGAACAACCACTCCGGTCACCAGACGATTGAGGAAGGGGCCATCGCGATCGTTCGCCTCGCGCAAACGGCCGAGGAGGGCCCAACCGGAGGCTTCCTCCACAAGGACGGCACATACCCTTGGTAGTAGCGAAGCTACCGGCGTTGAACTCGATGATGGAACGGCTCTGCTACAAATCATGATGGGAGAGAGTGCTAGGAGAACAACTCCCGCAGCAAAAGATTTGCGGCAGACTCTTTTTTCTGGATATACTCGCGACAATCACTTGTTTTTACTCTCCGCGCGTTTTGAGCGTGCAGTCCCACACAGGCTGAACGCTTGCAAAGCTGCACCGCCTGTCTCTTGGAGATACGTCGTTCCGTTTCGTAGAAGGCCTCGCACCATCATGGATTGTCGATCAATCGCTTGCGACGTTTCCTCTGGAGCGATCATGGCGTTGTCTCTGTACTCCGCAGCACCGCGCTGAAGCACGACCCAGAACACCAAAGGGGAAGCATGCACAACCGGTTCAACGCCTCACGCATCCTGCCCGCACTGATCATCGGCCTCACCGCTCCCTGCCTCTTAGCGCAGACGTTTCGCGGCGGCATCGCTGGCTCTGTCAGTGACAGCTCCGGCGCTCTTGTGCCCAACGCCAGGCTGAGTCTCGTCGGCACGGACACCGGCTTCACCCGGCAGTCTCAATCGACTACTTCCGGGGACTACTCCTTTCAGGACCTTCCGCTCGGCAGATATACGCTGACCGTTGAGGCAGCCGGCTTCGCGCCGACCAAAATCGCGGAGATCGTCGTCACCTCCGGCCAGGTCTATTCGCTTGCCGTCAAGATGGGTCCCGCCTCTGCCACGCAAGAGGTAGAAGTGAACGCCGCAGCCGTCTCACTCGACACCGAGTCCTCCACCAACAACGCCGTCGTCAACGACCGCGCCGTGCAGAACATCCCGCTTAACGGACGCGACTTTACTCAGCTCATCAAGATCGTGCCCGGCTATAACGGCGCCGGCTCTCTGAACGGTACGCGCACCAACCAGAACAATTACCAGATCGACGGCGCCGACGATAACGACATCTGGCAGAACAGCTCGGCTGCCAATCAGGGCGGCGTCGGCGGCATCGCCGGTGTCACTCTGCCCATCGACGCTATCGACCAGTTCAGCGTGGCCACGCAGGGCAACGCAGAGATCGGACGCAATGGCGGCGGCCTCATCTCGCTCGCCATCAAGAGCGGCACCAACCAGATCCACGGCTCCGCCTACTACTTCAATCGCAACGAGTTCTTCGCGGCTAAGAGCCCGTTTCTGCTTTCGACCCAGCGCAAGCCCAAGCTGCGCAATGAGCAGTTTGGCGGCTCAGTCGGCGGACCCATCGTCAAGGACAAGCTCTTCTACTTCGTGAACTACGAAGAGCAGAAATACCTGATCCAGAACTCCGGTACGGCGACCGAGCCGACTACGGCTTACGTCCAGGCGGCCACGGCTCTGCTTGCGGCTCATAACATCCCGGTCAATCCGCTTTCGCTCAGCGTGCTCTCCCTTTGGCCTGAGGGCAACCAGCCCGTGGGCCCGGCCACAGCGGGCAATTTTCTCGATGCAACCCCGCAGACCGGCTACAGCTACAACTCGATCGGCAAAATCGACTACACGCTGAACCCACGGCAGACGCTTTCAGCGCGTGCCTTCATCGGGACCGGCCGCCAGTTTGCCGCCGCCGGCACCAACGTCCACCAGTACTACCAGGAGGCGCCGGACATCACGCAGAACTTCACGGCGGTGCACAACTGGGCCATCACCGATCACTTCTCAAACCAGCTGCTGGGCGGCGTGGGCGTCTTCAACCAGACCTTCAACGACGAAGTTCACAGCCAGAACATCCCCGCACTCGGCCTCAACACCGGCGTCACCAGCCCATCGCTCTTCGGCGCTCCCTCCATCAACATCACGGGCCTCGATTCCATCGGCGTCACCCAGCCGCTCGGCCGCAAGGACTACACCGGCCACGTCACCGACACCGCAACCTACATCTTCGGCAAGCACCAGTTCCGCTTCGGTGGAGAGTTCCGCCGCAACTACATGGACCTGCAGTACCAGCGCAACACCCGCGGCACCTTCAATTTCACCGGCACCGCAACTGGCAACGCGTCTATCGCGGCGATCCTTCCTGCCGGCGCCACACCGTACTCCACGCCCGCGCAGGATCCAGCCACGTCAGATGTCAAGGCGATGGCTGATTACCTTGCAGGCTTTGTCGCGAACTCCAGTTTCACGGAAGGCGTGCTCCGTCGCAGTATTTACCAGAAGGCCTTCGACATCTTCGCGCAAGACCAGTTTCAGCTCTTACCCACACTGGTTCTGAACTACGGCGTTCGCTACACCTACAACGGTCCTTTCACCTCCACCGGCACCCTCTCTGACTTCCGTCCCGGCACCGCCGGCGCGGACGCCTTTGGCCTCGTGCTTGCAGGCGGTAACGGACTTCCCGCGATCTACCAGCAGAACAAGACCAACGTCGCCCCGCGCTTCGGCTTCTCCTACCAGGCCGCGCCGAAGTTTGAGGTTCGCGGCACCTACGGCGTTTACTTCGACGTGCCCAACTTCAACGGCTTCTTTGACAACCGTCCCGGCAACGGAGGCGCGGTCGGCGTACAGGCCAATCCCACCGGCCCCACGCCCGTCGTCAACGTGAGCAGCACCTTCTATCGCTGGACCACAGGCGTCGATCCCTTTCTGGGCGCGGCTGGCCCGGCTGCGCAGGGTCTCGCGACCATCAGCCCCAACTTCCGCACAGCCTACGTACAAAACTTCAATCTCAACACGCAGTACCAGGTCAATCGCAACACGATCCTGCAGCTCGGCTACGTGGGTTCGCTTGGCCGCAGGCTCTTTGACCTCCGCGACATCAACTCTGCTCTACCTGGCGCGCCCAACACCACCGCCGCGGAGCTCGCGCGCAGGCCGTTCTATGGCAACGCGGCCATCGCCAACTCTAGAGTCATCGGTGCTATCAACCAGGTAGAAAGCGAAGGCACTTCCAACTACAACTCGTTCCAGGCCTTGCTGCGCACTAGCGACTACCATGGCCTCACCGCGCAAGGCTCGTACACCTACGGCCACGCGCTCGACGTAGTCTCAGGGACACGCGGCTTCGCTCCGCAGAACTCCAACAACCTGGCCGGCGAGTATGGCAGCTCGGACTTCGACGTCCGCCACACCTTCAACGGCTATGTCGTGTATGAGGCGCCGCAGATCGGGCATCGCGCTGCCGTATTGACCCGCGGCTGGCAGGGCAATGCCTTCGTGACCGCCTTCACCGGCACGCCGTTCTCGGTCAAGCTGGGCAGCGTGGATCAAAGCGGCACAGGTGAATTCCAGGATCGCGCTAACCAGATCGGCAGCCCCACGGCCGGGCTGAACCGCCAGTTCTTCCAACCCTCCACCGCCGGCGCGACGCCCTTTGTGCAGTGGATCAATGGCCTCGGCACCGCGGCCAGCGCCTCGACCGTGGCCACCGCCCCAGCGTTCGTTACCCCGGCTGCCGGAACCTTCGGCACCACGGCCCGCAACGCCTTCCGTGGTCCGGGCTTCTTTACCACCGACGCCTCGCTGGTCAAGAATACGCGTCTCCGTGAGGGGATCAGTCTTCAGCTGCGCGCGGAGATGTTCAACATCTTCAATCACACCAACCTGGCCAATCCGTCGACAAGCACGCTGAACTCCTCTACCTTCGGCCGCATTACCACCACCCGGAACAACGGCAGTGCCCCTGGCATCGGACCGGGGGAACCATTCAACGTTCAGTTCGCAGGTAAAATCCTCTTCTAATCTAAGACGGGCATATCGTCTCCAGGTGCTGGAAAAATTCGGGAAAGCTGATCTTTGCGGCTTCCGCGCCTTCAATCAATGTCTCCGAGGATGCGCGCAATGCGGCAATCGAGAACGCCATCGCAATCCGGTGGTCGGCCCCGGAATCGATTGTCCCGCCGTGTAAATTTTGTCCGCCCGGAATATCAAGGCCGTCCTCATACTCTGTATAAGCCGCGCCCATCGCGGTCAGGTTCTTCGCGACCAGCGCGATCCGGTCTGACTCCTTCACCCGCAGCTCCTTCGCATCCCGGATCGAAATTCCGGAGCGCGTGTAAGGTGCAACCGCCGCCAGCACAGGAAGTTCATCGATCAGCTGCGCAGTGAGGGCGCCCTCAATTTTCAAAGGATCTTTCAGGGTAGAGGGTGAAGCGTTCACCTGAACCGTGCCTACCAGTTCGCCGTGATGCTCTTCGACGTTCAGAATCCGGATCTTCGCACCTAGCAAGGCAACCACATCGAGCAGCGCGGACCGCGTCGGATTCAGACCAAGCGAGTCTAGAATCAGGTTCGCATCCGGAAACAGCAGCGCAGCACACAAAAAGAACGCAGCCGAAGAGAGGTCGCCCGGAACGGTGGCGTCAATCGCCTTCAACGACTGCCCTCCCGGAATAAAGAGGCGATCTCCCTTTCGGTTCAGCGCCGCACCGAACGCACGGAGTGCATGCTCGGTATGATCCCGCGTGCGAACAGCTTCGGAAAGGCTGGTGGTGCCCTCCGCCTGCAACCCGGCAAACAGGACCGCGGTCTTCACCTGTGCGCTGGGAATCGGCGTTTCAAAATCGATCGCCGTCAGCGGCCCGCCTTGTATATGGATGGGCCCATGACCGTCGGTCAGCGACAGGTCAAGACCCATTGCCGCCAGCGGCTTGCGCACCCGCTCCATGGGGCGAAGTGTCAGGGAATCATCGCCCGTCAGGGTCAGGCGCAAGGGGTGCGCGGCCACCAGGCCGGAGAGCATGCGCATCGTCGACCCCGAGTTGCCGCAATCGAGCGCCGCGGCCGGCTGGCGAAAGTGACCCGCCGTGCCCGTGACCTCCAGGTGCGTGCCTTTATCCTCGACCTTCGCCCCCAAGGCAGTCATGCACGCCAGCGAGCTGTGCGGGTCGGCCCCTGTAGAAAAGTTCGAAAGCCGCGACGTGCCTTCGGCGAGCCCGGCCAGCATTGCGTAGCGATGCGAAATCGACTTGTCGCCGGGGAGAATGAGAGAGCCTTGCAGCGTGCGGGCAGGACGGATCACTTGAGAGGACATTTCTCTCCAGCATAAGCGACGCTTGCCCAACCTTCCCCTCTTCCACTCGTCCAAAGAAAGGCAACACTTGCCAGCTCGTCGAAAAAACGGAAAAATAGAACGGCCTGCCTCTTTCGTTGCATGGAACAAAGCATCCGCCTCGACCAGAATGATGCAAACCTTGGAGTTACCTTGACACACATGGCGAAATATCTTGCGCTTGGATTGCTGGCGGTCTCGACGACCGTTGCGTGCGCGGCTGAGCTTGGCAACGACGCCAAATCCGCTATCCCGAAAGAGGTGGTTCAGGTAATCGTTGTCGATTACCGCGCCATGCAGAACTCTCCCGCGGCCATGAACCTGAAGGACCGCGTCCTGCCCCCGGAGCTGAAGCGGTTGGAGACGGCGTTGAAGACTTCCGGGCTGAAGGTGGATCAGGATGCCGACACGCTTGCGTTCGCGGCCTTTCGCGTCGGGGAAGGCAGCCGCATCGTGGGCATCGCCCAAGGCCAGTTCCACACCGGAACCATCATGGCGAACTTCACCAAGAACAAGATCAAGCCGGTGACGCTGCGAAACAATCAGATTTACCCATTGGGTTCGGCAGGAATGAGTGTTTGCTTTCTGGACCAGACGACCATGGTCTTCGGCGACAAAGACGCCGTGAAGGCTTCGCTCGACGCACGCGATGGTGTCTCCCAAAACTTCCTTCAGAACTCCGACATGGTCAGCGAGATGAATGCGGTAGACACAAAGGCCATCTGGAGCCTGCTCGATCAGAAGGGAACCCAGACCATGATGAAGGGTGTTCTGGGCGAGGCGTCGCAGCTGGCCGACTACGATACGGTCAAGAACCGCATGAAGAGCTCCCGGTACACCATGGATTTTCAAAACGGCGTCAAATTCGACATGGCCGTCGTCATGTCGGATACCATCACCGCGGCTACGATCGCCACGGTCATGAAGGGCGTGGTCATCATGAAAAAGACCTCCGGTTCGCCGTTTGAAAAATCCGCGCTCGATGCGACCACGATTGACTCGAACTCGGGCACCCTTACTGTCGATTACTCCGCGTCTGACAATCAATTCTCAAGCCTCCTCAGCTCGCCGCTCTTTCAGTCGGTCGTCAAGTAAGCACTCTTCAGAAGGCGAGCTGAAAGACGAGCGTCATGCATCCCATCCTGTAGGCGCGGGTCAAAACATCTTTGAAGCGTCCGCACGGGGTTTCCATGGGAGGCGAAAGTTTGCTGATCGCCAGGTCTGGCGGCTGACGAGCTTTCCAGCTTCCTGTGATCATGTTGCAGATCTCGCCGACCGTATCGATGACCATCACCTTCGGGATCTCCGAAATCGGCTTCTGGAGCAGAGCGCTGGTAAGCTGCTGGGCGAACTCCAGGTCGATAAAGAGCGAAGACGCTCCGCTCAGCGGGTCGGATAAGCAGATGTGAGTGGAGGTCGCGGGAAAGGTGGAGGGCAGTCCGGGCGCCGGAGTGCAGGCGCGCTCGAACATCAAAGCCATGACCTCCTCGACCGCGTCGTCTAACTGTTGCGTCGTTCCTTGTGGCATCTTTCGTCCTCTTCAAAATACTTCGTTGGACATCTTGCTAGGACTGAGCGCGGGCATTCAGCAGAGGGCCTAAGCACACCTTTAGTTGATCGGCGGTAAACGGTTTAGAGAGATAGCCTGTGGCTCCGGCCGAAGAGAGGACAGAGAGCAGTCCTTCGCTGGCCTCGGCAGTGATGATGATGATGGGTACGGTAGGAGCGAGTCGCTGGGCGTGGCGCTGTTCTAAAAACTGCAGCCCACCCATCCCCGGCATGTTAATGTCTGAAAAGATCACGTCGAAGCCGTCCACGGTCCGAAGAACCTCCAGCGCTTCCACACCGTTACTCGCCTGATGAAGTTCTGAGATGTCGAGTCCCGCGTGTCGAAGCATTCGTTCAATAAACGTACGCATAACTACTGAATCGTCGATGATGAGGGTGCGCATGCAATCCTTCCGTAATGCCGCTGGAATCCTTATCGGCTGATCTCGCGGAAGCTTGAGTTCTTTTTTTCCAAAAACCTATGGAGAGCAATTTGGATAGTATGGTGTGACCTGTTCGGGTCACCCGTGAGAACGCCATCGCGGTCCTGGGCAAAACGGCACAAAGAAATTTTATAGATTTGTTAAAGTTTTCAGACGGCCAGCCGATATGGATCAAGAGGGCATTGTTTGCCCAGGAGTCTGCCTATGCCAGCAACGAACGGTAACAACTCGCGTCCGATATTGTCCAGAGCACAAAGCGGGATGGATCCGGATCAGGCAGCAGCCGCTGATGTCGAACTCAGCACCCGAAGCCGGCCAGACATAAACCTGAGGCTTGCTAGAATCGCCATGCTCCAGCGCGCGATTGCAGACGGCACGTATGGAGTTCCCGCCGGAGCAGTCGCGGAAAAGATGGTTGAGCGTCTCCTTCACCCGCCCGAAGACGCACCTTCGGACGGAAAGCTGGGCCGGCATCCGCCCAAGGACGTCCAGTGAAGCGTTCGCTCTCATGCTGCTCCGCTGCCTATACTGGGGTATGTACCGAGTTCTCAAGAGTGCCGTCCGATTCCTTTGGCGAGCGACCGCGGGCCATCGCCTGCGACCGTGGCGCAGCCCCTATTTACGTTGGCGGCTAGAGACCTTTACCGGTCTCCCCGCACATGAGGTGCGATTCAGGCACTTCTTTCAATTTGCCTTTCGGGAGCGCAGACAACTCGGGCATTTCCTTCAATGGATCGGAACAATGCAGAAAATCGCCAGCGGACAGAAGAGTTGATGGGCAGCCGGGCGCACCTGTTGGTACCGCGTTTCAGGCCATCGCTGGAAAAAAAATATTGAAGTCAGGTTAGGAGCGATTTATGGGAGAGTCCATGCAGGTGACCGCGCAGGATGGTCACGACTTCAGCACGTACGTGTCGCGGCCGCTGGGCGCTCCGGTCGGGGCGGTTGTCGTTCTTCAGGAGATCTTTGGGATCAACGCACATATCCGCAGCGTGGCGGACGGGTTTGCGAAGGAAGGATATGTCGCCATGGCGCCAGCCCTGTTTGATCGTTACGAGCGGGGCGTGGAGCTAAAGTACGAGGGTACGGACATGCAGAAGGCGGTTGGGCTTCTCCAGAAACTCTCGCCTGACACCGCGCTCCTCGACGTCGCGGCTGCCTTTGCCAAACTCAAGGAAGAGGATCACAAGAGCATCGCCGTGGTCGGCTTCTGCTATGGCGGACTCCTCACCTGGCTCGCGGCCACACGGGGGGAAGCCTACGGTATCCGGCCGGCTTGCTGCGTCGGCTACTACGCCGGAGGGATCGGAAGCGTCGCAAAGGAGGAGCCCAGCTGCCCTGTCCTGCTTCACTTTGGCGCGAACGACAGCCACATCGGCCCGGAGCAGATCGAGGCTGTCCGGGAGGCGCACCCAGAGGTAGACATCCGTATCTATGAGGGAGCCCAACACGGCTTCAACTGTGATGCCCGCGCCAGCTTTAATCCGGAGCAGGCCAGCGTCGCCCGCGAACGAACCCTCAGCTTCCTCAAAGCGCACATGACTTAGCGTGCGTGTACCGGCTCGCATCGTAAGTTCAGAAAGAATGATAGACTTTCGTAGACACTTTGAGAGTGGAACAGAAGACCAGGAGTTGTAGACGCTGTGTTGGCAACCGCAAAGAAAACAGACATCATCGAGAAGTTTCGCACGCATGATTCAGATACCGGCTCCCCTGAGGTGCAGATCGCGATTCTAAGCGAACGCATCGGGGAGCTTACTGAGCATTTTAAAACCCACAAAAAGGATCACGGATCGCGGCGTGGCTTGCTGATGTTGGTGAGCAAACGCCGTCGGCTATTGGATTACCTGAAAAAGGTAGACGCCGACCGTTACCGCGAAGTGATCTCGAAGCTCGGTATCCGCAAGTAAGCGCAGATCTCTCCTCGCCAGGAACCCGCTCCATGGAACTTTGCACGACCCGTCGTTTTACTCAGAGACAGATCGCCCGGTACCCTGCACGTTCCAGTGTACGGAGCGGCTGTTGCTGACAGCCGCTTTCGTGCCAAAGGCTTGTCCGCGGTTCACGGGCAGCCTTCCCCTGCGCAGTATGCACATTCCTTGTGTCCCCACGTTCAGCCGAATCCAAGCGCAGCATGATCGAAACGCAGCTCAGAACTGAGCTGCGACTGCGTGCGTCGGAACCGATCCGACGCGCATCTGCTCCGCGCCATGGGCCGCACCACCCCGCTCCACCATTGTGAGACAGAGAAGAGGCAGATATGAAGCATGACGTAACCGTAGAGCTTGCCGGCGGCAAGCAAATCAAATTTGAGACCGGACGCATGGCCAAGCAGGCCTCCGGCGCCGCGTTCACCACCTCCGGCGACAACGCCATCCTCGCGACAGCCGTCGCCTCCCCCGATCCCAAAGAGGGCATTGACTTCTTCCCGCTCACGGTCGAATACCGCGAGTTCACCTACGCCGGCGGCCGCATTCCCGGAGGCTTCATCAAACGTGAAGGCCGTCCTTCCGAAAAGGAAGTCCTGACCAGCCGGCAGATCGACCGTCCCATCCGCCCCCTCTTTCCCGAGGCCTTCCGCAACGAGACCCAGGTCGTCGCCTTCGTCTATTCGGCCGATAAGGAAAACGATCCGGACGTCCTGGGAATTAACGGCGCAAGCTGCGCCCTGGCGCTCTCCGACATTCCGTTCCATGGACCGGTCGGCGCCGTGCGCATCGGCCTGATCGACGGCAACTTCCTCGTCAACCCGACCTACGCGGAGCGCGAAAAGAGCGAAGTCAATATCATGGTCGTCGGCACGGCGGACGGAATCGTGATGGTCGAATCCGGCGCTCGCCAGGTTTCTGAAGAAAATGTCGTCAACGCCATCGAGTTTGCCCACGAGCAGATCAAGAAGATCTGCTCGGCCATCGAAGAGCTGGTCAAACTCGCCGGCAAACCGAAGCGTCAGGTGCACGCAGTCGAGACCGACCACGCCTACCTCGAGGAACTCAAGACGAAAATCGGCGGCCGTCTCGCGGACGCGCTCGACACCCAGAAGCATCCCAAGTTCGAGAGCTACGCCCTGGTCAAGTCTATTAAGGATGAGCTCAAGAAGGAGCTTCCGGAAGGGGATTCCGGGGCTTCGAAAAAGTTCAGCAAATACTACGAACTCCTCCGCGAAAACATCTTCCGCGAGCAGGTCCTCAACGACCGCATCCGCCCCGACCACCGCGCCTTCGACCAAATCCGCGAGGTCACCATCGAGGTCGGCGTGCTCCCACGAGTCCACGGTTCCGCGTTGTTCACCCGCGGCGAAACCCAGGCCCTGGTCTCTGCCACCCTCGGAACCACCGACGACGCGCAGCGCATGGAAAGCTACGAAGGCGAGCAGAAGCGGCGCTTCATGCTCCACTACAACTTCCCGCCCTTCTCGGTCGGCGAGGTCGGCCGCATGACCGGCGTCGGCCGTCGAGAGATCGGCCACGGAGCCCTGGCCTGGCGCGCAATCGAAGCCGTCCTGCCCGCCGAAGATGAATCCCCGTACACGCTGCGGGTCGTCTCGGACATCCTCGAATCGAACGGTTCCTCTTCGATGGCCTCGGTCTGCGGGGCTTCGCTCGCCCTGATGCAGGCCGGGATCCCCCTCAAGGGCGCGGTCGCGGGCGTCGCGATGGGCCTGGTAAAAGAGGGCGAGAAGTACGCCATCCTGACCGACATCGCCGGAGCCGAAGACCACTACGGCGACATGGACTTCAAGGTGGCCGGCACGCGCAAGGGCATTACCGCACTACAGATGGACATCAAGATCATGGGCATCACCGCGCAGATCATGCGGGAAGCTCTCGAGCAGGCCCGCCGCGGCCGCCTGCAGCTGCTCGACACCATGGACGCCACCATCTCGAGCGCAAAAACCGAAAAGAGCGCCTTCGCCCCGCGCATCCACACCATCATGATCCCGACCGACAAGATCCGCGACCTCATCGGGCCGGGCGGCAAGGTCATCCGCGGCATCATCGACGCGACCGGCGTCAAGATCGACGTGGACGACACCGGCCGGGTCAACGTCGCCTCCAGCGATGCGGACGGCCTTGCCCGCGCCATCCAGATGATCACCGACCTGACCGCCACCCCGGAGATGGGCAAAACCTACCTCGGCAAGGTGGTCCGATTGGCCGAATTCGGCGCCTTCGTCGAAATCTTCCCCGGAACCGACGGCCTCCTGCACGTCTCCGAGATCGCCGAACATCGCGTCAAGGAAGTCAAGGACGAGCTTCGCGAAGGCGATCAGATCCTGGTCAAGGTGCTGGCGATCGAAGGCAACCGCATCAAGCTCTCCCGCAAAGCTGTTTTGCGCGAGCAGCGTGAGAAGCTTGGACTGCCTCCTGCGGGTGAGCCGGCCCCGGTCGCCAATCGTGCTCAACCCATGGCCGCTCCGGAGCCAGGCAATCTCGCCGACGAGGGTGATTTTGACGACGAGGACGGCGACGAAGGAATCGAAGGAGAAGATGAGCCGAACTTCAACCGCGCGGACGATGTCCAGCCGGTTGGAGTCGGACAGCCGGGCATCGCACCTCGCCAGCCAGGCGGAGATCGCGGTCCCGCTGGCCCGGGCGGCCGTCGTCCGGGTGGGCGCAGACGCCGCGGCGGCCGCCGGCCGGGGCAGGGCGGTGGAGCGCAAGGAGGCGGCGCTGGCCGTCCGCCGCAAAGCTAAATCGAACGTAACGAAACAGAGGGTCGCGCTTGGGCGTGGCCCTCTGTTGCTGTTTGGTCGCTTCCAACGCTTCCCACAGCCGCACACATTCCTTTGAATCTCCGCATCTGGCTTACGTTCGTCGCTCTCTGTCTCTTCTCAGGATCCGACTGGCTCCTCGCAGAGTGGCAGCCGGAGACATTGCCGGGTCTGTTGCCGGTCGCGCTTCGCAGCGGGCTGCTCGCAGTCCTCTTCTGGGTGGTGGATCGACGAAGACACTCTTCCAGCCCAAAACGGATCCCGGCCGGAGCACAGGCATCCCTTTTTGCCTGGTTCATCTTAATGGCTGCCCTGCCAACCGTCACGGCCGCACACGCGGGGGAGCATCTCTCCCCGTTTACGGAAGCGCTCGTATTTGCCCTCACTCCCGTCCCTGTCATCTTCTTTGTGTCGCAACGTGCTGCTGGATTCGGCGCACAGGAGAGTCCCCTTGGATTGCTCACGCCAGCCTTGGCGGGCGTCGCCGGAGCCGCGCTTCTGCTCCCCTTCCATCTTCCATCGTCGGGTGCCGGTCGCACCTGGCTCCTGGCTCTGCTTGTCACGGCAGCCGCGTCCGCCTGGGCCGCGGTCCAACTGCACCGGCAGCTGGCGGGCATGCCTGTTCTGCGCGCGGCAGCCATTTTCTCTGCATCCATCTTTCTGCTTTCCGCTCCGCTTAGCTTCGGTCAAACCGCACACATATCCTCCGCGATCAGGGCGGAACTCCTGCATACACTCCTGTTCGATGGCCCGGTCACGCTGCTTACCGTCTGGCTGCTGCGTGAGCTCTCTCCGGTGGCCTTTTCGTCCCGCTGTCTTCTAAGCATTTTCATTACCATCGTCGAGGGCTACCTTCTTCTTCGTCCGGAGACCAGTTGGACGACCGCCCTCGGCTTGCTTCTGCTCCTCTCATCCGGAGCATGGCTGCTCGTTGCCGGCTCCGGGGAGGAGGTGGCTTGAGAGGCACAACCATCTTTCCCCCACTGGAGCGAAACGTTACACTCAGAAGATGGCCGCTTCGATGTACATCGTGGTTGAGGGAGAGGACCCGGGCTTCGACATTTTCGTCAATGGGCGGGCGCTGGCTCGGCATGAAGATGCGCTCGAAAAACTGGCCGCTTCGCTCGGCGTGCGCCCCCTGATCGACTTCTTCTCTGCCGACGAGAACTCCATGTCGCTCCTGATCGAAGAGGGTGCCGGCAACCACGACCTGATCAAGAAACTGCCGCCTACGCAGTGGTACTTTGGGGCGGAGGGCTTGGATACGGTCAAGGCGCTCGTTGAAGCCTTGCGCGACGAACCGCACAAGCTCGGCACGGAGGGGCCGCAGGTTCTCGAAGAGCTCGAGGATTACGCGCGGGTGCTGACCAAGACCGATGCACGCGGGCTGCGCTGGCATCTCGCCGTCAGCTGGCGGTAGGACTGGGGCCGTTCCTTCGATCCGTCCTACGCTTTCTGTTGCAAACCCCTTGTCAAGCCCCCAAACAAGCAGAACTGCAGCTAAACTACTCTGCCGAAAGGACTTCCTGCCCAAAAATAACTGGCATGTTTACCCTAGACCTTCTTCTAAAATAGAGGTAGATAAAAGATTATTCAGGCATAAAACGACCGGAGGGTGCTAGCTTCGTTCTTGTTTACATACTTTGGCCGGCAGCAGCTCATGAGCTGCCAGACTTTGCCTTGGAAGTCCGGACCTATCTTGCGCAAAATGAATACTTTAGGACTTTTACACCCAGGGTGGGCGTACCTCACCCTCTAGCCCGCGGCAGGCAGGTCGCCTTGGCCGAGCCGGCGGTGGAAGAAATCGAACACCAGCATCATCATAGTATGCGCATGCTCCGGGTCGTAGCGCGGCCCTTCATCGCGCAGAAATGCATGCGCGCCATTGACCTCATGCCAGTTCAGGCGTGTGTTCAAGTCGTTCAGTCGGGCCAGCAGCTTCATGCGTCCCTCGGTCGGTACATGCGGATCCTGCCGGCCCCAGGCCATGAAAAGCTCGCCCCGAATCTCGCTGGCCCGCGCCAGTGAGTCATCGTGCTTGCCCTCGCCGAGGGTTCCGCTGTGGATGTCGGTCGCATAAAAGCAAACGGTGGCGGAAACGTCGGGATGCATTGCCGCGCGAAAAGCCAGATGCCCTCCCAGGCAGATCCCCATGGCGCCCACCTTTCCGGTGCAATCCGGCCGCGCAAGCAGATACTCGATCGCACA
This sequence comes from uncultured Acidobacteriaceae bacterium, assembly GCA_964235575.1. GTDB lineage: Bacteria > Acidobacteriota > Terriglobia > Terriglobales > Acidobacteriaceae > Edaphobacter. The sequence continues at coordinate 10,029 of CAXSDM010000021.1, read as the reverse complement.
GCGCGCATCGGCATCGTACCCGGCGAGCGGCTTATTCGTTTTTAGGAAGTTCCCACGATCCGATCCAGTCTGGTCGTAGGCGAGCGCTACACCAGGAGCTTCGTACTCGTGGTAGACCTCCGGCACCGCGACAATGTAACCATGACCGGCAAGCATGGCGGCCGTCCGGCGGATCGGCGCGGTGACCTGGAAGATCTCGGAATAGAAGACAATAGCTGGGTACTTGCCGCGAGCGGCTGGCCGCAGGATGTGCGTGCGCATGTTCCCGGAGGGAGTAGGCAGGTCGACATGTTCGTCGCTAAGGATGACCATAAGGAATCCTCATGCTATCAGGCTAGGGCAAGGCCGGTGCCGGTGCCGTGTCTGCGCCGTCGGGAACAGGCGTAGACGACGTTTCTCTGTGACGGCGCCGCTTCCAATACGCCTCGACATCCGGCGCGAACTCCAGGCCAATGTTGCCGAGCGAACCCTCCACCATGACGACCGACGAGTTGATGAGTGAAAGTGATAGACCACGATCCTGCGCCGGGTAGTACACGTTCGAGATAGCACCGGCTGTGAAATTGCCCAGCAGATTGGAGTAGTTCGGCTGCGACCGGCCATTGTCGCCAAGGCATACAAACGGGGCAAATAAGGCGTGCCGAATCCGTGCCTTGATCGGGCCGGTGGCTTTCCGGAAGAAGCGTGGGTCCTGCCGAAGCAGGATGGGATAGACGGCCCCGGCCAGCATGGTTGAATCGAACACGTCCGCGAGGTTCGCTCCCACTCGCTTGAAGTAGCCTCCCGGACCCCAGCCGTAGCCGCGATTGGTTCCCTCGTATTCGCTCAGGCCGGCGAGCAGAACCGCGGAGACGAAGTTGAACGGATCGAACGTTGCGTGTACGGCCAGTTCAGTTTTTTGACCCTTGTCGAGCGGTGTCGCCCGCCCACTCAGTACGGTGTTGAAGTTTGGCACAACCACCAAAAGGCGCTGCGTCTCCTCCTGCTTGACCTCCTTCTCCGCCTGCTCATGCTGGCGAGCTTTGCGCTGCGAGTCGCTCTGCCCATCCTGCGCGGACTGCGGAAGAGAAGCGGAGGGAGCCTCCGGCAGCGTTGCGGCAGGAGCTTTCACCGGTGCTCCGCCGGTCGATTGCCCTCGCGCCGGCGAAAGAGCGGCCGCAGCCAACGGCGCAAGCAGGCACGCGATCCGTAATCCGGAACGAAACACAGAGAAAGCACTCCTCCCCACAAAGTCTATCTATAGATGCAGAGGAGCCGAGGTGTGCAGAACGAACC
>CAXSDM010000021.1:0-8654 GCA_964235575.1 uncultured Acidobacteriaceae bacterium | reverse complement strand
AAGTTGCCGGCAACATTGGATGTGTTGAACTGCCGCTTTCCGTTATCGCCATGACAGATGAAGGTAGTCAGCGCAGAGTAAAGAATGCGGGATTTGACCGAGCCCGTTCCCTTGCGATAGTAGCGAGGATCCTGATGAAGAACGACCGGCAGAAACGCGTTTCCAATCAGGTTTCCGTCAATGTTATCCAGGTAGCTGGCGCCTACACGCTTGAAGAAACCTTCCGTCCCGTGCCCATACCCCGTGTGAGAATCTGTGAGTTCTCCGAAACCGCCGCCTACAATAAAGGCGAGACCGATGGTATATGGGTCAATGATGGTGTGAAAGGAAAGGTCAAACTTCTGCCTGGGCGTCAGCGGCACCGCCTGGCCGTTCATCACTACGTTGAACAGCGGCAAAACACCACCCACGGCTCGCTGCTTTTCCTCTGCTTTTACTTCGCGTTCCGCTTCATCGTGCTGTTCCCGCGCCTTTCGTTGCGCCTCTGTTTCGTTTGCGGGACCGGGAGCTGCTTGAGGAGCAGGTTGTGTGGAAGCTCCGGATGTCTGTTGCGACGAACTGGAAAGCGAAGGTGCGTCCGGCAAAGCGTCGGCCATCTGAGGACGTTCCAAGGCTGTAAGTGCAGAAGGAGCCTGTGCGAGACAGGACCGGCATACGACACACGCGATACATAGGAAAGCCCAACGAGAAGGGCGAATTTGTGAAAGGTTCACGTTCTGAGTTTATCCGACCGATGGGGCTTCTATGCAGCAATAACGGAATAGACGTTAGAAAGAAGCGATCGCCGCAGGCTTGGCGCGCAAAAGTAAATGACTTAGCTAAATAAAAATTCTTTTGTGCGAAGTTCCTTGACAGTATCGCGCAGCCGTGCAGCTTTCTCGAATTCGAATTTCTTTGCCGATTCGCGCATGTCCGACTCGAGCTTCGCAATGTATACGTCGAGCTCCGCCTGCGAGACAAAGTCCGGGACGCCTTCGGTCTCGTCGGTCAGATCGGCGTAGTCTGCCTTGAGGATTCCAGCGAGACCCATGTCAATGTCGCGAATAATCGTGGCAGGCGTGATGCCGTTCTCTTCGTTGTAGCCTTCCTGCTTCTCGCGGCGGCGATTCGTCTCGTCGATGGCGCGCTGCATGGAATCCGTCATCTTGTCCGCATAGAGAAGCGCGCGTCCTTCCAGATGCCGAGCCGCGCGGCCAATCGTCTGAATCAGCGAGCCTTGCGAACGCAAAAAGCCCTCCTTGTCCGCATCCAGAATCGCCACCAGACTTACCTCCGGTAGATCGAGACCTTCACGCAGCAGGTTGATTCCGATGAGAACGTCATACTCGCCGCGGCGAAGATCGCGCAGAAGTTTGATTCGTTCCAGGGTCTCGATCTCCGAGTGCATGTAGCGGCAACGCACGCCGACTTCGGTGTAATAGTTTGCCAGGTCTTCGGACATCCTCTTGGTCAGCGTTGTCACCAGAACGCGCTGGTTCAGCTTCACACGCTCGCGTATCTCGGCCAGAAGATCGTCGATCTGACCTTTGATCGGACGGATTTCTATTTGCGGATCCACCAGGCCGGTAGGTCGAATAATTTGCTCCACGACCACGCCGGCAGACTTGGTCAATTCGTAAGGACCGGGAGTTGCTGAGACATAGATAATCTGTCCCGTGCGCCCTTCGAATTCGTCAAACTTAAGCGGACGATTGTCCATCGCGCTAGGCAAGCGGAAGCCATAATCCACCAGATTCTGCTTGCGCGAGCGATCGCCGTGCCACATGCCATGTAACTGCGGAACCGTAACATGGGACTCATCGATAAATAAAATGTAGTCTCTGGGAAAATAATCCAGAAGAGTGGGAGGAGGTTCTCCAGGAAGTCTGCCCGAGAAATGACGAGAATAGTTTTCAATTCCGTGGCAGTAACCTACGGACTTAATCATTTCTAAATCGAAGCGCGTGCGCTGATGGATTCTCTGCGATTCCACCAGGCGCCCTTGCTGCTCTAATTCCTTTTCCCACCACTCCATCTCTGTCAGGATAGATTCGCTTGCCGACTTCTTACGCTCCGGCTGTACGACATAGTGAGATTTAGGATAGATCGGTAAGCGCGAATACTTCTGCCTTACCGTTCCGAACAGCGGATCGACCTGCGAGAGCGCATCGATTTCGTCCCCAAACAACTCAATGCGATAAGCATTTTCATCGTACGTGGGATAAACCTCGATAATGTCACCGCGGACGCGGAACGTGCCTCGGCGAAAGTCGACATCGTTACGCTCGTAAAGAATCTCCACCAGGCGCCGGGTAATATCTTCGCGCCGTATCTTCTGGCCGCGCTCCAGCAGCAGCAACATTCCGTAGTATGCTTCCGGAGAACCTAGTCCATAGATACAGCTGACAGAGCTGACAATAATCGCGTCGCGGCGCTCAAAAAGACTACGCGTGGCAGAGAGCCGCAGCTTATCCAATTCTTCATTGATCGTAGCTTCTTTCTCAATGAAGAGATCTCCTGAAGGAATATAAGCCTCGGGCTGATAATAGTCGTAGTAAGAGACGAAATATTCAACCGCGTTCTGCGGAAAAAACTGCTTGAACTCATGATAAAGCTGGGCCGCCAACGTTTTGTTATGTGCCAGAATCAGCGCCGGCCGCTGCACTGACTCAATGACCTTCGCCATCGTGAACGTTTTTCCGGAGCCCGTCACGCCCAGCAGCACCTGGTCTTTTTCCCCTGCCGCTAAACCGCTGACCAGTTCGCTGATGGCCCGCGGCTGGTCGCCCTGGGGCTTGTACGGCGTCGTAAGCTGGAAGTCCATCTTTCTAGGATAAATCGAGTTGTCAACTGCATGCACCGTAACCTACTGTCACGGGCTCTTATACTCAAAGAGGAGGATCCAATGGGCGTGGAGCTTTGGCTGGTGCGGCACGGGGAAACCGAGTGGAGTCTAAGTGGAGCGCACACCAGTACAACCGATATTCCACTCACGGACCACGGACGCAAACGCGCCGAAGAGTTACGCGATTATCTGAAAGATACCCGCTTCGCCAAGGTGTTCGTCAGCCCTGCCCAGAGAGCGCAAGAGACCTGCCGGATCGCTGGCTTCGGGTCGCAAGCAACCACCGTCGACAACCTGCGCGAGTGGAACTACGGCGAGGCCGAAGGCAAGACGACTAAAGAGATGCGCGCCAAATACGGACCGCAGTGGAGTGTCTGGAACACTCGGCTGTTCGGCGGAGAAGAGGTGGAGGCAGTCGGCCGGCGTGCCGATGACGTCATTCGGCAGGCAGCCGAAGGAGCAAACGATGGTGACAAAGTGGCCTGCTTCGCCCATGCCCACATCCTGCGCATTCTGGCCGCGCGATGGATTGGCCTGGACGCAGTCGGCGGACGGTCCTTCGCGCTCGGCACCGGAAGCGTGAGCGTCTTAGGTTGGGAACGGGAGACGGCCGTCCTGACGCACTGGAACCGCGGATTCGAACAGTAGGCCGTCGAGTGCTCTAAAGTCCTAAAGTCGCCGGCCACTCGGAGGCATGGTTTACCGTAGCGTCCGCGCGGGCCGCTGCCAGGGTGTCCGGCGAAAGACCAAACGTGCAGCCCAGGGACCGAGCGCCCGCCGCTCGCGCAGTCTCCACGTCGACATGGGAGTCGCCAATCAAAACCGTCTCTGCCGGCGTGATCGCCTGGCCCATCTCGGACGCCTCCGCAATCAATTGCAGCAACCCTCCGGGATCCGGCTTTTTCGTCGCAAACGAGTCGCCACCATAGTTCGCGAAGAAGAAGGCTTCCAGGCCCAGACCAGCGCAGATGGCTCGCGAAGGACCGACCGGCTTATTCGTCAGCACGGCCATGGGAAGCAACGGGTTCCGCTTCCGGATGGTTGTGAGCGCCTCGAGAACACCTGGATACAAATGCGTAAAGTCAAGTTTGTGCAAGCGATAGTAGGCCAAGAACCATAAAAGAGCTTCGTTCAGCGTACGTCGCTCAAGCAAACCTGACGGAGGCCCGATTCCGTCATCGTGCTCCAAAGCCCTGCGGACGAGCGTGGAGGCTCCGTCGCCAATGTAACTCGCAATCACGTGATCGGGGAGCGCCTGCTTCCCAAACTGTTGCAGCGTGGCGTTAACGGAGTTGACCAGGTCGATCCGCGAATCGATCAGAGTGCCGTCCAGGTCGAAGACCAGGAGTCGGGGAGGAGAGGCCGCCATTCACTCATCCTAATTCAGCGGAAGACGCCCCTGAAGAACTCTGGCAAGCATCCGGAACGGCCGGCCCTGTCAGCGCACGCACTCACGCATACTTGCGAAGCATCCCGAGGACTTTGCCCTGGATCGTGACGTTCGCTGCCGGCGCATAGATAGGCTGCATCTCGGCATTCGACGGCTGGAGGCGAATCATCGCACCCTCGCGGTAGAACCGCTTCAGGGTCGCGTCCGATCCGTCGATCAAGGCAACAATGATCTCTCCTTCCCGGGCTGTCCGCGTTCGCTCGACCAGAACGTAATCTCCGGAGACGATGTGCTCGTCGCGCATGGAGTCACCTCGAACTTCTAGGGCAAAGACCTCCCGATTCCCAATAATGTCTCCCAGCGAGATCGACTCCGCGGACTCGATGGCTTCGACCGGACGACCTGCCGCAATCCGGCCCAGCAGCGGCAGCCGCTCGGAACCCTTCTTCGAGGAGCGGGCGGGCAAAACATCGATTGATCGACTGCGGTTGTGAGCGCGCTGCAGCAAACCTTTATTCTGGAGATTGGTGATGTGCTTGTGCACCGTCGCCAGCGAGTTCAACCCCAGACCCGAGGCGATCTCTTCGTACGAGGGGGAATATCCATTCTTCTGCGTAAAGCTGGAGAGGAAGTCGATCACTTCTTTTTGCCGCCGCGTGATGGCCATGCAGCGATTGTAGCGAATAGAAAGCGAAACGCAATCTAAAAAGTACCTTTTTCCTGCCTTATCCCCCAAAAGTTGGACAAAACGAAGGAAGGAAAGCCTGGCTTTCGTCTTTTTGGTTCCATTTTGGAATCCCAGAGCGGAACCGAACTCTTTTGCTCTTGTTCCGCAATCTGCGAAGGAAGAAGGTAATCACAGGCCGCACTGACACGAAAAAAGCGGCCATTATGCCCGGACTGCTGAACTGAAGGAGGGAACATGCGCGTGCTTATCCTCGAGGACGACATTGCTCTTGGACAACTTCTTGCAAAGGTGATCGCTTTGGAGAAGCACACGGTAGAGGTGGACGGCGACGGCTGTAGGGGGCTCGACTCCTTGCTGTCGCGTCCACCAGACTTGCTTGTTCTCGATTTGGGTTTGCCAGGAATGGACGGCCTTGAAATCCTGGCGCGCATCCAGGGACGATGTCCACGAACTGCCGTCTTAGTGCTCACCGGGCGGAGCGGAGTGGAGTCTCGCGTCCAGTGTCTGAATTTGGGTGCCGACGATTGTCTTCCCAAGCCCTTCAGCTTCAACGAACTTACGGCACGTTGTCGTGCCCTGCTTCGCCGCCGGGAGAAGCCCGCGGCGACGACCTTGCGCGCCGGCGATATCCAGATCGATCGGATGCAGAGGACCGTGACGCGAAATGGACGGTTGATTGAGTTGACCTTCAAGGAATTCGCTCTGCTCGAGTACCTCGTTCTGGCGCGCGGCCGAACTTGTTTGCGCAGCGAACTGCTTCGCGAGGTTTGGCTGGACGCTCCTCCTGCCAGTACCAATGTGGTCGACGTCTATATCAACTACCTGCGCAAGAAGCTTGGGCAAGGAAGCGAAAAAGCCACTGTGGAGTGCGAACCGACCTACCGTTTCATTGAGACAGTGCGCGGAGAGGGATACGCGATCCGTCTTCCGCAGCAAGACCGATTCGACCTCCCCGTGCCGGCAGCCGTGCAGTTGGTAGGCTGCGGTTTGATTGAGCTTGACCACAAAAACAGCCGTGCTGATGCGAGCGCTTGTGCATAGCACTTTGGAGCAATCGACTCACGACAGGAATTTGCAAGACTGGATACAGGATGCCTTGCACGATCTTTCTCAACCGTTGACGGCCTTGCAGGGCAGACTCTTTCTAGCGACGCTGCATCCTCCTGGCAGTGAGGAGGAGCGTGCGGAGATGCGTCGCGCTGTTGAGGACGGACTTCAGCAATGCGAACGAATGATGGTGAGTGTCCGATCCATGCAGCGACATATGGATGAGAGCCACTGATCCGGGGACTTTATGGCAGCATCGAGTGTTTTGCCGATCAATGAGCACTCCACGGCGCCACGGACCGCAGTCATCGCGGGAGCGGATGCTGCTCTGAGGCATCGCCTATCAGCTGCTCTTACCACTCTTCGCTGGAGGGTGCGGGAGGCAAGCGGAGGCGCGGAGGCGATGGCCCTCGTGGAATCCGAACAGCCAGAGGTGTTGCTTTTGGATCAATGGCTTCCGGATCTGGAAGTGGGAGAGTTCGCGCAGCAGATGTCTTTCCTATATCCGGAGATGGAGGTTTTGCCGACGGACGGGAATGCGAACCGAATTAAGTGCCAGGCGAAAAGTCCTCGCCGCCATGAGTTGCTGCACGCCCTCCGTGAAGCGCAGAGCACGGGGCCTGCCACCGGAGCGCTTCATCCACCTGCCCCAGCCGTCTCGGCGTCCTTCGCCCCAGCGCCCGTCCGCCCGGCCATTCCTGAGATGATTGGCGAGAGCGCGCCCATGCTCGAATTGGCAAGAATGATTCGCCTGGTTGCGCCGCGTTCGACCAGCGTTCTAATCGAAGGCGAAACGGGAACGGGCAAAGAGGTCGTTGCGCAGGCGCTGCATAGGTTGGGTTCGCGCTCGATGAAGCCTTTCGTGGTTCTAAACTGCGCCGCTATCCCGGAAGCCCTTTTAGAAGCTGAGCTCTTCGGACATACACGAGGAGCCTTCACGGGTGCCGTGCAGTCGCGCACAGGACGGATCGAGGCCGCTCACGGAGGGACTCTCTTTCTTGATGAGATTGGTGAGATGCCGCTGGCGCTCCAGGCCAAAATGCTCCGCTTCCTTGAGTGTGGTGAACTGCAGCGCATTGGCGACAACGAGACGACCCGTGTGGACGTTCGTGTCATCGCAGCGACTCACCAGCCCCTGGAGCAGCGCGCTGAAGAAAGGGCCTTTCGGTTGGATCTTTACCACCGCCTGGCAGTATTTCCGTTGACCGTACCTGCTCTTCGCGAGCGCATTGAAGATCTGCCCAAGCTCGCCGACTTCTTTCTCGAACGTCTCGCAAAGCAGATGTCGCGCAAGATCCTGACTCCCTCAGCACTTACGGTCCTGAGTTCCTATTCCTGGCCGGGAAACATAAGGGAACTGATGCATGTTCTCGAGCGCGGCACGATTTTGGCCGAGGAGCGGGTCGAGATTGGGCCTGCGGAGATCCGCTTGCGCCGAGAGCGCAGAGCGGGCAGTGCACTCTCCAATCCATAGAGTGAGGCCAGAGCCGTGCTTTGCATCTTCTGTAGCTCCGGGCGTACCTCTCTGCATCCTGCTGAGCTCGGTTGAGTTGTCTTCCTGAGATTTTCTTTGACCGTCTATATATGGACGTCCGCCCTAAGCGTGGCTGAGTTGACGTCTGTCTTCTTCCTCCGGCAGAGAGAAGGTAAGGTGAAAGGCGAAATATCTAAGAAAACCTTAAGAACAAAAAGCGAAAACTTGGCCCTTCGCTTGCTCTTCTCCTAAGTGTTCAGAAGCGCTCTTGTCAGCGCGAACCACACATACAGGACAAAACCTGTGAGGAGAAAAGCGATGGAGATGGCGAACGTACTACCGGTTGCGATGCTGGGAATGCCGCATCAGAGTGCAGCGATGTGCGGTCTGGTTGTCGAGGAAGCAATCACCGCCCTTCCGCAGCTTTCCGGCTCAGCCAGCGCAAAGCAGGCCCAGCGTACGCCGGCGGAGGCAGCCCACAGTGCCCTCACGACCGCGGAGCGGGAGCAGCTGCTCATGGAACATCTCCCCAGTGTCCGATACATCGCTCGACGCATTCACGAGCGTCTTCCTCAGCATGTCGAACTCGAAGATCTCATCTCCGCAGGCATTGTGGGGCTGATTGATGCGATTGCAAAGTTTGATCACACCAAGCAGGTTCAATTCAAAAGCTACTCGCAGTTCCGCATTCGCGGCGCGGTTCTCGACTACTTGAGAACCGTGGATTGGAGCCCTCGTGAGCTTCGTCGCAAAGGCCGGGCGGTCGAAGAAGCGATTCGGAGCACAACCAAACGGCTTGGCCGCGTGCCGGCAGAACAGGAGATCGCCAAGGAGATGGCCGTCTCGCTTTCCGAGTACCAGGCCCTCGTGGGCGATCTGAAAGGGCTGGAGATCGGCACGCTTCACATGGAGCGCTCGGACGAGTCTGGAGACGATGAACTGGCGTATATTCCCGGTGCGCCTGAAGACGAGCCGCTCTTCCGGTGTCTCAAGGGAGAGATGAAGCAGCGACTTGCCGATGCGATCGAGGAGTTGCCGGAAAAAGAGCGGATGGTACTTACGCTGTACTACTTTGAAGAGCTGAATATGAAGGAGATCGGTCTCACACTTGGCGTCGTGGAGTCACGGGTCTCGCAGGTTCATGCCTCTGCGGTGCTGCGCTTGCGTTCCGCACTCGCAAACCTCGCTCCTCAAGGATCGAAAACGGCAGCGCGCAACCTGAGAAGGAAGT
>CAXSDM010000020.1:0-30842 GCA_964235575.1 uncultured Acidobacteriaceae bacterium | reverse complement strand
CCCGGCCTGGTTTTCTGGTCGCCACGATCAAGCCGACCGATCCAAACACGACCAGGCAGGGATGGAGCTTTGAGAGCGAAGGACGCCACATCACCTGCTTCAACGCAACGCTGAAGGACATCGTCCGCCTTGCCTATGGCGTTCACGACAAACAGATCGTCGACGCGCCGGAGTGGTTCAGCAAAGATCGCTTCGACATCAACGGCGTTCCGGACCAGCCCGGCGTCCCCGGCGTCCAGCAGCTCCAACACATGTATCAAGAGCTGCTCGCCGACCGTTTCCACCTGGTCTTTCATCGTGAAACCCGCGAGATACCGATCTATACCCTGACCGTCGCCAAGGGAGGACCGATCCTCACCCCCGCCGGCCCCGATCAAGCGCAAAGTAACGCCGGAAACTCCGGAGGTGCTGGGTTTCGAGTCCTCAAGGCCACAAATCTCTCCATGTCCGACCTCGGCCTCAACCTAAATTCTTATGAGGACCGGCCGGTTATCGATCAAACTTTGCTGCCGGGCCGGTATAACTTCACGCTCAAGTGGACCTACGATGTCTCCCATGAGAACGATCCCAACGCTCCACCGTCCCTCTTCACCGCCATCAAGGAGCAACTGGGCCTGCGCATGGACGCCGTCAAAGGTCCCGCCCCTGTCCTCGTGATCGACCGCGTGGAGCATCCCACGGAGAATTAGCTGTGATCCAAGCCACGCCAACCGGCTTCACCGCCATGCAAGAGCAGCTTGGATTGAAGCTGGAGTCCTCCAAAGGACCGGTGCAGGTGCTGGTCGTGGATCGTGTTGAGATGCCTTCCGGGAACGAGACCAATCTAGCGGACGTAAACGAGCGCGTGAACAGGAGGCAGATGGGGGCTGGCCGGCGCCAAGAACGATTCCTCCTCAGTGGAGTCGTTGCACTTCTGCGGCCAAATCCTCCGGGGTCTGGACGTCTCCTCGCATCAGGCCTTCCAGAAGCGTACGGGTATGCACGGCCGAGAACGGCGTGTCGACGCGCACCCCTGTTCGCTGTCCAGCGAGCTTAACTATATAGACCGGTCGAGGATCGTACTTTCCGCCTTGGCTCGCCTCCCACTCCTCGCTTTCGAGCGCAGCCAGGTCCGGCACGATCTGCCTCGTCCGCCAGCTGTGGTCGCCCATGACGATGAATGCGGAAGAATCCCACTGGCCGGTCTGCTCGAGCACCGCGCGCAGCTGGGCCAGGCACCTGTCCGCCAGCGCAAGATTGTCCAGGTAGGTCGAGGCGCCGGTCGTGAACTGGCCCGTGGTCCGGTTGTAGATGCCCCCCAGATGCGGAACGGGGAAGTGCAGCAGAACGAAGCCGGCCGAACGGTCGCGCAGCGCGGCCTCCGCGGCATGGGAGAGGCTCTCGTAATCCTCAATGTGCATCTCCGCTCCATACGTTTGGAACGCCTGCAAACGAGGAAAACCGGCCAGCCAGCGCTGCGGCATCCAGCCGGTCCCGCTCACCGCGTAGAGGAACGGCGCAAGCATGTTGCCCAGGATGCCCTCCTGCGAGGACAAGCGATTCTTGATCGGGATGTCGTAGCTCCAGAAGCATCGGTCGAGCACCGCGGACAGAATCCGGCAATACGGCACGTACCAGCCCGCGACCGCCGTGCCGTAGCCGCTCCGCAGCGCGTCCTCGAAGACGGTGTCCCGCGGGTCGAAGGCTTGCCACGTCCCACTTTGGGGATCGTGCGTCGACAGCGCGCCGCTGGCTGACGAACGCACGACGTCGATCGTTCGTCCGGAGAGCAGCGAGGGCAGCACGATATCGGTGAAGACGCCGGCGGGAACCGTCTGCGTGAATACGTCGGCTTCGGCGGCCAGCCCGTCGAAGGCCGGCAGGGTCAGGCCGCGAAAGCGCCGCTCATACACCTGCTGGTACGACAGTTCGTCGAAGACGATCCAGATAATCCGTCTCCTCGATGCCGGAGCCGCGGTCTCCCAGGTGTGCAGCTCCGGCCTGCGATTCAGTCCGCGCGCCTGCCCTCCGGCCCAGGCTAACTGCATTAGAACCAGCAAACCGCTCATCCCGAAAAAGATCATCAAGGTCGATATCCCGTCGGCGACCCGACCCAGCGCCTCCCCCCATCTATGCCACCCGCAGGCGAGCACCGCCGCGGCCGCCACGCAAGAGACAAGCAACCGGAGAGTCAACACGCTGGCCGCACCGTTGAACAGCAAGTCGAAGTTATAGGAAACAACAGCCGGTGCGAGAAGAAGAAAGCCAAGCCATACCGTGATTCGTAGCAGACGTCTGCCATTCACCAATACCAAAAGCGTTATGAAGGACGCCCACCCCAGAAGCAGATCGAGGAAGACGGGAAAGAACAAGCCGAACCCGGTCCCGCTCCAGTGGTACACGGCGGCGTGCCGGGGATGCAGAAGCGGCGCGATCAGAAAGAAGCAGCAGAGTTCCGTCAGGCCAAGCGCCGCCAGCGAGATCGGGAGCAAATTGCTCCGAGCGGAGGAAGTGGACGACGTTTCAGCAAGCCCACTTCGCACTGGTACTGTCCCGATCATCAGTCTGCTCTGCGCACCTGTTTGGGAGCCGACGCTCACTCGTCTTCGAGTAACAAGACGTGCTCGCGATGCTCCTTTCCAGCCAGGTGCAGGAGCGCCTTACTCATTGTGACCAAAACGGAATGATTTTGCACGGCGAGGCCCAGCAGGTAAGCATCGGTGACCTGTTGGGTTGCCGTACAACCGCGGGAAGAAGGGGCTGCCTAGCGTCTGCCAGTCGGCCGTGATGGGCACGTATCGATAGCCGGGATGTTGCGCGAGCTGCTTCAGGATTGCCGTTGCCTCGCTCATAATTACCTGGCCTGCATGGGCGCGGTTGCGCTTCGAAGAAAGCCTGCCTCCGTCAAAACACAGGTGTCCCACGGGAGATTTGGGGAGCGATAGAACCACTTCGTAACAATCTGGTGATGGACATGGCTTCTGAGTTCGCTAATTGCTGCAGATAAGGTCATCCCCTTGGCTTCCGCATAGGCAGAGGTGAAGCTGTACGCGTCCGGATCGAGATTGATGGTCATTCTCATAGAGACGTTATGCACCAGATTCAGGACTGGTGCATACGTGCTTTTTGGTGCGATTCATGTGGTTGTCCGATGCAAGGCACGGCGGCCTCACCCGTGCGGCGGGAGATGACCAGTCAACCTTGGAGCCGAGCGGCGATGCATCCAGAGGTCGAGCCTGCGGAGCGTCCGCCAGAAGAGCAGCCAGGCGCCCGCCAGCGGCATCGGCCACGCAAGAATCGGCCACGTCGAAAACCAGAAGAGCGGCAGGTGTCCGAAGTAGGGGCGCATCTGGCCGACGGGGTCGCGCAGAATCGTGTGCTCCGGGCGGCGGCGCATGCCGTACCAGTTGGTGACGAACCAGGAGTAAAGCTGGTTCCGGAGAACGGCCCGGTAGAGCTTGGTACCCTGCCCGAAGTGGCGCGCGGCGGCCTGCGCCCAGTGCACCCCGAAGACCCGGGCCACATCGAAGGGGCGCTGCGGATTGAGCTCGCAGACGGCCAGCAGGCCGCGGTCGAGGACGAGTCCGTGGCGAAGATGGCGCAGGGCGGAGAACGTCCAGCCAAGCTGGAGCAGGTTGGTGGCGTTTCCCTCGGCGAAGTCGGGGTGAGGGTGGCGCTCGACCGTATCCTTATTAAGCAGGACGGCGGAAATCAGGGCGAGGTCGCCGCGAAGGCCGACCGCCTGCAGGAAGACAACGGGATCAGTGAAGGCGAAGGCCGGAGGATCGGGCCGGGCGAGGCGGCGCTCGTCCGGCTGGTGCACGAAGCCGAACGGGGTGATGAAGATAAGGTCGAACTCGGGCCTGTCCGCGGAGGGGACCAGGAAGCGCATCAGGAATGAGAGCGCGCCGGGAAGCAGAAGGTCGTCGTCGCCGAAGATCCAGACATACTTGCCGCGGGCCTCGCGGTAGCACTGCAGGAAATTGGGGTCGGCGCCAATATTCTGCGGGTTGCGGACGTAGCGGCAGCGGAGGCCCTCAGCGATCAAGCCGCGGACGAGCACTTCAGTCGCGTCCGGAGAGGCGTTGTCGGAAATCAGCAGCTCGACCCCAGGCTCGGCGGCAAGCTGCGGAGCGAGGGTGCGCAGCAGCAGCTCAAGGTTACCTGCGCGATTGTAGGTAGGAATGGCGAGCGTCAGGACCGGGCGAGGGCTTGTCTGTGGCGCATCTTGCTCAGCCATGCCACAGTCTCCGGTACTTGAGGAACGTGGACCCGCCCAGGCCGAGGCCGACGCTCAGCGCAATGGTCAGCTGGCCCGCGGTCATCCCGATCGCGCCGTAGCGCCGGCCGAGGAACCAGGTCGTGAGACTCAGGCCGATGGCACCGAGAACCGAGTTGACCAGAAACTTTTCCTGCTTATGCGCGCGCAGATAGAGCGCCATGGAGTTAACCGCCTGGTTAATGTTTACCGAGAGCAGCAGGAAGGCAAACGGCAGCGGCGGCAATAGGCGCTGGGCAAACGGAAGGTGTCGATGCCCGAGCAGCACGACCGCGAACCACACCAGGAGCGAGAGCATCGAGCACAGCGCAAGATTCTGGGCGGCGGACCGGAAGAAGAGGCGGTCGAGCGCCGCGAACTGGCGCTTGGCGATCAGCGCCCCGAACGGAGCGGCCTTGGTGTTGATCCAGGCGATGGCTACCGAGGCGATCGCGTTGGCTATGTTCAGCGACATGCCCATGCGTCCGGCCGCCGCTGGGCCCCAAAAGCGAAAAAGGATGGGGTTGAATAGCTGGAAGATGAAGAATCCACAGGCGTAACTGACGGCGATCCTCCATTGGAAGGGCCAGACCTCGCGCCACCAGTCGATGGCATGTTCGCCGACGGGAAGCCTGACCAGGTGAAGTAAAAGGCGGTGCTGGCGGGCGATCCAGACGAGGCCAGCAGCGGCTTGGCCGGTGATCAGCAGCGCCGGGGCCAGCAGGCCGTGATGCAGCAGCAGCGCCGCCCAGGCCAGCGCGCTGCCCAGGATGGATTGCGCGAGCCGGGTCCGGGCGACGTTCGCTACCAGCCCGCAACCTTCAAGAAACGAGAAGACGGGGTCGATCTGGAAGGTGACCGTGGAGGCGAGAACGACGGCGACCCAGGGCAGCTTCCACGCGATCGCAGCATGCGGGCCAGGGCTGGTGGCAAAAAAATGCCAACCCGCCGGGATGAGCAGAAGAGCCATTGCGATAGCGGCTAAGCTGTACCACTGCAAGGCTTTACGCAGGATGGAGGCAAGCCGGGACTGGGCAGATCTTGGTCCGGCCAGGCCGCCCGCGGGGGCAAGCGAGAGATGGGCGAACTCATGCGTCGCGAGCTGAAGAATGACCACCGAGAAGCCCAACTCGAAGACGATCTGCAGTGCTGCGAGCGAACCGAAGGTGTAGTAGTAACCCTGCTCGGCCGAGGAGAGAGAGCGGGCGATCAGCGCCACGGTAACCAAACCGGCACACGAAGCCCAGCCGCGGGCGAGAATCGTGTAGCCGACGGCACGATCGATGCCGGTCAGATTCAGGAGCCGCTGCAGCGCGGAGGAGCTTCCATCCTGCGGTGCGGAAAGATCGACAGTCTCCATGAACTCGAGGGAGCGAGCCACAGTGCCTCTCGCCGAAGCCTAGTTTAGCATTCAGCCTCGGCGAGAGCATGCAGCGTGGCTAGATATGACAGCTGACCATGCCGCGCTTTTCAAGATAGCGCTGATGATACTCTTCTGCCTTCCAGAAAGAGGTCGAGGGAGTGACCTCGGTAACGACGCGGCCACGAAAGGTTCCCGATGCGTTGAGTTCGGCGATCTTTGCCTTAGCCAGCCGCGCCTGCTCCTCCGAGTGCGTGAAGACGACGCTCCGATATTGGGTTCCCCAGTCCGGACCTTGGCGGTTCAGCTGAGTGGGGTCGTGCAGGGAGAAGAACGTGTCCAGGAGCTGCTCAAACGAAATCCGTGTGTTGTCGAACGTCACCTCGACGACCTCGGCGTGTCCTGTCCGGTCGGTACAAACTTCTTTGTAGGTTGGGTGCTCAAGCGCTCCGCCTTCATAGCCGACGGCCGTTTCCGCCACTCCGGTCAATTCGCTAAAACGGGCTTCCACGCCCCAAAAACATCCTGCTCCAAATGTTGCTCTTTCCATCGCCACAGCCAGACTCCTTTGCTGCTGATTGGATGCTTGGACACGTAAAAAGTCCTCGTCCCGGAGGTGAAAAGCGTGTCTGTCGAGGACGTGCCAGGCTGGTACGAATGGGGGAGTGTCGCAAAATGCAACACATAAAACGGCCACGCGCGAATCTGCCGATAAGGTCATCACGTAGACGAGGCAGAATGCTGAAATACTTTTCTCTTCTCTTGCTGGTTGCGTTTCCCTCCCTCAACTGGGGGCAGATGACCTCGTCCAAGCCGCTGAGCCTAGAGGTCGGGCAGATCAACTACTTCGGGTATGCCGGAATGGACCTGAGTTCAGTGCGCGCGCGTCTGCCGCTGAGTGTAGGCGATTCCTTGACATTGACTACGTTTGCGCGGGAGCAGGCTTCGATCTCGCAGGAGGTTCAGGGCGTGACGGGCCGGCCGCCGACCGATCTTGCGGTTCTTTGTTGCGACGACCAGCATCATCTCCTGGTCTATGTTGGGCTCGAAGGCAGCTCGTCCCGGCCCGTCGCGTCGGTGCCGAAGCCTCATGGAACCGAGCATCTGGCTTCTGCTGCCACATTGCTTTATGCCCTCGATCTGCAGGCGTTGGCAGCCGCGGTTGCGCGGGGAGAGCTGCGCGAGGACGACTCTGGCGGGTATGCGTTGTCTTACGATCCCGAGGCGCGAAAGATTCAGCTTTCCATGCGGGAGTATGCCGCGGCGCACGCGGGGGAGTTGGAGCACGTTCTGCGCGAAGCTGCCGTTGCGCGTCAGCGGGAGGCGAGCGCGGTTCTGCTGGGCTATGCGCCCTTGTCGCAGGCCCAGGTTGATACCCTTGCATATGCCGCGCACGATGAGGATCCGGAGGTTCGCAACAACGCCGTCCGCGCGTTAGCCCTGCTGGCGACCGCGCCCGAGGCAAGCGCGTTCCGGATCGATCCGGCCCCGTTTGTGGAGCTTTTGCTGTCCTCGCGGTGGACGGACCGGAACAAGGGGAGCCTGTTGCTGGCGAGGCTGACGGAGTCGCGCGATCCGGGGGTGCTCGCCGCAATGGCGGAAAAGGCCTTGCCGTCCCTGATCGAGGGCGCGAACTGGACGGACAGAAGCCACGCGTTTGCGTTTCAGGAGCTTTTGGGCCGGGTCGGAGGAATACCTGAAGCCCGGCTGCAGGAGATGATTCGCGACGGCCAGACCGCCGAGATCGTGTCTTCCGCGTCGCGGGCGAGTCCTTCCGGCAGCTAGCGAGAGGAACGGGCGTCAGGCGCGGTGCGGCGGCGCGGCTTGGCTCCCTTGGCTGGAGATTTCAGCTTTGCAAACTCGGGCAGAGTCTTCTTCGGCTCCACCTTGCGGCCCTTGGCAGCTCGGTCGAGGGCCATCACTTCACCCGGCTTCAGCTCGCGGAACTCGCCGGGCGGGACGTCGAGACGAAGGGCTCCGTAGCCGATGCGGCGAATTTTTTCGACGTGGTGGCCGATCTCCTCGAACATCTTGCGCAGCTGGCGGTTGCGCCCTTCGGTGAGTGTGACCTCGAACCATGGATTGTCGCCGCCGCGCACCAGCTCCACTTTCGCCGGAGCCGTCAGAATGCGGTCGCGGCGACCAGCGCGCACTTCGTCGAGGCGGCCGCGGTCGATCATAATGCCGCGCCGAATTTGTTCGAGGCCTTCGGGCGGAGGAACGCCGCTGACTTTGACAAGGTAGGTTTTTTCGACGCCGGCGGCAGCTTTGGAGAGGGAATTGGCCAGCGCGCCATCGTTGGTCATCAGCAGCAGACCTTCGCTCAGGTAGTCGAGCCGGCCGACGGGGTAGAGGCGGACCTGGTCCCCATGGGGGCCGCTCTTCTGCTGCATGAGTTGAGTGACTGTGGGCCGATGCTGCGGGTCGTCGAGCGTTGTGACATAGCCGCGCGGCTTGTTCAGCATGTAGTAGCGCTGTTGTTCCGGGCCATGCAGCAGTTTTCCGTCAACGCGAATGTGGTCGACGGTCGCATCGGCGCGGGTGCCGAGTTCGGTGACGACCTGGCCATTCACCTGCACGCGGCCTTCCACGATGATCTGCTCGGCCTTGCGGCGGCTGGCGATTCCGGCTTGCGCCAGAATTTTCTGCAGGCGATCTCCCGTTGGGGCGTCCGGAGCTTTGCTGGCGGGCTTCTGAGGCATGCTTCCATTATGAGGCTTCGCGCTCAGACTGCCGGCTACTCACCCTTGTAAGGGTCCGGAGCATTGCCGCGAGGAATCTGTTCGGCGCCGGCGGGAAGCCGAGAGAGAGGCTCATCGGGCGCGAACTCGTTATCGCCCTCGGGAGTCCCGACCGTATCGGGCTCGTGATCCTGGGGGGAATCGGAGGCTTCGAGATCGCGGTCGGTCAGGTTCCACTGGTTGGCTTTATCGGTCATGAACGTGCCTCGTTTTCGCTGTCTTGGATAGCGGCTTCATCTGCGGACGGATCGTCGCCGGGTTGGGAGGAAACGGGCGGAAGCCCCGAAAGTCGTCCGTCGACGGCCGGAAGCTCATCGTCGGGGCGGTTGCTGTCATCGGAGTCGAGCGAATCGGAGTCGCCATCCGCCTGGGGCACAGTGGCTTCTCGTTCTTCAACGAAATTCTCGTGCGTGATCCGCTCTTCCGCCTGTTCGCGCGCCGGATCCGGCATCGGAATCTCCTCCTGGGCGGCCAGTTCCCCGGCCATCTTCTCAAACTCTTCGATGCTGGGCAGCTCCGAGACGTCCTTCAACCCGAAGCGCAGCAGGAAATCCTTTGTAGTTTTGTAAAGGATGGGGCGGCCGACAACCTGTTTGCGGCCGGCGGTGGTGATCAGCTTGCGCGCCATGAGCGAGCCGAGCACGCCGCCCGAATCGACACCGCGGATCTCCGAGATTTCAGGCGCCGTGATGGGCTGCTTGTAGGCGACGACGGCCAGCGTCTCCAGCGCCTGGAGCGAGAGTTTAAGGACCGGCTTGAGCGACTTGACGAAGCCGCGCACCGCGTCATGGTACTCGGGTTTGGTCGCCATGCGGTATCCGCCGGCGACCTCGCGGATCTCGAGCCCGCGGTCGGAGGTGGCGTAGTCGGCGAGCAGCGCCTGGACGGTGGAGGCGAGAAACTCGCGGACCCGACGCTCAGCCTCCCGAGCGGCTTTCTTGTCGGCGGAGGCAGATTCGTCCGGCGATGTTGAGGCTCCGAGCCCGGTTACCTCCCCCGGAGCAGCGTCCTCTTCCCGGGAAGCGGACGCGGGTACGGCTCCGAGGTCAGACTCTGCCAGAGGCAGGACTTGCTGGCGCGCGGCGAGAGTGTCGAGCTCCTGCTGAGCTTCATAGCCGAGCAGTCCGGCCAACTGCGCGAGCGTCACCGGCTCCTCAGAGGCATAGATCACCGCCTCGATCTTGGCTTTCAAGCTCATCCTGGGTTCACGTCCAAAGGGTCAAAACGGCCGACCGATGACCGGACCGAACTTTCAGTCTATCAATTCCAGTCGAAGTTTTGCTCCTGAACGGGCTATCCGGCAATCTTGTTGAACAGCCAGAAAAGGCAGCCGGACAGCAACGCCGCCGCGGGCAAGGTGAACACCCAGGCCAGGGCGATGTCGCGGATCGTCGACATCTGCAGGCCGCTCCGGTTCGCCGCCATCGTGCCGGCGACGCCCGAGCTGAGAACGTGCGTGGTGCTGACCGGCAGGCCGAAGCGGTCCGCCATGCCGATGGTGATCATGGCGGTGATCTCGGCGGAAGCGCCCTGGGCGTAGGTCAGGTGTGTCTTGCCAATCTTTTCGCCGACAGTCACCACGATGCGCTTCCAGCCGACCATGGTCCCGAGCCCCAAGGCGAGCGCGACCGCCACCTTCACCCAGGTGGGAATGAAGCGGGTGGATTTGTCCAGAAATCCCTTGTAGACGCCGATCGTCTTGACGTCTTCCGGAGCCATCTTGAGGCCGCCGTTCTTGGGCAGGTTGCGAAATGTTTCGCTTACCAGATACATCTGGTTGCGCACGTTCGCCTGCATGGACGCGGGAACATTGGCCAGAGCGCCGTACTGGACGGCTTCGTTCGAGATATTGTTCACCTGCTGCTGGAGGGCGAGCAGGACGCCGGGCTCGTACTTTTTGGAGGCGACGAAGTGCTCGAGCTCCGGCTCCGGATCGCCCATCACGGCGCCCGGCGTAACGTAACGCTCCAGCGCTCCGGCAACCTGCCCCGAGACCTGCGCGAATCTTTGCACCTCGCCGGCGTTGACCGTGTGGTTGAGCGCGTAGGCGGTGGGTACGGTGCCGACCAGGATCAGCATGATCAGGCCCATGCCCTTCTGGCCGTCGTTTGAGCCGTGAAAGAAGCTGACCCCACCGCAGGTCCCGATCAGCAGCAGGCGGATGTAAAACGGCGGCGGCTCGGTGCCCTCCGGCGCTTTGTAGAGGCGGGGATCGCGCGCGACGAGCTTGAAGAGGAAGAACAGCGCTCCGGCCATGAAGAAGCCGACGATGGGAGAGAGCAGCAGCGCCTCAAAGACCTTGGTGACCTGTTCCCATTCAACGCCCGAGGTGCCGCTGTTGCCCTGCATGAGCTGGTTGGCCACGCCGACGCCGATGATGGAGCCGATCATGGTGTGTGAGCTTGAGGCCGGCAGACCCCGCCACCAGGTCGCCAGGTTCCAGAGGATCGCCGCGGTGAGCAGCGCGAAGACCATCGAGAAGCCGGAGCCCTTTGATACTTTCAGGATCAGCTCGACCGGAAGCAGCGTGATAATTGAGAACGCAACCGTGCCGGAGCTGGTAAGCACGCCGAAGAAGTTCAGAACGCCGGAGTAGGCCACCGCGATATGTGGCTCAAGCGAGTGGGTATAAATGCACGTGGCGACGGCGTTGGCAGTATCGTGGAAGCCGTTGACGAACTCGAAGCCGAGCGCGATGAAGAGCGCGATGCCCAGCAGAAGGTAGGGGAAAACGCTGCCGTTGTGAACTACGGACAGGTCTTTCGAGAGCTGTTTTGCAATGTAGATGAGGCCGCCCACCAGCATGATGCCGAAGACGGCCGTGCCGATGGCGACGGGACTCGAGTTCTTCAGCTTCTGATCCAGCACAGAGCCGGTGGGGACGATTGTGGGAGCAGCCATAAGGAATACCTGCGTGGAGGACTGAGACGCTTTGTCCAAGTTAGGCGCGGGGCGCAAAGGGAAGATGAACGGAACGTAAATCTTGTCTATAACTCTTCAGTTGTAGACCGCATCTCCCTTAAAGGGAGCGTGAAGAATGAAGTTGGAGCTGTTCCGGGGCGACATCACGGCCCTGGACGTGGACGCGATCGTGAACGCCGCGAACACCACGCTGCTGGGCGGCGGAGGCGTGGACGGCGCCATCCACCGCGCCGCGGGCAAGGAGATGCTGGCGGCCTGCCGCCTGCTGCACGGGTGCAAGACGGGCGAGGCGAAGGCTACGCCCGGCTTCCGGCTCCGCGCGCGTTGGGTGTTTCACGCGGTCGGGCCACGCTGGCATGGCGGGTCGCACGGGGAGGAGGCGCTACTGGCGAGCTGCTACCGGCGCTGCCTGGAGCTCGCGGCGGAGCACCAGGCGCGGACCGTCGCGTTTCCGGCCATCAGCACGGGAATCTACCGGTTTCCTCGGGAGCGGGCGGCGGAGATCGCGGTCGGGACAGTGCGCCGCGAGGCGCGTGCAACGGTGGAGCGGGTGGTGTTTTGCTGTTTCGATGAGGAGACAAAGCGGATTTACGAGCGGCTGCTCGGCGGATGGAGCGATTAGAAGTCCAAAAGCTCTCGGACCTGCTGCCAGTCGATCGAGCAAAGGCTGCCGGGAAGATCCTCGTTCACGGATGCGATCGGGATCAGACCGCCGCGCTCGAAGGCAAAGATCTCGCCCGTGGCTGGCTGGATCACGCGGATGGTCTGGACTCCCATCTGGGCGTAGTCGGCCCACTTGATCAGCAGGCGGGAGATCCTGTCTTCGGGGCAGAGTACTTCAAAGATGGCAATCGGCGGATGGGTAAGCATCTGCTCGTTCGGGCGGCTGCGGTCGAAGACGACCACATCGGGGATGCGGTAGCGTGTAGGGCTGACCTGGATCCGGAGTTCGCATCGCACGCGAATGTTCCACTCTGCGTCATGCTGGAGAAACCAGCGCTCGATGGCTTGCTGCCAGGTGGAGTGGTCAAATTCCTCTACGGGACGCTCCTCAATCTCTCCGTCGACGTAGTCTGCTGGTGGCTCGTAGAGGTCGGAGGAGAGATACTCCGCGACGGAGATGAATGTGCTTGTGGCCATGAACGCACCTCTGCGTCTGAGCGTACACCGTCTCTCCGTCGGGTCGCCTTTTCTTGTCGGATCGTCCTTTCTTTTAGACTCGTTGCGTGCCTACGATTCTGCGCTTTCGGAACTTCCGCATTGTGATCTTTACGGCTGATCACATGCCGTCGCATGTTCACGCGCGCGGACCGGAGGGTCAGATTATTTTCTCTCTCCAGTGCCCAACCGGGCCGCCGGTAGTCCGCGCTAATTATCGCGTTCCTGAGGCGGTCGAGAGAGCGCCGAAGGACTTTATTGGCGATCATTTAGACTTACTCTGCAAAGCCTGGGAGGACCTGCATGGCGACTTACGACGAGCATGAAGAAGCCGTACAGCAGGGTCAAGCCTTGTATCGGGACCTTCCACGCGCAGTGAGCGCCCGTTTTGAAGAGAAGCTCGGCTTGATCTTTGTCGAATTAAGCAGCGGCTACTTAATCGCCTTTTCTCCAGAGAGAGCTGAGGACTTAAACGGCGTTTCCGCCGAAAACTTGGGAAAAATCGAAATCACTCCTCCAGGTTCGGGAATTTACTTTCCGCTCATCGATGCAGACCTTTGGGTTCCCGGGTTAGCCAGGGGTATCTTCGGTACCGAGCGTTGGGAAACCGCGTGGGCCGTGGCGCACCAGGACAAGCAGGCGGCGTAACAAGCGAGGCTCTCGGCTAACGCCAATCGTCGCGCGTAGCCTGATCGTCTTCAAAGATGCGGTCAAAGCCATCGGCCTTCTTGATGAGAAGATCGCCCAGCAGGACGGGCTGGTGGAGCAAAACAGCCTGCAACCGGACCAGCTCAAGCAGCGCAAGGAACATGCAGATCAGCGCGCGCTCCGTGTGGGTGTTATGCAGCAGCCGGCGCAGCGAGACGGGTTTTTCTTCCATCAGCAGCCGGCGCTTCACATAGTCGATCATCTGGGCGACGGTGACCGAATCTTCATCGACGTTCAGAACGGGCCGGGAGCGCAGCCGGGCCAGAATATCCTGGAAGACGCGGACGAGGTCGACCGTATCGGCAGCAATTTCGCCTGGGACTGAAGCGGCGTCCTTGAACTGGCGCAGGCCGGGGTTGGTCCAGGAGGCGTCCTCGACCTGCTGCTTTTGCGCGAGCATCTGGGCGGCGGCCTTGAAGCGCTCGTGCTCGATCAAGCGCTCGACAAGTTCCAGGCGAGGGTCGTCGGCGTCGGCGCCGGGCAGCGTGGCAGGGTCACGCGGCAGGAGCATGCGGCTCTTGATGTGGATCAGCAGCGAGGCGGTGTAGATAAACTCGCCCGCGGCGTCGACGTCGGTGTTGCGCAGGTGGTGCGTGTATTCAAGAAACTGCGCGGTAATCCGGGCGATGGGAATGTCGTAAATGTCGATGTTCTGCTTGCGGATCAGGTCGAGCAGAAGGTCGAACGGACCGTCGTAGACCTTGCCGACAGTGATCGAGAAGGGCGACTGGGAGTCGTCATTCTTGGGTGCGGTGGAGCGCTTGGGTTCGGCAGTAGGTGGCGGTTCGGGGCGGGGAACGAGCGCAAAAGGCTGCGTTTGCACGCTAGAATCCTGATCCGGCTGCGGTTCTGCGACAGGCGTAGGCAGGTTTTCGGCCATCACTTCCCAGCCTTTGCGGAGCGCAAGCCCATCACTTGTTTCACCTGGCGCATGGTCTCGGCGGCGCGGATGCGGGCGCGCCTGCCTCCATCCTCGAGGATGTCTTCGACGAGTTCAGGGCTTGCCTCGTAAGTACGGCGGCGCTCCTGGATAGGAGAGAGCGCATCGACGACAGCGTCGGCCAGCCACTGTTTGCACTCAATGCAGCCGATCCCGGCAGTCCGGCAGCCCTCGGCGGCGGCAGCCCTGGTCTCTTCGCTCGAGAAGACCTTGTGCAGGTCGAAGACGGGGCAGACTTCCGGGTCGCCGGGGTCGGTTCGATGAATGCGCGCGGGGTCCGTGACCATCGTCTTGAGCTTGGAGCGGACTTCCGATTCGGCGTCCGAGAGCAGAATGGTATTGCCGTAGCTCTTGGACATCTTGCGGCCATCCGTGCCGGGCAGCTTCGGCGATGGAGTGAGCAGGACCTCCGGCTCGGGCAGAATGGTGTGCGTTCCGTAGCCTGATCTCAGCTTCGTCTGTGGCGCGGCCGCGATGAGTTCGTGCGGGGTGAAGAAGCTCTTGTCGGCTTTGCCGGAGAGCTTCTTCGCTTTCATCTTGACGGCTTCGAGCTCCCAGGGCGCGGCGCCTTCGGCCATGAAGAACTCGCCGGGATAGAACTGATTGAATTTGCGGGCGATCTCCCGGGTGAGCTCCACGTGGGAGGCCTGATCGAGACCGACCGGCACATAATGCGGCTGATAGATAAGGATGTCCGCGGATTGCAGCAGCGGATACCCGAGAAAGCCATACGTGGCCAAATCTTTCTCCCGCAGTTGCTCCTGTTGGTCCTTGTAACTGGGAACGCGTTCGAGCAGGGAGAGCGGTGTGAGATTGGCCAGCAAAACATCGAGCACCGCGTGGTCCGGCACGTCGCTCTGGACGAAGATCGTGGACTGCTGCGGATCGAGCCCGGCAGCAAGAAAATCGAGAGCGACTTCGCGGATATTCTGCTGCAACATGCTCAGGTCCGCGTAGTCAGTTGTCAGCGCGTGCCAGTCGGCGATGAAGAAGAAACAGTCGTACTGCTGCTGCAACTGCACCCAGTTGTATAGCGCGCCCATGTAGTTGCCGAGATGCAGTTTGCCGGTCGGGCGCATGCCGCTCAGCACGCGGCGGCGCTGGTCTGGCGGGTTGGATTGGGTCATAGATTCCATAAGTCAAAAACTGAGCAGCAGCGCATCGAAAGTATTGAGCAGCGGCGGATAGAAGATCGGAAAGATAATCCGGCCCGCAACCGCGAACATAACGAACGACCCAAGCATCCCGATGTTGTCATACCAGCGCTCAACGTTATACGGCAGCACGTAGCGGATCACGCGGCTCGCGTCGAGCGGCGGCACCGGGATCAGGTTGAACACGAACAGCAAAACATTCGTCACCACGCAGAAGTAAAGCAGCAGCGCCACCGGAAACAACGGAGGCAGCGCGGTCATATCGACCGGCACCTTGTGCGCCATCTGCATCGCGGCCACCACCGCATCCTGACCCACGCCCCGCGTATGCTTCAGCAGAATCAGCAGCACCAGCGCAACGAACGCCATAACCAGAAAACTCCCCATCCCGGCCAGCGTCGAGAGCACATCGTCGCGCTTCACCCGCCGGAAGTTGCGCAGCGTCACCGGAACCGGCTTGCCCCAGCCGATCAGCGCGCCGCCCAGAAAAAAGCTCAGCGCGGGCATCACCACCGAGCCCCAAGGCTCCAGTTGCCGCGCCGGATTCAGCGTCACGCGCCCCACCATGAACGCAGTCGCATCCCCAAAGCGCATCGTCGCGTACGCATGTGCGCACGCATGCACGCTCAGCGCGAACACCAGCACCACCACCTGAAACAGCACCAGCATCAGATCCAGGCTCATCTCATCAGCTTATCGGAAGCTCTCCGAGCCGGCGGTGCGAAACGCGCACTCCGACCTCAATCCTCGCGCCCTGCCCGCTCCAGCAGCCCGGCCAGCGTCTCCTTATACTTCGGCGCGGCCGCTGCCTTCTGTTTCGGGTCGGGCAGCACTTTCTCGGGCGGTGGCATCCCTACGCGGTCGCGCGCATTCTGCTTCACCGCTTTCAGAATCGAGAAAACGCGCTTTTTCGCCTTGCCCACAGCGGCTCCTCCTCTTCTGCGAACCCACCCCAGTATGCAATACTTCCCTTTGGAGCCGCTGCAACTCATGGGGGACATCCGTGCTTCCCGTGGCGGTGCGTGCACTCCGGAGGTCTCTGATGGAAGAGCGTGATTTTTTCGACGAACGGCCGGAATCCCGCACCCACACCATGACCTGTCCCCACTGCGGACAGCGGAGCGAGTACGAGCTCTCCTGGCTCGTCCGGCGCAAAAAGCCGCAGCTCGGCCGCGGCGCCGACGAACGCGACCGCGCCCGCTTCGCCAAGGCACAGAGCTACATGGTCCGCCGCGACGACCTGGTCGGCTGCAAAAACGTGCGCTGCCGCAAGCGCTTCGACGTGGCCGGAATCCAGTCGGTCGCCTTTCTGTAATCCACCCCAACCGCCGCCCATGGTCTAATACGAGAGAGGAATGACGCAATGGCGAACAACCTGATCCCCGTTGAAGAACGCAATCTATCCCCCGACCAGGTGGTCAACCTCGACCGCCGCCGCCGCCGCGGCCAGCTCTTCCTGACCATCTGCTTTCAAACCCTGATCATCGGCATGCTGGTTACCCTGTGGGCCGGCCAGGATGCCACCTACTCCCCCGGCTGGCACCGGCCGATGGTCATGTGGGACGCGATTCTCTTCAGCTTATCGCTCTTCTTCGGCATCGCCGGCCTGCGGCTGCGGCGCGGGTCCCAGGAATTTATCAGCTACTGATCCCCAAAGCTGCGAGGGCAGCCCGCACGCTACCGCAGTTGCGCACCGTTATAGGAGGCGGAGTTGCTGGTGGAGGACTCGAACGAGGCGAAGCTATCTAGATGTCGCTTGATCACCAGATAGCACTCGCAGGCTGTCTTCTCGAGGGCAGCTGCGTCACACACCTTCATATTCCCTCGCGTGTAGTCAATCAGATGCTTGTCTTTTAGAGCCGCGGCGATCACGCTGACCGTAGGCCGACTAGCGCCGATCATGTCGGAGAGAAACTCCTGCGACATGCGGAACGTGTCACTTTGAGCGCGGTCCCTGCAGATGAGAAGCCAGCGCGCCAGCCGCTGTTCCATCGTGTGCTTGGCATTGCAGCCGGCGGACTGAATCGCCTGGACGAGCTGCGTTTGCACGTAACGCAGGGTAAGCATGTGAAATTCGCCGCCCCGTTTGAACTCGGCGCGGCCGTTCTCAATGGGGCAAGTGAAGCCGTATCCGGCGATCTGCGTATACACGCGGTTCAGGCTCAGTTTGGTCCCCATCAGGGCGGAGATGCCGATCACGGACTCAAAGCCGAACATGCCCGCTTCTACCTGCGAACCATCGTCAAAGGTCACGGTGAGCGAGGCCATTCCCGTTTCAACAAAGGAGAGCCGGGTGATGGGAGCGCCCGGCCATTCAATCTCGTGATTGAGCTCGAACTCAACCGGGCGGAGATCCAGGCGGGCAATGCTCTCAGGAGACAATGCATGAAGAAGGTTGTTGTTGAACGTGCGCATACAGAACCTCTGCGTGCTGGGGAAAATGCGTCATCCAATTGCCCACTGCGCAAACTTCCTGGAACGCACCTCGGAAATCTGTACTGTGTCTGGTGTCAGACTTAGGCCGAATATACAAGACCGTGGTCGAAAGTTATGTCGGGTTGATGACAAAGTGTGATCTCCTCGTGGTCGCGCGATGCGGATCCCCAGGATCGATCGCTCCGCGATGGAAGGACAACGGCAGCTCTACCGCGAGACGGCTCTAGCGGCGAAAACCTACGCTGCGGGCCAGTTCAGGGCTCGAATAGAGACGGCCATTCGCAATGACGTTGACGACGCGGCGAAGGCTTCGTATATCGTCGAGCGGATTGCCGTCGACCAGCAGCAGGTCGGCGCGCTTGCCGGCCTCGACCGTACCGGAATCGGCGTCGAGCTTCATCGCGCGGGCGGGAATGAGCGTGGCTGACTGGATCGCCTCCATGGGCGTCAGGCCGGCCTGGACGTAGAGCTCCAGCTCCCGGTTCAGCCCGTAGCCCACGAGGCCCGTGTCGCTGCCAGCGACAATCGGAATACCGGCGGAGTGCAGCGCCGCGATCACCTTCTGAGCAATCTCCATGCGCGCGCGGAACTTCGGCTCATCGGACGCGGGAGTACCCATTGCGCGAAACTTCCAGGCCAGTGGAAACGGCGCCGCCAGGATGCCCGGTTCGAAGCTCGCCGGGTCGAGCGAGCGTGGATGGCCCGCCATCTCGCCCCAGCCGGCAGTCGGGTCGACCACGATGTGGCGGTCCTTCAACAGCGTCAGCGTCTCGCGCGCCTGCGGCGAATCGAGCGCGAGCTTGCCATCGACCGTCAGCGCGCGGGTCACGTACTGCAAATGGTTGATCTGGTCCATGCCATCCGCGATCCCCTGCGCCGTAGTCACCGCGGCAGGCACATGGCCGGTCACGGTCAGGCCGCGCGCGTGGGCCTCGGCCGCGATCGCGCGCAGCACCGCGGGCTGCAGGTACGTGTACACCTTAATTTGGTTGAAGTGCTGGTCCGCATAGGCGTCCACCGCAGCAATTCCTTCGGCCGGCGTCTCGGCATCGACCGCCCCAAAGGCCAGCGGGCCGCCGCCGTCGATCAGCCCGGCCAGCAGCAGCCGCGGGCCCAGCGCGTGGCGCCCGGCAATCTCGCGGCGAAGCGTCGTCAGGAACAGCAGCTCGCCGCCGCAGTCGCGCGCGGTCGTAATGCCGGCCGAGAGCAGCGCCGGGCCGAACTCCACGCCGGAGTAGTGGACGTGCATCTCCCACAGGCCGGGCAGCAGGGATTGGCCTTCGGCATGCACAATGCGCGTACCGGAAGGAATCGCAATGTGGCTTCCGGCAGCGGCGATGCGGCCGTTGCGGATCAGCACGGAGGCGTTTTCAACCGCGGGAGCGCCCGTGCCGTCGATCAGCCGCGCCCCCACGATGGCAAACGTGCCTTGAGCTTCGACCGGGATCTGACGCTCGAGGTCGGCCAGGTCGAGCAGCTCCTGCCGTACGCCGCTGCTCACCAGCCCGCTGGTCGCTTCGGCGTACTCGTCCAGCACAATCTCCTGGGGCAGACCGCCCGCGAAGGTCATCAGCGCAACCAGGCGGTTGGAGTCGTTCATCCACAGGATCTCGCGGCCGAACAGGAGGTTGGCGACGGTGTACCGGCTGAGCCGGACCACGCGGCCCTTGACCAGGAAAGCCTCGTGGCCAACCAGCCGGATCTCAAGCGGCGGAGCCTCCGGGCTGGCGCGCAGCATGGGCAGGCGCGCGGGCTGGCGGTGCGCCTGCCAGTAGCGCATCATCACCATCTGCAGCGCGGCGGGCATGTTGGCGAAACCGACAAACGCGGCGCAGGGCAGGGAAGTGGTGCGAGTCAAGCCGGCCTCGGTGATCGTAGCAGTAGAGCCGGCGATCTGGGTCGTGTCCGGCGGCGGAGTCGAGGCGGCTGTCGAGGTCTGCTGTTCCAGGCGCAGCGGCGTCGCCTGCGGACCAAAGTCGAGCGTCGTGGACGTGGTGCGCTGGGCGCCGCGGTCGTTGGTGATGACGGTCGTGCGCAGCACCTGGCGACCGCCGGCAAGCTGGTGGATCGTGTACTCCTCCGTACCGATGGTGTGCAGCAGCAAGTGGACCAGGTACACGCCGTGCTCGGTCTCCAGCCCGGTGGAGGTCGCCTGCGCCGGGCACACACCGCGCCCCCAAACGGCGAGCACGCACAGCATCAGGGCGCAAAAACGAGGCATCGGCATGCTGCGATGGTAGCAGCGCCCCTTGACACACCTTATAGAGTAGAACTAAGGGGAGAAGGATTTGCCTGCTTGGTGGCAGGGTGAATCTCCTCTCCCGCCAGGTCCGGACAAGTATCTTGGAAGTCCAGACTTAAATCATGTAGATCGAAGACTTTAGAACTTAACCGGGGGGGAGGAGGGGTACACCATGAGCGACACCGACACCGTTGCCGTAGCCATGTCCGGAGGCGTCGATTCCTCCGCCGTCGCCGCCCTGCTCCACGCCCAGGGACACACCATCGTCGGCCTCACTCTGCAACTTTGGAACCAGCGCCGCCTCGCCGGCCACGACGGCATGCCCGAAGCCGTCCAGGGCCGCTGCTGCTCGATCGACGACGTCTACGATGCCCGCCGCGTCGCCGAGCAGCTCGGCATCCCCTACTACGTCGTCAACCAGCAGGCCCGCTTCGAGGCCGATGTCGTCAAGCCCTTCGTCGCCGAATACCTGGCCGGGCGCACGCCCATCCCCTGCACCCTCTGCAACAACCACCTCAAGTTCGACCAGCTTCTGCTCACCGCGCGCCAGATTGGCGCGTCGCGCATCGCCACCGGCCACTACGCCCGCAACCGCTTCGACCCGGCGCGCAACCGCTGGATCCTCTCTCGCCCCGCCGACCGCTCCAAGGACCAGACCTACTTTCTCTTCGGCCTCACCCAGGATCAGCTCGCCCACACCCTCTTCCCGCTTGGCGAGATGTGCAAGCCGGAGGTGCGCGAGCTGGCCGCGGACGCCGGACTCGAGGTCGCCACGAAGCCGGACTCGCAGGAGATCTGCTTCATCCCCGGCGGCGACTACCAGGCCTTCCTCGAAGCCTACCTCGACGAGCAGGGCGAGCCGCTGCCGGACAGCTCCGGCGAGCTCGTCACCACCACGGGCGAGGTCATCGGACAGCACACCGGCATCCACAACTTCACGGTCGGCCAGCGCAAGGGCCTTGGATTGACCAGCGCCAGCCCGCTCTACGTCCTGAACATTCACCCCGAGAGCCACCAGGTCACCGTCGGCCCGGACACCGGTCTGCTCTCCCGCGAGCTGCGCGTCGATCGCCTCAACTGGATCTCCATCCCGGAGCTGGTCGTGCCGATCCGGGTGCACGCCAAGGTCCGTCACCGTCACGAGCCCCAACCCGCCACCCTGATGCCGGGACCCGATCGTACCGCGCTCGCCCTCTTCGACGAGCCCCAACGCGCAATCACCCCCGGCCAGGCTGCCATCTTCTATCAGGAAGAGGAGGTGGTCGGGGGTGGCTGGATCTTCTAGCTACCTTCTACAAAGCCGGCAGGCTGTTCACTTCTTCAACGCCGTCGTCCACCGTCTTTTTCGAAGGATTGACCGGAGCGGGATCGGATACATAGGAGGCCCGCTTCGTCTGCGTGGGCTTTTGCTTTGAACTGAAGAAGCTGGACGTGACACCTTTGGCTCCATTCACCACGCTGGTGAAGAAACTCTTGGTTCCGCTACTGGCCGAGTTGACCGAGTCCTTCGTTCCCTTCAGGATGCTGTCGACGGAGTGTTTGGCGCCATCGAAGACCGAGGTGACGGCCTGCTTGGCGTTGTCGACCATGTCGGCGACGTCGCGCACAGGTTTGTTGACCGCCTCGCTGATTGACTCGCCCATGCTGCGTGTGGAATCGAGCGCATCGGTCACCAGGGTATTCACCCGCTCCACCTGCTCGCGCGTCTTCTGATTCACCAGCCGCACGGTTTCGTTGGCTTCCTGAACGGTCCCGTTGATTGAGGTGATCGTAGGTGAGAACTCCTGCACTTTGTCCTTCGCGACGCCGGCGATCGACTCTACGTGTCCTGAGATCTCAGTCACTTTGGAGGTAATCTGCTTGATCTCAGGAGTGAGATCGGTGATCAACCCCTGCGTGCTCCCGATGATGCCGTTGACCTTGGTGGTGATCTGCTTGATCTCGGGCGTTAGGTCGACAACCAGAGTCTGCGCCTTCTCAACCAGTCCTTGACCCTTGTCGATCAGCGGTGTCGCCTTGGCCATGACCTGGGCCTTCACCAGCTTGACCTCCGCCGAGACCTTGTTGGCGATGATAAGCGCCGCGACCGCTACGCCCAGCACAAACAGCGCCAGGATGAGCAGCGAGAAGGCGGCAATGCCGACGAAGATGGTAAGCGTATGCAGGTCGCTGCCCGGAGCGGCATCCGTCGTTTGCCAGAAGCTGGCTGTCAGCATTGTGCCGTGGAGAGCCCCGGCGAACCTGGAAGCATTGACTAAACCTGAAACGATCATCTCGACTCCATCTACTTTCTCGTCATCTTCTTACGGCATAGAAAAGGGTGAGCCTCCGAGCTTGCTCGACCGGCCCACCCTTACGATCCAATCTTTACAACAGACGGTGGCCGTGCAGCGCCGAGCGTCCCGGTAAGCTACACAGTCGGCTCAGGCTTGCTCGTATACGCATCCTTGCCCGCATCGACGGCTGCCGCGACTCGATCCTGCTGGTCCTGCACCAGGCTTTTGCCCTTCTCGACATACTGCGTCCACTGGGTGCGGCTCTGATCGTAGATGTCCTTACCTTTGTCGACGTATTCGCCGGCAACCTGCTTGCCCTGCTCGACGTAATCGTTGGCCTTGTCCACGCCCTGTTGCGCGAGCACAGCTGCCTTCTCTTTGGCATCGAGGGCGCTGCTGACCAGGTCTTCGCGGGTCTCGCGACCCGATTTCGGAGCATACAAAACGCCAACCAGGGCGCCAAGTCCAAGCCCTGTAAGAAACCAACCCAATCCACCCATGCCGTTATCGTCCGCCATTGTCTTCTCCTGTTTTCGAACCTGATATTGAATTCAGACGTGCTTTTCGGAGCCCGAAGCATGCTGGAGAGTCTCATCCCTTTAGAATTTCAGGCCAGTGTGCCATGGGAATCGCAGGCTCTCCGAATGTTCGTTTCGAGTAAGACGTTTCATAGATGGAGATGCCCTGGCGTTCGATCGGGTTGCGCGATGCGCAGGAAAGCCATCCTATAATCAGTCCTGCCAAATCATAGAAGCCGCTCGCAGCCGACAAACGGCGTCTAAAACTGAGCTTTGTTGCGAGCGCGAGGAGAATAGAGATGAGCCGGACGAAAGATTTAGCCGAAATGACAGGCGGAGCGGGAGCAGGCACTTCTTCCGCGAAAGTGCTTGCTGCACTGGTTCTGCTTTGCGTCGCCGGATGCAAGTCCAAGCCGGCGGTGGTGGACGATGCCGCCTTGACGACGACGATCCAGAACCAGCTTACGGCCGACAACTCGATCAACGGACAACCGGTGCAGGTGGCGGTTTCGGGCGGCATCGCCACCCTTTCCGGCAGCGTGCAGAACGACGCGCAGCGCACGATCGCGGCTCGCGACGCGGCTGGCGTGACGGGCGTGAAGGAGGTGGTCGACAACATTTCGGTGAGTGCCCCTCCGCCCGCGAGCGCGGCCGTGAACGCGCCCGCACCTGCCCCGCTAAACGCCTCCTCCCGCAAGAGCGAGGCGAGGCTGAGGTCGCAGTCCGAGCCGCCGCTGCAGAACAACGCCCAGACCTATAACCAGACTCATGAGCCCGCTCCGGTCGAGCGCATTCCGCCTCCGCAGCAGGCCTACGTGCCGCCTCCCGTGCAGCAGGCGCCGCCGCCGCCACCTGCCCCGACCTTCAAAACCGTCACCGTGGCGAGCGGTGAGTCGATCCCGGTGCGCATCACGCAGACGCTGGACAGCGCGAGCACGCAGCAGGGCGACTCGTTCTCCGGGGTAGTCTCCTCAGACGTGCTGGTCGACGGTCTGGTGGCGATCCCGGCCGGAAGCGCCGTCGCGGGGCACGTCGACGAGGTCAAGGATGCAGCGCACTTCAAGGGCTCCGCGTCGCTCACCCTCTCGCTGGCGAGCATCACGCGCCGCGGTGAGCACCTCCCGGTCACCACCGATCCGTACACCGTCCAGGGGAAGGGCCGCGGATCGAATACGGCCGAGAAAGTCGGAGGCGGCGCGGCTGTGGGCGCGATCCTTGGCGGCATCTTCGGCGGCGGCAAGGGCGCGGCGATCGGCGCGGCAGCGGGCGGAGGCACGGGCGCGGGCGTGAACGCCGTAACTCGCGGGCAGCAGGTGCAGGTCGCCTCCGAGACCGTGGTGCGCTTCCGGTTGCAGACGCCGGTGACGGTGCGGGTACGGACCGACGGCGGAGATCGCCGGGACCGCGGAAATCAGCCTGCGCTGCAGCCGGGGGCCGATCATCCGTAGAGCCGGGAACAGAAGGATGCGGCTCTCGTAAGATAGACTCAGGACGAATCAGGAGGGCCGCCATTCATGGCCTGCCATCCTCCACGGGGCATCTTCGTGACAATGCCGTCTCAAGCCGCTGCTTATCTTACGTTTACCCTGCACGCCCACCTGCCCTACGTGGTCAATCACGGCACGTGGCCGCACGGAATGGAGTGGCTGCACGAAGCTGCCGCCGAGACTTACTTACCGCTGCTGCGCGTCCTGGGCCGGCTGGAGAGTGACGGAATCGGGCTGCACTGCAACCTGAATCTTTCGCCCATCCTGCTGGAGCAGCTGACCCATCCGGTTTTTCAAGCCGAGTTTCCGAATTACGTGACCCGCAAGATCGTCGCCGCACGCGAGGATGAAGCCTTCTTTACGCAGTCCGGCGAGACCCACTACGCGGAGACGGCTCGCTTTTGGCAGCGCTTTTTCACGCAGACGCTCGAGCACTTCCAGGCGCTCGGCGGCAACATCGTCAGCGGCTTCAAGCACTTTCACCAGGCCGGGCTGATCGAGATCATCACCTGCAGCGCCACGCATGGTTACATGCCTCTGCTGGGCACCGACGAGAGCGTGCGCGCGCAGGTGCGGGTGGGGGTTGAAACGCATGTGCGCCACCTGGGCGAGCGGCCCAAAGGCATCTGGTCGCCGGAGTGCGGCTACCGGCCGGCTGGCGTGTGGAGCTACCCGGTGGGCAACGCGGACGGCTCGGAGGCGGCTCCGGCGTTTGAGCGCATCGGGCTGGAACAGGCGCTCGCGGAGTCCAGCCTGGACTATTTTTTCGTCGACACGCACCTGGTCGAGGATTCTGCCCGCACGCAGTCTCCGTATGAGCTGCGCGATGGCGAGACACGCGACGTATCGGAGGGAGACGCGCGCCTGCTCTACCGCCCGCACTTCGTCGATGGCCCCTATGACAAACATGACCAGCGCTCGGCCGTGACGGTGTTTGCCCGCGACCCGCGGACCGGGTTGCAGGTCTGGTCGGGCGAGCGCGGCTATCCCGGAGACGGGTGCTACCTCGACTTTCATAAGAAGCGTTGGCCGGGTGGGCACCGGTACTGGCGGGTCACCGGGCAGAAGGTGGCCATGGAGCACAAGGAACTCTATTCGCCGCAGGAGGCCGAGGCCCGCGCGAAGGAGCACGCGGCCCACTTCGTGCACCTGGTCTACGAGGCACTGCAGGGCGGGTTCAAAGAGCTGGTTCCGCAGATTCTGTGTGCGCTGTTCGACGCGGAGCTGTTTGGGCACTGGTGGTTTGAGGGGCCGGTGTGGCTGGAGCAGGTGGCGCGAACGCTGCACGATTACCCGATCGGCATCGAGCTGACCTCGTGCTCAGCGTATCTGGCACGGTTTCCGCAGGCGGATTCTCTTTCCCTGTCGGAGGGGTCCTGGGGCGCGGAGGGCAATCACCAGGTCTGGCTCAATCCGGAAACCTCCTGGACCTACACGCATATCTATCCGGCGGAGCTCTATGTGCGGGAGGTTGCGACCGAGGGCAAGTGGCGCGCGTCGGAGCTCGGCCTGCACATCGTGCAGCAGATGTGCCGCGAGCTGCTGCTGCTGGAGTCGTCGGACTGGCAGTTCCTGATCACCACCGGCGCGGCGCGGGATTACGCGGAGCTTCGTTTTCTCACTCACAACGAGCAGTTTCTTGAGCTTAAAGCGATGTGGCAGGGGTTCGCTGAGACTGGAGTTTTGACCGTACAGCAGAGTGCGCGGCTGGCGGCGATCCAGCTGCGGGACGGCGTCTTTGCCGATCTCGATCCCGGGTTCTGGGCCACGGGAGCGAAGGACGAACGGGTATAGTGGGAACAGCGTCCAATGGAGCAGGGTGGGGTGCTCCAGTTGGATGTAGTACAGCGTAATGTTCAGCCAAACGCGGAAGGCGATCCGGCCGCCGGAGCCAGCGGGCGGATTGGTCTTCGAAAAGTCGTCGACAGGGGTGGGTTTACCTGGCTGGTGCGCGGGCTGGTGGGCTGGCATCTGCTGTCGCTCGATGCGCCGACGGTGGCCGCGGTGTGGACCTGGTTTGTGGCGCGATGCGCGGGCGTGGCGCTGCCCTGGCCGGTGACGGCGGCGATGTTTGTGGCGGTGTGGCTGCTGTATGCGGCGGACCGGCTGCTCGATGGCCGGGGTGCGGAGCGCGAGGGCGAGCTTGAGGAGAGACACCGCTTTCATCGGGCGCATTGGCGGGGGTTCGGAGTCGCCATGAT
Organism: uncultured Acidobacteriaceae bacterium; assembly: GCA_964235575.1. Taxonomy (GTDB): domain Bacteria; phylum Acidobacteriota; class Terriglobia; order Terriglobales; family Acidobacteriaceae; genus Edaphobacter. The sequence continues at coordinate 4,462 of CAXSDM010000020.1, read as the reverse complement.
TGCGGCGTCCGGTGTGCTGGTGCCGCTGGTCATCGCCCTGGCGAGGCTGCCGGAGAGTGCGTTCTGGCCGTTCGTGGAGTTGGCGGCGGCGCTGGCGGGATGGTTTGCGATCATTCACCTGGTGCGTCCGCTGGCGCTGCGCGGGGCCAAGGAGCTTGCGCCGGGGCTATTTTTCGGGGCGGCGGTGTTTCTGCCGGCGTTGGCTCGGACGCCAGGCTTGCGGGCATGGCTTTGTGTGGCGGCGGCGGCGTTCGGGCTGGTGTGCTGGCTGAACTGCCGGCTGATCGATCAATGGGAACATGCCGGCGTCGGCGAAGGGACGCCGGTATTGGGGGCGGTGCTGGGGGTGGTGTGTGTCGGTCTGGCGGCGGTGCGCCTGGAGCCGATGACGCCGGTACTGCTGGCGGTCGGCCTGGCCGCGGCGGGGTTGCTCTGGCTGGACCGCGTGCGCTGGCGGCTGGAGCGGACGACGTTGCGGGCGGCGGCGGACCTGGTGCTGCTGACGCCGTTGGCGGTCGCCCTATGGATAAAGTGAAGCCGGCGAGCACACCGAACTTCGACCGGATTGCGCGGGCGTACCGGTGGCTGGAGTACGGCACGCTGGGTCCGCTGCTGGAGCGCACGCGAGAGCACTTTCTGCCGCGGCTGACGGAGTGCCGGGCGGCGCTGGTGCTGGGAGATGGCGACGGCCGGTTCACAGCGCGAATGATGGCCATGCACCCCGAGATGCGGGTCCATGCGGTCGACCTGAGCCCGGCAATGATGAAGCTGCTGGAAACGCGAGTGGCGCGGGTGGGCGCGCGGGAGCGGTTGCGGACGACGGTGGGGAACGCGCTTCAGTTTGAGCCGGATGGGCAGGTGGACCTGGTGGTGACCCATTTCTCTCTAGACTGCCTGACGCAGCAGGAGGTCGAGCTGCTCGTGTCGCGTCTGCGGCCTGATCTGTCGGCAGGAGCGCTCTGGCTGGTATCGGACTTTCAGGCTCCGGTGGGATGGCTGCAGGTGCCGTGTAAGCTGTTGATTCGCGGGCTGTATCTCGCCTTCCGGGTGCTGACCGGATTGCGGGCAACGCGGGTGCCGGCCTATCAGGAGACGCTGAGACTTGCCGGGTTCGTGAGGGTGGGGGAGCATCTGGAGATGGGTGGCTTGCTGACGACCGAGCTGTGGCAGGTTCCCCGGGAGGAGCAATGAACCAGCGCCACGCGCCGGAGCCGCTTTCTTCCGCGCCCCGGGCGTTGAGCGGCCCCAGCTTCTACCTGACAAGCCGGCAGCCGCTCCGCCCGGCAACGATCGTGTTGGCGCTGGTGGGCGCGGTCGGGGCGCTCGCACTGATTCTCTTCGGCCTGAATCAGGCGGGGCACCTCCACGCCGGCTCGGACAGCTTAAGCACTGGACGGGCGGCGAGCGGCACACCGGGAGCGCAGCCGGCCGACGAGGATAAGGACGACAAGGATGATCCCTCGCAGATCGACACCATTGTGCTGGGCGACCCTGCGGAAGCTCCTGTGCCGGGCCGCCGGGGCAATCATGTGAGCCCGGTTCACCCGACTATCGTGGTTCGTCTGCCGCGCTTTGGCGACCAGGTAGGCTTGATCCCCAACAGTCCAGCTGGCCATCTGCTCTATGGCTGGCTTGCGGCGTTCAATCAGGCGAGCGGTTCCGGGCTGGCCGAGGCGCTGCCGAACGTGGCTTCCGCGGCCGCGGCGGCGGCACAGCTTACGCTTCGGCAGCAGACGGGCGGCTTCAACCTGCTCTCCGCCAAGGAGGTAGAGCCCGGGGTGCTGGTCTTTCGGTTACGCGACCAGACGCCCGCGGGCACGGAGGTACTTGGCACGCTCCAGGTACGCCCGGGGTCGATCCCCGCCGAGATTGCGAGCTTCAGCCTGCGGTCGGTTCCGTCACCACGCCCATAGAACGCCGGAGCTGTTGGTGTAGAGGCTGTATTTCTTTCGTTGTCAGTCCCGAAGGGACTCCGCGTGTGGCGAAGGCAGGCTTGCTTCGGGACGATATGAGCTTTCCCTGTTTCTAGTTCCCCAGGCGCAAAGCGGGCGTAACGATTCACCAAGCGATCTTCCGAAGGGCGTAATGGAGTACTCCACCTTGGGTGGACTCTCCTTATAGTCCTTCCGGGCAAGCAAGCCGCTTTGCTGCATCTGCCGCAGATCCTGTGTCAACATTTTTTCGGTGATGCCCGGCAACAGCCGTCGAAGCTCACCGAATCTTCGGCTTTCATGGCAAACATGATAGAGAATGAGCATCTTCCACTTGCCTCCGATCAGCGCCAATACCACGTCCAATCCGCAATCAGGCATGGCCAACTCCTCACGTCATCTTTAGGACACTTACCTGAAAGTAGGTACTACTCAATAGTAAAGCAACAGGTTAATGTTAATTCAGCAACTTGCCCAGGATGCGAATCAGAAGCTTCGCTATATCGGATCAAACACCATAACTCCTCGCCTGGCTCACGTTAGGATGAACAGTCCAAGAAAGAGAATTAAACCTTGAATACAAAGCCTACTCTCGCCGTCAACGCCAGCTATACCGTGCACCCGGATGACATCTCCGCCTTCGCGGACCTTTCCCGTACTCTCGCCCAAGCTGGTCGTGCGAGTTCTGGGTGCGTGTACTTCCACGTGGCGCAAGATGTGGAAGAGAGCGTCAAGTTTCACCTGATCGAAGCATGGACGAACCAGGCAGCAGTCGAAGCCTTCAATCAAAGCGAAGTCTTCAAAGAGTTACTATCCAAAGCGATGAGCCTCAGGCTTCTCGATCGACGTGGTCTTCGACTAGATGTCTCGAACGCAGAGCCACTCACGATGCCAAGTTGATCGATGTAAACCCCTGCTTCATTACTTCTAGCTTCATCATCGGATGGAACAAGGGCGAGTCACTTATTGACGAGTTACTTCTGTCGTCGTCCTTTGCCGAGTCGAAAGAACGACGGTACTGTCATCGACTTAGCACGACATCCTATTCTCGTGTGAGAAAGTAAAAGCTTGGTCGACGCACCAACTGTCCTGGTTACAACCTTCCTAACCGCGTAAACGATGTGTCGCGCTCTCTGCCTCGACCGGCAGATAGATCTTGAACGCGGTCCCCGTCCGGCCCGGGCGTACGCTGCTCCGCATCGACAACTTGCCGTGATGATCTTCGACAATCTGCCGCGCGAGCGTAAGACCGATGCCTGCGCCAGCCTTCTCTTTGGTCGAAAAGAAAGGCTCAAAGACGCGCGGCTGGTGTTCTTCGGCGATCCCCTGACCGTTGTCGACGACCATCAGGTGCAGCCCGTCGCGGCGCTTGCGCAGCCGAATGGAGAGCGTCCCATCGGGATGCAGACTCTCAAGCGCGTTCACGATCAGGCTTGAGATCACATGCAGCATCTGGCCGCGATACACGCCCGCCAGCAGCCCTTTTGGAAGGTCCTTTACCAAGTGAATCTGCTTGGACTCAATGGTCTGCTGATGCATACGCAGCGCGGACTCCGCCAGGTCGACCAGGTCGATCGGTGCGGGTCCATCGGCAAGCTCCGCGAAGTGCAGCGTCTGGCCGGCGATCCGGTTCAGCGTGCCCAAATGTTCCTCAGCCATCTGCATGTACCGCTTTACTTGCTCCGGATGCTCCGCCTCTTGCTCTGCCAGGTAAACGAGATACCCAAGCACCTCCAGCGGATTCCGGATCTGGTGCAGCATCCCAAGCGCAAGCATCCCTGCGTCGCCGCGCTGATCCGGCCTTCTGGACGAGCGTGCTGCACGTGGTGCGCTTGGCCTTCGATCCGGTTGCAGGTTCTTTTGATCCACTGCGCTCCTCGCTTCGTACGGAGGGACGCTCCGACCAGGGCTGCTTGGTGAGATGCGGCATCTCGGCTGGACGCCTACATAGCTCTGAATGGTTTAGATCGTCTGTCCATCGTTTGCGGACAGGATTTTGCCAACCATATCAAGCAGGGCCCGAGGCCCATCGAATGCGCTGATAGCCGGCTCCCCCAGGGTTTGGACGGAAAGGGGACGGTTGGCGGTGATGAGCAGGCGCTTGATCCCCGGCCGGTGGTCGAGCGATGTTCGCGTCGCATCCCATTCTTCCCCGGAGAGCGTATGGCACATCACCACGAGCGCGACAGAGCGCTCGTCTGCCGTCTGCTCCAACTCGGACAGATGCGAAGCCTGCGAAACCTGGTACCCCGCCCCTTGCAACACCCAGGTCCGCGTATCGAGCAGGCTCTGATCGTGGCCGTACACAACGATGACGGGCGGAGAAGGCATAAGGAATCTTTCACGCGGAGTGATCCCGATCGCACCGGAACCAAGGGTATTTTAGCGGAGCACGGCATTAGCCGCGCGTTAAACTTCAAGCCGCTTGAGCCACAATTGGCGGAAGAGGAGGGATTCGAACCCCCGATACCCTTTCAGGTACGCCAGTTTTCAAGACTGGAGCCATCAACCACTCGGCCACTCTTCCCTCC
>CAXSDM010000019.1:20206-31053 GCA_964235575.1 uncultured Acidobacteriaceae bacterium | reverse complement strand
AGGTGCGGGTGCTTGTCGCCCTTATAGACCTTCAGCTTGGTGGCCATCTGGCGGCCGAGCTTGGATTTGGGCAGCATGCCCTTGATAGACTGCTCGACGATCGCCTCTGGGCGGCGGGCGAGCAGCTTGATGAAGCTCTCTTCACGCAGGCCGCCGGGGAAGCCGGTGTAGCGGCGATAAAGCTTCTGGTCGCCCTTCATGCCGGTGAGCACGATCTTCTCGCAGTTGACGACGATGACGTGGTCGCCCATGTCGATGTAGGGGGTGTACATGGGGTTGAGCTTGCCGGCGAGGATGGAGGCGGCGACGGTCGACAGGCGGCCGAGAGTCTTGCCGGTGGCGTCGATGACGAACCACTTGCGCTGGATGTCTTTCCCGCTGGGGATGGAGGTGCCGTGGGTGTTGCCGATATTGCTCATGCGTGAGGTTACTCCTTGGATCTGCTGTCTTCGGTTGCTGGCAGCGTGGGGCACGAAGATAGGTGCGACGGGTGGATGAAACAGTTGAGCCTGAGCTCAGCTGAAGGCGGCGTGCCTGGCGGGTGGCGGGTGCAGAGAGGAAGTTGCTCAGGAGAGGAGCACTTTCGTTTCCACGCGAACCGACTGCCTGGGACAGACATAAAGCGCGCGGGGCCTGTCGTCCCTGATGGGTGCCTCTCCGACGTGCTGTGCCGGAAAGAGTAGACCCTGGAGAGTCCGTGTCTCAGAGTCCGTCGCAAGGCCCCAAGTTTGAGGCGCAAAGCAGAGCGGACGTGCAGACGCGAGACTGCGCGAGACCCTAGACTAACGAAAGGAGAAGCGCGCGTCAATGACAAAGCGCGGTCTAGGTTCGGGGGCTTTGGTCAGGGCAACTTTGTCTCTGCGGCGCACTCGTCCGAGGGATAGATGGGAGCGGTCGATCCGGAGTTCGTCCACCAGCGTTGCCAACGCGCTTGCCAGGACGGGATTTCGGAGCCATTTAGGCCTTGCTCGGCGCTGACGTGCGTGAGGCGGGTGAGCGCGATGCCTGCGTTCACGGCGAGGCTCTGCGCGGAGGCTTCGCGGGAGGTGGCGGCCGGTCCGAGCAGGGCGATGAGCGGCGGGATGGCGGCTCGGCTCGCGGTCCGTCCGAGGGCATCTGCGATGGCGAAGGGTGCGCCGCTGTCGGCCGTATTCAGGCGGGCGAGCAGAGCCGGGATGGCGGCCGACCCGCCACTCTCGGCGGCATATCGCAGGTACATGGGTCCCTGCTGGTCGGCGATCTTGAGCAGAAGCGGAAACCAGGCTGGGTCGTGGGTCTCGCCGAGGGACTGGGCTGCCATCATGTACTCGTAGCTGCCAGGCTCTGTATGGAGAAGCATCTGAGCGAGCGTGGAGAGGCTGGCTTCGGTTCCGAGCCTGGCAAGCGCCAGAGGGGCGAACTGTCGAATCGCCCAGTCCGGCGAGGTGGCGAATGGGATGAGCAGAGGTTCCAGCGTGCGTGGTGCGAGCGTAGTCAGGGTGCGTGCCGCTTCCTGGCGGGCTCGGAAGTCCTTGGATTCGAGCTGCTCAACATAAGGATCGTAGATGGACGAGGAGACCTGGAGCGTTTCGTCGACGCGGAGAGTGAGAACCTGGTGCACCTTGCCCTGGTCGGGAGCACTAAACGAGCGGGAATGCTCACTTGGCGGAGCAAAATTAATCTCGCGGATGGCATCGATTGTGTAGCCGCCGGCACCGCTGACGGGAAGGCTCATGTCTCCCTGAGCGCGGTTTTGGTAATTGAGAAGGAGATGTTCGGTGTGAGATGCGCCGGGCGGAAGCAGGAGCGCGCCACCGACGCAGCTTCCGGCATAACCTTCGAAGCAGGCGGGGGACGGGCCGCCCTCGCGAGCGACATGAATTTGGAATCCGGAGCAGAAGGCATACGGATCGGCGGTGGCGACTTCTTCCGATCGATCTCCCGTGTTCGTGAGCGTGAAGGAAAGCAGGACGGGCTCGCCGGGAGCGAAGGTGGCCTTGTCCAACGAGAAGGCGCCGGTAACCTGAGCTTCGCAGGCGACCGGAACCAGAAGCGCTGCGAAGAGGCAAAGGGAACGCATGAACTCTTAGACACCGGAGGCCGGAAATCTCTCCACTTTTCGGAACGAAAATGATGGCTGAGCGATGTGTTCCGGGGGATACTAATGGCGTCGGGGTGCGTGGATGCGAAAGAGTCTGTTAGCGACGACGGCTGGGATTGGTCTCTTTCTACTTGGATCGGGGCTTTGGGCGCAGGATGGGACAGCGCATGCCGCGGACGGTGGAACGCGGCAGACATTACAGAGTGTCGACATCCTGCCCCTGGAGGGTGCGCCCTTCTCGGCGACCGTGGTGACGGAGTGGACGAGGATGCTTCCCGATGGCAGTACGGGGACGGTGAAGAATCATCGGACGGTGGCGCGGGACAGCGCGGGGCGGGTATTTCAGGAACGGCGGTACTTCTCGCCGGCGGGCGACCAGCAGGTGACGGCGTTGTCGGAGCTCGACTATGAGGACCCGACGCGGCAGGAGATGTCTGTGTGCCGGCCGGCGAACCGGGTGTGCCAGGTGTACGCGCTGCATCGGCCGGCGCAGGTAATCCCGCCGGTGGCGCGGCAGCTGCCGAACGGACGCGGCACGGTGACGGAAGAGGCGCTGGGCACGAAGACGATCGAGAGTGTGGAGGTGGTCGGCTCGCGCGAGGTTACGACGCTCAATGCGGGCGTGCTGGGCGACCAGAAGGCGGAGCCGACGGTGAAGGAGTTCTGGTACTCGCCACGGCTGCATGTGAATGTGGTGACGAAGCGGTTCGATCCGCATGCTTCGGCGATCCAGGAGATTGAGCTGCGGGCGATCAACCTGAGCGAACCGGACCCGCGGCTGTTTGTGCCGCCGGCCGAGTACCGGGTGATCCGGATGAGTGCGCCGTAAGGCGGGCGACCATCCTGGTGTGGCTGAGGCGCGTCTGAAAGGTGTGTTGCGGGAGGCTGGTTCGTCTATGTACAAACGCAAGAGCGTGCTGCTGTCGCTGGTGCTTACGTTTTTCTTTGGGCCGTTTGGGATGCTATATAGCACCGTGGTGGGCGCGGTGGTGATGCTGGTGCTGTATGTGGCGCTGGGAATTCCGACGCTGGGCTGGGCGATTGCGGGGCTGCATCCGATTGCGATGGTGTGGGGGGCCTGGGCGGCGCATCGGGCGAATGGGTGAGGATGCTGGCGAGCCGCGCAAAGGGCCTCGGCGGGTTAGAGTCAAGGCGTATGGACAGCGTCGTCTGCGTTTGTGGTCGCATCTGGCGGAAGCAAAGTTGCCTTCCGAATGTTTTTAATCGAGGCACGGTTTATTGCCGTTGCCGTGCCCTGCTGGGCCAGGATGAGGAGGGCAGCTGGAATGCTTTTCTGGTCCGGCCGCGCGAGCGCTTTGGGTTCGTGCGCAAGCTTGCCGGGTGCATCGCGCTTAGGTTTTTGTGACTGTGCCAATGGTTCAGGATGCCAGTCTGGCGCTGGGTCAGGCTTAGTTCCATTGCGCCCCTGCTGAGTCCGGACACGGCGGTTCGTGCTCGGGTTGAATTTAGAACCGTGCGGGGACGGATTCTTTGAAAAGGCTGGCATAAGCATTGAATCATGAACTCTCAAATGGTAAGTTTCGCTGATGAGCGACGTACTTAAGCGGCACAATCATTATGCGCCTGGCATGTATCTTCGCAGGTTTGCTTCCGGAGAAGGAAAGGTCTTTAGCTACCGCTGCTTAGTGCCAGATGTCAGGTACCCCGAGTGGACTAGCCATTCTCCTTCAGCGTTGGCGGCTCACGAGAACCTTTATGTTCGTCTTGGTGACGAAGGAGAAACAGACGAACTGGAAACGTGGCTAGACCGTGTATTCGAGTCCCCAGCGCAAGAGGAAATCGAAAAGGCAGTAAAACAGAAATCTATCACCAAAGAAGGTTGGAAGAAACTCAAGCTTTTTGATCTACTTCAAGATATTCGAACACCCGCAAGGCTAGCAGAACTAATGCCTAAGTGGAATGACTTTATACCCCAGATGATGCAACGCGTTGCTGAAAACCATCCAGGCGATACCAGGGGCATTCAGCTAGTAGGTGGTCCGCATGTTGATCTGCTAACAGAAGACCTCGAGAGGGACCTTGATCTAAAACTCCTTTCGACACAGGGAAACAGTTCCTTTCCAATGCGGGTGTCAGTTTACTAAGATAGAGAAAAAAGTGGAGGTTACATTCGCACGGAGCTTTCGGTTGGCCGTTGGCTATAGCATTACAGCATTAAGCACGTTATGACTAATACGTCTCAGGCGTTAGTCGACGATAAGTGGACAGTTCTTTGCGCACCAGACGGGATACGTTGGTTCACCTCTGATGATCCTCTTGTTCGGGTTCAAGAAAATAAATACGGAGAGTATAAGTTTGGTGGCGGGTATGGATCCCCTGGGACCATAATCTTTCTACCACTTGATCCTGAATATTTGTTATTCACAGTTGTCGGAGAACATCTGCCACCACGTAATACTGTCGTTTCGGTCGATTACGCTCGAAAAATTCAACGGTGGATTTTTGAACACGCTTTCCGATCAGTATTCGCGTCACGCCGCGAGCCCAACTTCGTCGGGCGAACTGTAGATAAGAAGACCTTTGAGGACGAACGCATCCAGTGGCTCAATTGGCATGGAGATCAGATAAAAGCTGAATCGAATATGCTTCGTAAGCCTAGGCTCTCCATCACCTCCGAGGCATCTAGCACGAACGACGGCCTAGACTGACCCGCCTTGCGAAGGTGCGCCTCATAGGTTGCAAGCGGAAGGGGCAAACGCAGATTCCCTTCGGGAATGACAACAAATGACAAGGGTTCGGTACAGGGTGCAATACGGGCTCCCACTGCGCGGACGATGGACCGTTCGCTTCGGTTGAGATGACTTAGTGTGCGGTAGGACAGGCAACAGCAAAAGCGAATACGGGGATTCTGGCTTCGCCAGAATGACGTGCTTGGGAGTGTAGCGGCGGTAGGCGCTCTGGGAGGTAATCGGGCTAGTGCTCGAGCTGGTTGGTGCTGGGTTGTTCGCCTAACTTGGTTTGCAGCGCGTGGGGGATGGGCTTGCGGCGGTGACGGCCGGTGGGGGGCTGCGTGGCGGGATCGAGACGGTAGAGGACCAGGACGTTGCGGTCGGGGTCGTCCATGGCGGGGAAGGTGGCGACGCGGACGGGGTGATAGAGGGGCGTCATGGCGTCCATCTTGTCGTCGTCGATCTGGTTCCAGGCGAGATACCAGCCGGGATGGTAGAGCTTGACGCGGTCGCCGAGCTCGAGCGTGCCGAAGTCGTCGCAGATGCTGGGCAGGCCGTTCATGAGGGCGAGCTCGGAGCCGGAGATGGAGAGGATGAGCGGGTTGCGAGAGGGGTCGCTGCGCTGCGCGTTTTGGATGTAGTCGCGGACCTGGCGGGCGGCATTAAGCAGGGTGTACTCGGGGTGGCGGACGAAGTGGAGGGTGAGGTGCGCGTCGGGCAGGGCGATGGCGGCGGCGGCGACGGCGGCCAAGGCGAGAGCCGCAGGGCGCAGGCGGTTTAGCTGCGGCAGGACGAGCGCGTCGAAGACGGTTGGCAGCAGTAGGGTGAGGGGGACGGCGATGACGAGGTAATAGCGCGGCTGCAGATTGTTGTGGTAGGCGAGGAAGGCGGTGTAGCCGGCGATCCAGAGCAGCAGCGCGGGGATGAGCGGGTGGGCGCGGAGGCGCTTCCAGCGGAAAAGGGACCAAGCGGCGGCCAGAAGGGCGAGCGGGTAGAGGATGCGGCCGATCCAGTCGCCGGCGGTGAAGGTGTTGACGAGGACTTCGCGCCAGTTCTCGCGGGTGATGCCGGTGTAGGCGTTGGCGCTGAAGAGATAGCGGTAGTCGAGCAGGTAGTGGGGGCGGATGAGGAGCAGGAAGTAGGCCAGCCAGAGGGTGGCGGCGAGCGCGGCGATGGGCAGGCCGATGCGGAAGAAGGCGCGGAGACGGTAGCCGGTGGAGGCGAAGAGCATCCAGGCGATGGCGGGAAAGAGGAAGAGGGCGGTGGTCTTGGTGAGGATGAGGGCCGGAAGCAGGAGGCTAAGGGCGAGCGCGGGGAGAAGGTTGGCGCGGAAGGTGAAAGCTTCGGAACGAATGGCAGCGGCGGCGAGCAGGGCGCAGAGGGTGAGCAGGATCAGGAGCGGCTCAATGATGGCGAGGCGGGTGAAGACGAAACAGAAGGGGCTGACGGCGAGGAGGAGAACGGCGGTCGAGGCGGCGAGGGCGTGGTTGGCTTGCGCGGTGCGGCGGCCGGCGCGGGCGAGCAGGAGCCAGGAGGCGAGGAGGATGCCGGCGAAGATGGCTACGGTAAGGGCACGGGCGGCGAGGAGAGAGACGCCGGTGACGGTGAATAGGAGAGCTTCCAGCGAGGGCAGGATGGGGAGGGCGGCGGCGGGGTTGAAGTCGCCGGGGACGTACCAGTGGCCGAGCTGGAAGTGGCGGATGGCGGCGTCGCCGTACCAGCCTTCGTCGGTGTATTTGGACCAATCCATCCAGGGGGACTGGTTGGGGAAGTCGGCGGTGAGGTGGACGGCGTGGAGGACGAGGAAGACGACGGCCAGGCCGAGGAGGGCGAGGTTGAACGTGCGGGCGAGAGGTTTGGGCAGCGTGGACATGGACGAGTGAGTGGAGATGTTGGATGCGGGCGATGGCTCCTCGGAGGGGTGCCTTGGTAGATGTCCGGGCCGGCCGGGTGCGCCGGCGGGTCCAGCATATAGACGCGGGGTAGGTGGGTTTGTCGTGGTGGCTGGAGCGTCGTTCGGGTGCCGCCGTTCCGAGGCGGGCGAAATAAGGGGTCGCTTCGCTTCGGTCGAGAAGACCTCAGGGTGGGTGGATGGCTAAGCTCCGGGACGGGCTGAGGCGGGTGGCGTAGGGGTGAAGGTGGCCAGGCGGGCGCGGCCGGTTCCCGTGAAGACGGCGGTGATGGCGGGCAGGACGTAGCGCGAGAACAGGACGATGACGACCAGGCTGACGATGCCGTAGGTGGTGAGGAAGATGGTGCCCTGCATGAGGCCCTCGGGCGCGGTGTGGGAGACGAGCGAGATGGGTAGCAAGGCCCAGGGCGCGTGGCGGGCGCTGCCGGTGAGCGAATCGGTGAAGAAGAAGAAGAGGAAGACGATGACGGGCCAGAGGCCGAGGACGCCGAACCAGGTGGCTTCGTGGTAGGCGTCGCCGACCGGGGAGAAGGAGATGCCGGTGGAGGTGTCGTCCTCGGTGATGACGCCGAGCTCGCGGCCGAAGTCGTTGCCGAAGGCGAAGCTGGGCTTGCCGGGCCAGAGGAAGTGGGGGACGATGTTGGCGTAGGACTGGAGGGTGGGGAGGATGCCGAAAACGTAGCCGTTGTCGGTGAAGTTGATGAGGGCGTCGTCGTAGGCGAGCATGTTCATGCGGTCGAGGAAGCCCTCGGGTTTGCCGAAGAGGTGGGGCTCGCCGGTGATGTCGTGGGATTCGTCCTGCTCGAGAAAGAGGCGGCGGGTCTCGCCGAGGTCGCTGAGGTAATGGAGGGCGATCTGGAGGTCCTGGGAGCGGACGCCGGTCTTATAGTTGCGGACATACTGCGAGTAGGGGATGAGGTAGTAGACGAGCAGGAATCCTCCGATGGCCACGCCGAGGAGCTGTCTGGGTCTAAAGTCGTAGCCGAGGGCGACGGCGGCAACGGCCCAGGTGAGCGTGCCGAGGAACATGCCCTCCTTGCCGAAGGTGATGAGGCCGGTGCCGAGATACCAGGCGCCGCCGGCCCAGACGATCCAGTTGGTGCTGCGCCGGCCGTTGGAGCGATGGATCTCATAGGCGGTGGCGAGCAGGATGGCCATCTGGATGAAGTGGTTGATCTGGCGGAAGGCGCTGCCGACGGTGCCTTCGCCGGCGCTGTTGGTGGTGAGGCCAAGGAAGATGCCGAAGAAGAGACAGCCGATGGCGGAGCGCTTCATCATTTCGCCGGCGCCGATGTGGGCGAGCAGGCCTCGTTTGGGGCGGAGGCGCGCGGTGAGAAAGGCGGCGAGCGCCATAGCAGCCATGCCGCCGCAGTAGGCCAGCATGGTGGTTGTGGGGCTGAGGAGGAACTTTTCGCCAGGCTCGGCAAGGAAGCACTTGAAGGTGAGGCCGAAGATGGCGGTGAGGGTGCCGTTGAAGAAGATGAAGGCGCCGGAGGGGTAGAGGAGGCCTCCGGCGGCGTTGAAGCCGAGGACGAAGAGGCCGACGTAAGCGGCGGTGAGCAGGCAGAAGAGAATGGCGGTGCCGACGAGCAACTGCGCGGTGAACAGGGCCGCGATGAAGAGCAGGGCGGGCTTGGCTGCGAATCGATCTGGAACCGGGACACGCATCGGTGGTGCGCCTAGTCTAGCAGCGAGAATCGAGCTGGGGACTGCCGCCGAGAGGCCTTGCGGGCTCGATTGCGTTAGTTTGGTTATAAGCTTGGGCGGGCTTGCCTGGTCTTGAGCCCAGAGTCTGACCACCGGGAAGGTGTGTGCGGAGCATGACGGGAGCGGGTGCGGCGTTCGGCGGGCAGCTGCGGGCGGAGCGGATACGACGGGGTGTGTCGCTCGAGCAGCTGTCGGGCGAGACGAAGGTCAAGGCGCGGCACCTGGAGGAGTTGGAGCGGGGCGAGTTCAAGGCTCTGCCGGGAGGCGTGCTGCGCAAGGGAATTGTGCGGGCGTATGTGCAGACGCTGGGGCTTGACGAGCCGGTGTGGATGGCGCGCTTTGAGGCCAGCTACGCGGAGCAGAGGCAGGCCGAGGGCGGCGAGGCAGTGCCGGCGGAAGAGGCCTGGGTGGCGTTTGCGGAGAACGTGCGCCAGAACCGGGGTTCGCGGAGGAAGCCGAGCGATGGGCGCTGGATGGGGGTTGCGGCGCTGTTTGGGGCGGTGTTCGCGGCGGCGTGGGCGGTGTGGCACTTTGTGCTGCGGGCGCGGATCAGCTCTTGAGCGAGACGAAGCAAGCGGGGCGGCAGCGGGTGGGATTTCAGCCGATCGACTTCAAGACGCGCTTCCCGGCGCTCGACGGGATTCGCGCGTTGGCCGTGACGATGGTGTTTGCCGACCACTTTGGCGGCGGCGGAACGCACGGCGGCGCGGTGCTGCGGGCGATGAACGAGGTGCGGCTGCGCGGGGGCGCCGGGGTGGATGTGTTTTTTGTCCTGTCGGGATTTCTGATTACGGGCATTCTGTTCGATACGCGGCAGGACAGCCATTTCTTCAAGCGCTTCTTTGCGCGGCGCAGTGTGCGCATCTTCCCGGTCGTGTACCTGCTGTTTGCGATCCTGGCGGTGCTGACGCCGGTGGTTGGCTATCAATGGCGCTGGCAGCAGATTTCGTTTTTGGTGTACCTGGGCAATTTCTTTGCCAACGCGCATCCGCTGCTGTATGTGGTTCCGAGTCCGCGGCACCCGATGGTGCAGGCGTCACTGGCGCACCTGTGGAGCCTGTGCGTGGAGGAGCAGTTCTACGTGGTGTGGGCGGTGGTGGTGTGGTGGGTGCGGGACCGGGGGAGGCTGCTCTGGATCTCTGCGGTGCTGTGCGGGCTGACGCTGCTGCTGCGGGTGTGGGCCGTGCACGCGTGGACGTCGGAGAGGGCGGATACGTGGCTGCTGCGGGCGCTTCCCTTCCGGCTGGACGACCTGTTGTATGGCGCGCTGCTGGCGTTGCTGCTCCGCGGGCCGGCCGCGGACCGGGTACAGCGGGCGATGCCGTGGGTGTTTCTGGCAGGGCTGGCGGCGTCGGTGTGGATGTGGCGGCTGCCGGAGCGGGCGCTGCTGACGTGGGGGTTGACGGTGATCGGGATTGCGGCTGTGGGGCTGATCGGGATGACACTGCGGACAGGGTCGGCGGCGTTCCGGCTGTTTCATCTGCGGCCAGCGCGGGTACTGGGGAAATATAGTTACGGGTTTTATGTGTGGCACATCGTGTGGGGGCGGGTGTGGATTGCGCTGCTGAGTTGGTTGACGGCGCAGTTTCATTCGGCGGCGGTGGCAGGGACGATCACGCTGCCGCTGGCGTTTCTGACGACGTTCCTGGTGGCGAAGTTGAGCTACGACTGGTTTGAGGTGCGGTTTCTGGGCTGGAAGCGGAGCTTTGAGTATGACTCCGAGCTGCGGACGCGTGAGACGGCATTTGCGGCGGATGGGAACTGAGTACCCAGGCAGGTTCGACGGGCGAGGAACATCCTACCGTCACAACGAATCAAGCATCACATCAAGACTTAGGGGAGTGTGCGTGAAGAAGCTGGGCAGTGCGAGTGATCCGCTTTGGTATAAGGACGCCATTATCTATGAGCTGCACGTGCGTGCGTTCGCGGACTCGAACAATGACGGGATCGGCGATTTTCAGGGGCTGATGTCGCGGCTGGATTATTTGCAGGACCTGGGCGTGACGTGCCTGTGGATTCTGCCGTTCATGCCGTCGCCGCTGCGGGATGACGGATATGACATCGCGAACTATACCGATGTGAACCCGTCGTACGGGACGATGAACGACTTTAAGCTGTTCCTTGACGCGGCGCACAAGCGCAACATGCAGGTGATGATCGAGCTGGTCATCAATCATACGAGCGACCAGCATCCGTGGTTCAAGGCTGCGCGGCTGGCGCCTCCGGGCTCGCCCGAGCGCGACATGTATGTGTGGAGCGACACGGACACGAAGTATGAGGGTGTGCGGATCATCTTCACCGATACGGAGAAATCGAACTGGACGTGGGATGACCAGGCGAAGGCATTTTACTGGCACCGCTTTTTTTCGCATCAGCCGGATTTGAACTTCGACAATCCGCGGGTGATGGAAGAGGTGCTGACGGCGATGCGCTTCTGGCTTGACCTGGGCGTCGATGC
>CAXSDM010000019.1:16927-20106 GCA_964235575.1 uncultured Acidobacteriaceae bacterium | reverse complement strand
GACGATGAGCGCGACTATATGTACCTGGCGTACTCGGCTGACCCGCGCATGCGGATCAACGTGGGGATTCGCCGCCGGCTGGCTCCGCTTGTCGACAATAACCGACGCCGGATCGAATTGTTGAATTCTCTCCTATTGAGTTTCCCCGGCACGCCGATTATGTATTACGGGGACGAAATTGGAATGGGCGACAACATTTACCTCGGCGACCGGAATGGTGTGCGGACGCCGATGCAGTGGAACTCGGATCGCAATGCGGGCTTCAGCAAGTGCGACCCGGCTCGGCTCTATTTCCCTGTCGTGATGGACCCGATCTACGGGTACCAGGTGGTGAACGTCGAAGCTCAGTTGAGCGACCAGTCGAGCCTGCTGCACTGGACGCGGAACATGATTGCGCTGCGCAAGCTGTTCCAGGTGTTTGGGCGCGGGACGCTTGAGTTTTTGCATCCGGAGAACCGCAAGGTGCTGGCGTATCTGCGCAATCTGGAGCGCGAGGACGGCAGCATGGAGACGGTGCTGTGCGTGGCCAACCTGTCGCGGTTTGCGCAGCCGGTGTCGCTCGACCTGAAAGCGTACACGGGGCTGATGCCAGTGGAGATGCTGGGCTATGTGTCGTTTCCGCAGATCACGGCGGCCGCATATCCGCTGACGGTGGCTCCGTACTCCTTCCTGTGGTTTGAGCTGCAGCCCGCGCCGGCGATGCCGGAGATCGCGCCGCCGCTCGAAAGCGAGGGCGAGGGCGAGAACGAGCAGGTGGCGCTCGATCTGCTGACCAAGGGTTGGGCCGGGCTGCTTTCGGGTTCCGGGCAGGATCTGCTCCAGGTGGCGCTGCCGGCGTGGCTGCCGCGGCAACGCTGGTTTGGGGCGAAGACGCGGACGATCGCTTCGGTGGTGATTGCGCAGTGGATGGAGATGCCTTCGGCGGCCGGGCTTTCGACGGCCGGCAACATGCTTACGGGGCTGGCGGTTCCGGCGGCAAGTACGCTGGGCGATGCGCTTTGCCTGGTGGACCTGACCTACTCGGATGGCTCGGGCGACCGGTATGCGTTGCCGCTGGCGTTTACGTCGGGAGCCGCGGCGACGGAGCAGCTGCGGGCGAGTGCGCCGTTCAGCATCCTGAGCGCGCTGACGACGCCGACCGGTCCGGCGCTGCTGCATGACGCCACGGTGCGGGAAGACTTTCGCCAGGGCCTTCTGCACCTGATCGCAACCGAGGCGACGCTGCCTGCGCAGACTTTGCAGGACGCGGCAGAATCGGTTGCGGCGACCATTGTTGCGGCGCACCATGCGCGGCCGGCGCATGAGGTTTCGCCCGCGTCGCCTGAGGCGGAGGCGATCACGGCGGCGATCCTGGGGCAGCACTCGATTGAGTTGGGGGACGTCGCGCCGGCGATCGTGGATGAGATGCCGGGGGCTCCGGATCACCCGGTGGCTTTCCATGAGGCGGATGCACAGCAGCCGAGCGCGGTGGGGTCGATGCTGGTGGGACGACGGTCTTCGGCATTCGCGTCGGTACGAGGTGAGGAGTCGCTGCCGGCGAGAACCGGCTCGGCGGAGCAGTCGAACACGAGTATTTTGTACGGGTCGCGGTTGATCCTCAAGCTGTTTCGGAAGCTGCAGCTCGGGGAAAACCCGGACGTGGAAATTGGACGCTTTCTGACTGAGGTCGCCCAGTTTCCGCGGATTGCGCCGTTCCTGGGCGAGCTGACGATGGTGACGCCGGAGGGCTCGACGACGCTAGGAATGCTGCAGGGGTTGGTGGCGAACGAGGGCGACGGCTGGCAGTGGACGCTCGATGAGCTGGCACGCTTTTATGAGTCGGTGGCGACGTGTCCGCCGCCTCCGGAGGAGGGTTCGGTGCCGAGCTTCCTGGGCGAGGCGCAGGTTCCGGCCGCGGCTCGCGAGCATGCCGGATTTTACTTGGACGGAGCGGCTCTGCTGGGCAGGCGCACGGCGGAGATGCACCTGGCGCTCGCGACCGCTACCGACGATCCGGCGTTCCAGGCCGAGCCATTGACCGCGGATGATCTGGGGGTTGACGCACTGCGCATTGACGCGCAGATCAACCACACCCTGGACGCGCTGAAGCTGCGTATGGCCACGCTGAAGGACCTGACGGCGGACGATGCGGCGACCATTCTGAGCCGGCGCATTGAACTGTTCGCGCGCGCCCACGTCATTACCGGCACGCACGCTTCCGGCAAGCGCATCCGTATCCATGGCGACTATCATCTGGGCCAGGTGCTGCGGGCGAAGAACGACTTTGTGCTGCTCGACTTCGAGGGTGAGCCGGCGCGGACGCTCGAGGAGCGGCGCCGCAAGCAATGTCCGCTGAAGGATGTTGCGGGGATGCTGCGCAGCTTTTCCTACGCGGCGTATTCGGGGCTGGATAGCTATGTGCAACGGCATCCGGACCGGCAACGGGCGCTTGAGCCATGGGCACGGTTGTGGCAAAACGCAGTCTCGGCGGAGTTCCTCCGGGCCTACCGGCAGGCGATTGCGGTGCGCCCGGACCTGCTTCCGGAGCCGGCCCAGGCCGAATCGCTGCTGAATGCGTATCTGCTCGAGAAGGCGCTCTATGAGCTTCTGTATGAATTGAACAATCGTCCGGCGTGGGTACGGATTCCATTGGCCGGTATTTTGTCGCTTCCTGCAACCGCCGTCTCCACTTCCGCCTGATCCGACTAGAATCGAGACAAACGCATGGCGACCACCTCCACAACAGTCGATCAGAATCTTCATACGCACCAGGCCGGGCCTCCGCTTCTGGTGAGCCTTCCGTCTCTCACCCAGGACGCGGTACGAGAGTTGCTTGCGCACCTGGCGCAGGCGTTTGCGGGGATGAGCGTCACGGTGGCCACACCGGATGCAGACTCGGCGCAGCTGGAGAGTCCGTCGCTGCGGGTCGTGGGGTACACGCCGACGGTTCCCTCCCCCGGCTCATGGAGCCTGACCGCGGCGGACTTCCTGAACGCGCATGAGCTTGCGCAGGAGCACCATGCGAGTTCCATGCTGCTGCTTGGACCGGAGGCGCAGACGCTGACGCCCCATGCGCTGCGCGGGCTGGCCGAGGCGGTGCAGGGCAACGGAATCGACCTGGCGGTACCGATGTATGCGCTGCCGGCGCGCTCCGGGCTGGTGAACTCGGCGATCCTCTATCCGCTCTCGCGGGCGCTGTT
>CAXSDM010000019.1:10052-16827 GCA_964235575.1 uncultured Acidobacteriaceae bacterium | reverse complement strand
CACATCCTGCAAACCGGCGGCGGAAAAGATCCCGAGCTGCATATCGAAACGCTGGCCGCTGTGTTTGAAGCCGATAAACCGTATCTCGTTTCGCGTTGGCGCTGGCCAGACCGCTTCAATCCCTGACGTATCCCGTCTGCTCCGCCAAGTTCCAGCGCCTGGACGCACAAGGAGTTCGCCATGCAAGTTGCTCTTCAACCCGATCAGTATCCGGCCCCGCCGGCGTATCCGGAGAACCTGTCCATGTGGCACCAGATGTCCGATGCGCTGCACCAGTCGGTGTTGCGCGTGGCCTCGCTGTTGATCAGCATTTTGCCGGGGCTGCTCGCGTTCATACTGGCGCTCGGCATTCTAACGGCCATTGGCGTGCTGCTGAGCTACCTGCTGCGGCGCGGGCTGACGGCGGCGAAGTTCGACGACCGGATGGCGCGCAAACAGACGAGCGCGATCGCGGATTGGTCGCCGGATCATAGCCCGACCGCGCTGGCAGGACGGTTTGCGTTCTGGGGATGCGTGGTGTTGGGGCTGATCATCGGCATTTCGGCGTTCGATGCGTCCTATGCGAACAACTCCGAGCTGACGATGTCGCTGCTGCCCTACCTGACGCGGGCGGTGGGTGCGGTGCTGCTGCTGTTTGCCGGCAACATCATCGCTCGGTTTCTGGCGCGTACGGTGCTGATCGGCGCGGTAAACATTCAGCTGCAGTATGCGCGCTTTCTTTCGATGGGCGTGAAGTGGCTGGTGCTGGTGCTGACCGCGGCGATGGTGCTCGACCATCTGCAGATCGGCGGCACGATCATTGAGTTGGCGTTCGGCATCCTGTTTGGCGGCATTGTGCTGACGCTTTCGCTGGCGATCGGGCTGGGCTCGCGCGAGCTGGTGACGCGTTCGCTCGAGCGTACCGCGGACCGGCCGGAGCGGCGGCCGTTTGCGGTGAACCAGTCGCCTACCGAGCCGAGTGAAAGCACACTCCGCCATTTCTGAGGACAACCGGCCGATGCAGCAGGAGGAGATCTACGCAAAGCTGACGGAGATCTTCAGGGACATTCTAGACGTGGCCAGTTTAGTGCTTACGCCGGACCTGACTGCCGCCAGTGTTCCCGAGTGGGACTCGTTCAATCATATTCACTTGGTGGTGGCGGTCGAAGCGCATTTCAAGATCAAGTTCCAGACTGCGGAGCTGGAGTCGATCCAGAGTGTCGGGCACTTCGTTGAGTTGATCCAGGCGAAGATGCGCGCGCAGGGCCGCTGAGGAAGCTCGTCGGTACTTTCGTTTTACGGACTCCCACCTTCGGGGAACAGGGTGCGAACGAAGGTTCTACAAAGAAAGAGAGGTGGGGAATTCCCCGGGCCGCCGGGATGAGCGATGCTCGTCCTGTCAGGAGAGTCCACGAGGCGATCCGACAGAAAAGAGAGCTTCTATGCACGACTTTCTGGTTGCCGGCGCTTTTTTGCTCATGGTTGTCATTCCCTGCATCGTTACTATGGGGGCCGGCACTGACGTTGAAGGCGAAGAGGGTTGAACGACCCCGCGCTGCATTTGCACTGTTTCACTGCTTTGATTTTGCCTGTTCGGTTCTTTCATCAACTATCGCCCGAGCCCTTCTGAGACTCTCGGGCGTGTCCACATCGATCTCCCCCCCGGGCAGATCGATTGCCCGGGCTGCTGCCAGAAGGCGGCGAGCACCCTGGTCGCCGGACAACTGGAGCAGCTCGGCGAAAGTAGTTGCGGGGAAATATGCAGGGACGCCGTGTTTGTCGGCGTACCGGGAGGCAACCGGCTCTGTGGGAGCGTTAGAAGCAAGACGTTGGAGGTGCGCCGCGGTAACCGTGGGCTGATCGCAGGTCAGGAGCAGGACACCCCGAGTTTGCGCAGGCAGAGCGTGAATACCGGCGCGTAGAGAAGAGGCCATACCCTCTTCCCACTCAGGATTCAGCACGATTTCGGCTGGTAGGAACGCAATTTGCGCCAGGATGGTTTCCGAAGAGGCGCCCAGCACGACGAGGATGGGCGAACAACCTGCCTGGGCAGCGACACGCACGGCGCGTTCAAGCAAAGTTTCTTCTTCCAGCCGCACAAGCTGTTTCGGTTCCCCTAGCCGGCGAGACGCACCCGCAGCCAGAATGACGGCCGCAACGTTCTCCATCACGCGCCGAGCGCGCACTGGGCCTGCAGGTAGACGGATGCGCCTCCTTGTTCGATCTGCTCGGCAATCTCCGGAGCCGTGAGCCGACGGGAGCTTCCCGAACCTCCGCTGGCGATGGCCTGGATCTCGGCCACGATGGCGAGCGCAATGGCTTCGGGTCCGTCCCCGCCCAGGGGGAGGCCGACGGGGGCAAACAGATGTTTGCAGCACTCATCGACCGTCTTGCCGAGGACGGCGGCGGCCTCGCTGACCAGCAGACTGCTGCGATGGCGCGAGCCCAGCAGACCGAGATAGCGCGGCGGATCGATCATGATGGCGGTCAGCCAATCGCGATCCTGCTCGTAGCTGTGGGTCATGAGGATGACGGCGTCGTCGGGAGCGAGGCTCAGGTTGGCAAGTTGTCCCGCCGGGAGGAGCAAGACCTGTTCGGCCAGTGGGAAGCGCTCCGGCTGAGCGAGTTGCGCGCGGCCATCGGCGACGAGGACCGACCAGCCAAGGAGCGCGGCCAGCTCGGTGAGCGGCTTGGCGTCGTCGCCCGCACCCAGCAGGATAAGCCGCTGCGGGGCGGCCAGGCGTTCGACGAAGCGGCCTTCATAGGTCTGGCCGGGCTCGAGGCGGCGCGCGCAGGCGATCTTCTCCGGGCGCAGGCCCTGGCTGGCGAAGACGATATCTCCGCGGGAGTCAAGGATCAAGCGGCGCAGGCCGCGATCCGCGTCGGGAAGAAAGCTGATGGAGGTCGACTCCCGGCCTTCGAGCGATGCGGCCATGGCTTGGAGCAGGGCGTTGGCTTCGGGAGTATGGAGCGGCTCGAAGAGCAGGTCGACGGCGCCTCCACAGCCGAGGCCGTAGGGGATGTCGGCGGTGTCGTCAAAGCTCATGGAATAGTGCTCGACGACGGCGTGCTCGCGGGCCAGCCATGCCGCGCGGCGGACGACTTCGCCTTCGAGACAGCCGCCGCTGATGGTTCCGGTGTGTCCTTTGCCGGAGGCGTGGGTGAGCAGACGCGCGCCGGGCCGGCGGTAGGACGAGCCTTCCGCCCGCACCAGCGTGACCAGCACGCCTCCACGCCCAGCTTTCCACTCGTCGACAACTCCGCGGCGCTCGCGCATGGAAGCCATTATGGCTTAACTAGATGCAGCGCGAGGGCGATCGGCGCAGTGTCCGGCGGCACAAACTCTGGTAGAGTGGGAGGAGTCGAAATCGCGAGCCTGCAGGCGTTTCCTGAGCGCCGGCTGTGTTGGGGCGAGCGGATTGAAGACGATTCTCTTACCAAGCAAGTGTTCGGGGCGTAGCGCAGTCTGGTAGCGCACCTGGTTCGGGACCAGGGGGTCGGAGGTTCGAATCCTCTCGCCCCGACCAAACAAAGCAAGCAGCAGGCAATCGTCCTAGGCTGCCGGCAGCAGGTTCAGGATGTCTTCCGCCGAGGTTCGATCGCCATGACTGTGGCTGATCTTCTCGAACAGGATTTTTCCTTTGCCATCGAGAATGAAAGTCGAGGGGTATGCGGTTTCCCGCGGTGCGTCCCAACGCAGACCGTACAGGTTGGTTACTTTGTAATCAGGGTCGATGACTAATTGGATGTTTGCGGGTAAGTCGGCTTGCTTGGCGAGGAAGTCTTTTGCGTGCTGGTCCAGGTCGGCGGGAGGTCCGGGATAGACCAAGAGAACGTTGGTCTTCTTCGCGGCGAAGTCGGCGCTGTGCTCGACGAAATCATGCACCTGCTTCATGCAGTACGGGCACTGGTAGCCGGGGAAGCCGCGCAGGATGACGAGGACGGTTGTGCCTTTGGCGGTGTCGGTCGCCAGGCGGACGGGCGCGCCAGTGGGGGTGGAGAGCGTGAAGTCGGGCGCGTTGGCTCCGGTTGCGGGTGTCTGCGCGGTGGCAAGTGCGCCTGCAAGCGTGAGCAAGGCCAGCACAGCTATGCGGCGCGGGCTTGTGGCGCGCTTCAATGGTTGCATTTTCATGGGGTGAACTCCGGTCGGATCGTGTGGGACTGGCGATGAGATGGAGCGACGGCGGAGAAGTGACGGATGGTTCGTCCCTTGCCGCTACCTGGTCTCGAGTTGCTGCTGCAGTTCTTCAAGCGTGAAGCCCTTGGTCTCCGGGAAGAACTTGAGGACGACGACGAATTGCACCACCATCATGGACGCGAAAAAGATGAACGGAAGTGCCACCGAGTGGATCAGCACGATCGGGTAAAGATTGGTGAGCACGGCATCCGCGATCCAGTGGGTGGAGCTGCCGAGGCTCTGGCCCTTGCCGCGGACCGAGTTGGGGAAGATCTCGCTGATATAGACCCAGATGACCGAGCCCTGCGAGACGGCGAAGAAAGCCACGAAGCCGATGAGCGGGATGAGGATGAGGTTCGCGTGCTGGCGCGTGATGAAGATGAGCGCGACCAAGGTCAAACAGACAAACGTGCCGACCGCGCCTACGAGCAGGAGCCGCTTGCGCCCGACCTTGTCGATGATGGACATGGCGACGAGGGTGAAGACGAGGTTGGTGGCTCCGATGGCCATGGCCTGGAGATCGCCTGAAAGCTTGCTGAAGCCGGCCTGGGCGAAGATGTCGTTGAGGTAGTAGAGGAGCGGGTTGATGCCGGAGAACTGGTTGAAGAGCGCGAGCGAGATGGCCAGCAGAACGGGCACGCGATAGCGGCGAGAGAAGAGCGGCTGGGCGCCGGCGGAGCGGTCCTGGGCGAGCGAGGCCTCGATGTCGGCCATCTCGGCGGCTGCGGCGCCTCCGGCGATTCTTTCGAGGACTTCGCGGGCTTCGGCGAGGTTGCCCTGCTTGACCAGCCAGCGCGGGCTGCGCGGGATGCGGAAGAGCATGAGGAAGAAGAGGATGGCGGGGATGGCCGCGACGCCTACCTTCCAGCGCCACTCAGTCAGGCCGAGATTGAAGGTGCCGATGAGGTAGTTCGAGAAGTAGGCGACGAGGATGCCGAAGACGATGTTGAGCTGGAAACAGGCGACCATGCGTCCGCGCCACTGCGCCGGGGCGATCTCCGCGATGTACATGGGGCCGACGACGGAGGACGCGCCGATGGCGATGCCGGCGATGAAGCGGAAGGTGACGAAGGAGGCCCAATCCCAGGAGAACGCGCAGCCGAGGGCGGAGGCAGCGAAGAGCACGGCGAGCACGCGCAGGCTGTAGCGGCGGCCGAAGCGATCGCCGGCCCAGCCCCCGGTGGCGGCGCCGAGCAGGGTTCCCCACAGCGCGATGGCTACGGTGAATCCGAGTGAGGTGGGGCTGAGATGGAAGCGGCCGGTGAGCGCGGAAGTGACGCCGGCTACGACCGCGGTGTCGAACCCGAAGAGCAGGCCGCCCAGAGCGGCGGTGATGGTGCTTTCGACGACCAGGCGATTGAGGCGTACGGAGTGGGTGGTCTCAAGCGCCGCAGAGGTACGGGCCAGGTGCATTTGGAACCTCAAAATAGGTGGATTCGGGAGCCGTGTTTGACGCGAGAAGTCTATCGCAAAGTTTGCGCGGTGAGCGCAGGTATGCCGCTGCGCGGGTACGGACATGTGCCGATCTCTGATTCCAGCTTATGTTCGCAGGATGACAGACCGGGTCGGGATTTCTCCATAGTCTGAAAGAGCAGGATCTAGCTGTCTGGATTGAAATCTGAACGGTGCCAGCACCTCCGTCTCTTGCGACGTTCGTCCTGGAGACTCTTAATGCCCGCTCCGCAGACCAATTTGCTTCTTGATGCACTCTCCCCAGCCAATCGCGACCGGATTCTTGCGCTCGCGAAGTACGTCGAGTTGCCGCTGCGCGAGAGCCTGATCGAGCCTGAAGTGCCCTTGCAGAATGCCTACTTCATCACGTCCGGCATTGCGAGTGTCGTCATCGAGCTTGCCGAGGGAGGCACGGCGGAGGTGGCGCTGATCGGGCGCGAGGGACTGGTCGGCGCGCTGGACATGCTCGGCCCGGCGCAGACGCCTTCGCGGTGTTTCATCCAGATGCCTGCGACGGCCTATTGTGTGCCCTACGCCGCGCTTCGGGAACTTTTTCTCGAGTCCGAAGAAATTCGCAGGCGAATTCTAGAGTTTGTACAGCAGCAAGGCATGGCCATGAGCCAGCTGGCCGCCTGCAACAAGCTGCATGAGGCAGAGCCCAGACTGGCGCGCTGGCTGCTGATGGTGCAGGACCGCGTCGAGGACGAAACGTTGAATCTTACCCAGGAGTTTCTGGCGCAGATGCTGGGGACGCAGAGAACGACAGTCGTCATGGTGGCCGGCGCCCTACAGCGCAGTGGAATGATCGACTATAAGCGGGGCAAGGTGAAGATTGTCTCTCGCGAAGACCTGGAGAGCGCGGCATGCGAGTGCTACGGGATCTCCCACCGTTTGCTCAAGAATCTTTACCGCGAAAGGTAAAAATTATTCTTTCACGCTAAGTTAGCTGTCAGACAGAAGCTCCTCGGAAGCACAGATAAACCTGAAAGGGAAAGAACCCAGGGCGGGTGGTACGACGCTTTGCTTTTCTCTCCTCGTCATGTCGACGACATGGCCCGAACGATTCGAAAAAGGAGATTCTGCAATGGCTCAGTTCAACGGCGTGGTGAAGTGGTTCAACAATGCAAAGGGTTACGGTTTTCTCGGGCGCGATGAAGGCGCCGATGT
>CAXSDM010000019.1:5504-9952 GCA_964235575.1 uncultured Acidobacteriaceae bacterium | reverse complement strand
TTGGGGCCCCTGTGCTTGTGTTCTCTCAAAAACCGCGGGTTGTTTGCCTTGGCCGCGATCTCGACCTTCTGAGAACGCGGGTGCAGGTGCTGGCCAGGAACTACGATGCGGTTGAGGTGAGCAGCGTAGAACAGCTGGAAGCTTTACCGGTTGAACCCGGATTCGATCTTGTTTTACTGTGTCATAGCTTGTCTCGGGAAGAGTATTGCGCGTCCGTGGAGATTGTGGAGCGGCGCTGGCCTGCGACCAAGATTCTGGCCCTCACCATCAGCGGCTCCGAGGCTCAGCACGAAAAGGCGGATGCGGTGGTCGCAAGCATCCAGGGTCCGGTGGTTCTGCTGAATGCGATCGATCAGCTTCTCCGGCGAGATTCTGTGCCTCCCGGAATGCGCTTTGGTTGAGTCGGTCCGGGCGGGCGTCTCCGCGGCGGCTTCCACGGCCCGAATGAACTCGTCCGCATGCAGCTGTCCGCGGGAGCCTAGAGGAACGGTCGCGAGCGCTTCGATGACGGCGGGATGCAGAAAAACCGTCTCCTCGCCCTCCGGATTGCGGTCGCACCAATGCTTGAGCACAGCGCCTTCGGTACGCTCCATGAGGCAGTAGAAGGCGAGGACGCGTGCGACGATGGAGAGCCGGCCAGCGTCCTCGCGGTCGTGCTCCCAGACGGCGAAGATGGCGTGAAAGAGAGGAATATCCTGGCTGGTGGCGGCCTCCCGCAGGCAGCTGCGCTCCGCTTCCTCGGTAGCGAGAAACAAGATGAAGTGTTGACAGGAGCGCTTCTCGCGCAGGGCTGCCTGAGGCTCGGGCGGAGCGGAAGAATACACCTGTCCGTTGGCCGCGCTTACGAAGATAGACATGGCAAACGCCATCTCTTCTGCTCTTACCGGATTGAACATGTCCGAACCGCCTCGACAAGAGTTCTTCGTGCCAACGTATGTGTTTGATTTTATCTCATCAAAAATACCGTCGCAAATGCCGATCGCATGCGATGCAGCTGCGTGCTGCTGTCGTGAGCCGCGGCCCGCATCCCACACCCGTGTCATTACCTTTGGCCAGTTCTACATCTTCGTTGTCATAGCCGGCTTCGCCTTGCGGAGCTACTCTTCACACAGTCCTCGAAGCAGCTGGAAGGGACTCAAGGAGGAAAGCCCAGCGCGTCCAGGCCGCGAGACCGTTTATGTCTATCGAACAGCTTCTATTCATCACGACGATCGTACTCGCCTGCAGCTGCGCCGGCACGCTTGCCATCCGGCTTACCAGCGCGCGCCTGCTTGGCCTGGGTTGGCTCAGCGTTGCCTTTGCCTTTGGCGGCGTGGCGGCCACACTGCTGTGCGTGGCGCACTGGCTCCCTCCTTTGCTGTCCGTTGCGGCCGTCGATGTGCTCATCCTGCTGTCGTTCGCGCTGCTGCATCTGGCCGTGCTGCAACTGGTCGAGGTGGAGATTACTTTTCAGTTGGAGCTGCTGCTGCTGGGGCTGCAAACGGTCAGCGACCTGGTGGCGCTTCATTATGGGCTGGCCTGGCGCGTGCGCGTTTCGATCGCTGCTCTGCTGCTGGCTCTACAAACTGGACAGACCGGGGCGGTACTGCTTCGCGAGGTGCGCCCGGGGACACGGATCGCCTCCTGGTTCAATACCCTGCTGCTGTTTGCCGTGACGTTTCTCCAACTTGTGCGCGGCGGAACGGTCGGGTTCCGCCGCATCCCGAACCTTGCGGCGCTGCAGCGGCTCGAACGCCTGACCTGCCTGAGCTATCTCGGCTTTACCTTCGCCGTTGGTTTCGGCATCTTCTGGCTATCCTCCTCGACCCTCTTTACCAAGCTCGATGACCTGGCCAGTCTCGACCCGCTGACACGCCTCTACAACCGGCGCGTGTTTCTACGATGGTGCGAGCGCATCCAGGCGCGCAGTCGGGAGAGCAACGCGGAGTTTTCCGTGCTGATCGCGGATCTCGACCACTTCAAGGCCGTCAACGATAAGTATGGTCACGCCATTGGAGATACCGTGCTGTGTACGGCTGTCGAGCGGATGCAGGACGCCGTGCGCGGGATCGATATTTTGGGCCGCTGGGGCGGAGAAGAGTTCGTCGCGCTGTTGCCGGGCGCTTCGCCCGAAGCCGCCCTGCTTGTCGCGCAACGCGTGCGCCGCAATGTCGAACGAAGCGTGGTGCCGGTCGGAAAGGAGTGTTCCGGCGAGGCCTCCGAAGGTGTGCGCGTGACGCTCAGCGTGGGCGTGGCATCGTTCCAGGGCGAGGGAGACACGATTGATCGCATGATGGAGCGCGCGGACCATGCGCTCTACGCGGCCAAGGCCAGCGGGCGTAACCGGGTCAGTGTCGATGGCCTGGAGGCTCCCGACTTCTTTTCCCTGCGTCACGCCCGCACTGGAACACAATAGTTCCGGGTTGATTTGAGTCATGCTAAAACGTCAGCCGTCCGCCAAGCTGGATCAGGCGCGGGAAGCCAAGCGTGCTGGTGATCTGGCCGTACGCTTTTGAATCGGCGGCCAGGTTTGGACCATTGAACTGCGGAGTGTTGAAGGCATTCAGGGCCTCAGCGCGGAACTCAGTGTGAATACGCTCCGTGATGCGGAAGTCCTTGTTCAAAGAGAGGTCGGAGTTGCGGTAGCCCGGTCCGTAACAGTTGCTGGTCCGCTCTGCCGTGCCGGTGTTGCCTGCCAAGGTTGGCGTGTAGGCCGCCCCGTTGAAGTAGTGCAGCAGCCTGCTCTCGGTGGATCCCGTGTAGCACGGATTGATCCCGGTCAGACTGGGACGGGTGGTCGCATTGCCGAATGACATGTTGGCGTTAGTCGACTGAGTGATCGGTAGCGGGGAACCTCCCTGAAAGATGGAAATATCGTTGAATCGCCAGCCGCCTACCGCAAGATCGACCCATCGATTCGCTCCGCCGAGAAACTGCTTCCCATGTCCGAAGGGAAGTTCGTAGGTCAAGGCGATGGATGCGCGGTTTGGAATGTCGTTGATGGCACGCGCATACTCGGTGGAGAGATTGTAGATATCCTGCGGCCCATTGTTAAGAGGATTCAGTGTGCTCGATGCACCCCACTGATTGTCCCAGTTGGAGGCCCAGGTGTAGGTCGCCAGCACGGTCACTCCCTGGCTGAAGGTCTTCTGAAACTTGACATCGAGCGCGTTGTAATCCGACACTCCATCGCTCACCGAATCCGTAATTGCCTGGAACTGTGGGAACGGCAACAAGGTCTGGTATTGTCTGATCTTCGCCAGCGATCCGAAGGAGCCGATCCCGGCATAGGGAAAGCTGGTCGCTGGCGCAGTGAGCGCGGCTCCCTGACCTGAGTTCAGATACTGCTCACCAATCTGGTTGATGTTTAGGCTGTTCGGCAGGTGATGCCCGTGGCCGCCGACGTAGCCCACCTTCAAGGCCATGCCGCCTGGGAACTGGTGTTCGATATCCGCCGAATACGACTTGTAGAGCGGAGCGTGGCGCTGATTGTCGATGACGCTCAAGGTCGTCCCGATATTCTGGCTGTATCCATTGACGTTGCCGACCGGCTGCGTCTGCACGTTTGGAAAAGGATTGCTCAGGCTTGTCAATCCTGACGCCGAACCTGCGGAGTTCGTAAGAGTGTTGGTCAGCACGTATCCCGGAGCGAGATTGGGCGAAGTGCTGTACACGATCGGGTAGTAGAACAGGCCATAGCCTCCGCGAATGACCGTGTTCGGATCGATGGAGTAGGCAAAGCCGCCACGCGGAGAGACCTTCGAGCCTTGACTGCCCGTCGTCGTTGGATTGCCGCTGACCCCGGCGAACTCCACGCCTCCTCTGGCCTGCGGTCCGTTACCGAAGGCGTTGTACACCACGTTTCTGTTGAAGCCTACGGAGTAGTGGTTGTTGCGTTCATGCACGCCGGGCTCATACTCATAGCGCACGCCCATGTTCAACGTTAGCTTCGGCGTGATGCGCCAGTCATCCTGAAGATAGGTTCCCTGGTAGTCGGTGGTGATGGCCAGCTTGGCCGGGATGACCAGCGAGCCGCTGGTGGGATATCCGAGGTAGAGGTCGGCGATGGTCGATCCGGTGATGGTCTTGTCAAAGGTGAACGTGCCGTTTCCATTGGAGATGTTAGTAAATGTCACACTGATGGCGCGGTACTCATAGCCTGTTTTGAGACTATGCTTGCCTATGCTCTTCGAAAGTCCAACCACAAAGTTCCTTGAGAAGTAAACCGCGGGTCCGGAGTTTGCAGTCGCTTCCGGCGATAGACCGGAGTCCGTCACGATCTGAGGAAACGCAGCTTTCGTGAGCGCGCTGGTGTAGTTTGCCGGAAAACCGAGTGTCGATTGCTGGAAACCATTGCTGATGTCGACCGTGTTGTTCGGGAAACGATTGAAGCCGAAGCCTACGGTCAGCAGAGTAGTCGGCGTAAGGGTGATGGTGTTCTGGATGCTGGTCGCATCGACCTTGCGATA
>CAXSDM010000019.1:3963-5404 GCA_964235575.1 uncultured Acidobacteriaceae bacterium | reverse complement strand
GCCGGTCTGGTTATTGAAGAATAGATTCGCACCCCAGTTGGTTTGCCGCGTCTCTCCCTGTAAGACTCCGTGGAGGACGCTCGAGCCAGACTTCAAAGTGGTGTTGAACATGCCTCCGGAGGTGCGGCCTATCTCGGCGTCATAGGTGTTGGCCTGCACCTTTACTTCTTCGACAGCTTCGATACTTGGGATAATGACTGCTCGGTTGGAGAAATCGGTAATGGGAACTCCGTCGATCGAATAGTTATTCGAACTAATCGGTGCACCTGCGATCGAAATTGTTGACGATCCGCTTTGATCCTGAAAGCGGACAAAGCGTGGATCGCCTACCGGCGTGACGTTGTTATCGAGCTTCGAAAACAGGAACGGATTGCGCCCTGGATTGGGGAGATTTTCTAGCTTCTGCGCGTCAATCAACTGACCGTTGTAGGAGGTTCCGTTGTTGACCACCGGCTCTGCCGCGCTCACGTCGACACTGTCGCTTGTCTTGCCAACGGGCAGCTTGAGATCGAGCGGGATGGTGTTTCCGGAGTCGACGACAAGTCCTTTCTGGTCGACGGTCATGAAACCCGTTCCGGTTACGGTTACGGTATATCTGCCCGGCTCGACGGCATTGAAGACGTATTCGCCGTCGCTGTTTGACTTGGTGGTGCGTGCGATTTTGGTTGATTCGGAGGTCAATGTGACCACAGCCGCGCTGACGACGGCGCCCTGTCCATCGATTACGATTCCGCGCAAGGCTCCGTAGTTGGACTGCGCCGCGGCGCTGCTGACGCCGGCCAGCGCGATAAGAGAGACGGTATAACAAGACACTGCTCTTAGTTCCTTGACGTGCATCCGGGTCCCTCCTGAATTGTTTCGTGCTAAGCAGAAGCTTCTAATCAGCGGGTTCTTGCGCTTGGGCTTACTCAAACGTGGACGAAAGGTCCGGTGACGGACAAGGTTCGCCATGTCGTCGGCAGCTGCTTGCCGCAACGACAGAATCTGGCTTGCAGCCTGGACATTCCTGACGCTTACAAAGAAGCAACCATCCGGAGAGCACAGCAGCAAAGCAAGTAACTTGTTTGTGATAAGTCAGAACTTACAAGCGGCGTGCGGGTGAGTCAATCGGAAACCTACTTGGGGAGCTTTGGTCTATGGCTGCTATAGAGACCAACAACGATTGTGAATAAAGCCAGGTTTTTCTTATGGAGTTCGGCCAGTGAGCGATGATTTGCGGTACATTTGGGCTAAGACCCCGGAGATCGCTGCTCCCGCTGTCTACTTTTTCTTTTTGCGCAGCCTGCCAGCCTGCTCGCATTTCTTCTCGATCCCCACGCTCACCTCTATACAAGGAGTACTCCCGATGAAACGCAACGATACTGGATCGTCACGCCGCTCGTTCCTGCGATACGCTTCGCTGGCCGCGGCCGCCCCCATCTTTACGGAAGCGCACTTCGCC
>CAXSDM010000019.1:2206-3863 GCA_964235575.1 uncultured Acidobacteriaceae bacterium | reverse complement strand
AAGGGCTCGATCCTGCTGGTCGATGAAGCTTACATTCATCTCTCCGATTCGCCCAACGTTCTGGACATGGTTGCCGCGGACAAGGACCTGATTGTGCTTCGCACGTTCTCGAAGATTTATGGGATGGCCGGGATTCGTTGCGGCCTTGCTGCCGGGCGGCCGGACCTGCTGAAGCAGCTGCAGCCGTATGGGCAGAATCCCATGCCCATTACCGGCTCCGGCGCGGCCAACGTTTCGCTGCTCGATGCGGAGCTGATTCCGATGCGCAAGAAGATTATCGGCGACACGCGGCGGGATACGCTTACGTGGCTGGCCGCGAACAACTACAAGGTCATCGGCGACTCGGAGTCGAACTGCTTCATGATCGATACGGGACGCGAAGGTAAGTCGGTGATTCGCGCGATGCAGGCGGAGAACGTCTACATCGGCCGTACGTGGCCGGTGTGGCCGAATGCGGTGCGCGTCTCGGTCGGCACCCCGGCGGAGATGGCGAAGTTCAAAGTTGCGTTCAAGAAGGTGATGGATGCACCGCCGGCTACGGCTCGGGTGAGCGATCCGATGCACGATCTGGCCAGCCCGCTGACGTATCCGCACTTTGCGTAAGCAACGGCAGCGACACATAAAAGAGGGAGCCCGCATCGGGCTCCCTCTTTGCTTTACGCGTGGCTTACTTGCTCTTGACGGCGATTACTTCAATTTCCAGCAGCGCCCAGGGGGCAGCGAGAGCGGCTACCTGGAAGGCTGAGCGGGCCGGCTTGTTGGGTTGATCCTTGGTGCCGAAAAACTTTACATACTCGGATTGCATTCCGGGGAAGTCGAGCTTGCCCGTCTTTGGGTCCGGGCCGAGAAAGACGGTCATCTTTACGACGTCCTTCATGTCGAGACCCTGATCCTTGAGCGCGGACTGAATCTTCGCGAAGACGCTGGCTGCCTGCGTCTTGGTGTCGCCATAGTCGGCGGCTGTGCCCTTGGTTGCGTCGGCCGGGGTGACCGGGCTGGCAAGCTGGCCGCTGAGGTAGTAGGTATCACCCACCCAGACGCCGGTGGCGATGGCGGCCTTCTCGGTCTGCACATGCTTGACGACTACCTGCGCCTTGGCGTCGACCCCACCTAATACCGATGCCGCCAACAAAATTGCATATCCACACTTCATCGCACGTTCTCCCTCTTGTTCCTACGCTGTAACTGCTGCTGCGCCTACCTGCGTGAGCCTTGCCGCTTTGGCCTGGTCGGCTACGAGCTGTACGGCGCGCAAACCGCTCAGCGCCGCGCCCTCCTGCCAGGCGACGATATGGCTGACGTGATCGCCAGCCATGATGAGCCGTCCGTCAGGCTGGATCAGCGTTTCATAACCGGCGTTGCTCGCGGTACGGGCCGCGGTTGGGTTTCGGGCCTGTCCGGTTTGCGGCGCTACCGCTACACCCGGCGCACGCTGCTCGTTCGGCGCGTAGGAGCGGATCCAGGAGCCTTCGTTGTAGGGCATCTTGCCCCAGCCGACATACATGGGCTTCTCTAGCTCACGCCCGTGGCCTGGATGCAGGCGTTCGATCGACTTGCGGCTCTCGTCAAACTTGGCCGCCATGGCCAGCTTGCCGAAAGGGCTGTTCGACTCGTCGGTGTAGCCGCTGACGACGACACCCTTCTCGGTGAACATGCC
>CAXSDM010000019.1:0-2106 GCA_964235575.1 uncultured Acidobacteriaceae bacterium | reverse complement strand
TGCGGATCTCGGTCACTGGCGCGTTGTACTTCACCGTGCTGCCCAGTGCCTTGGCGAAGGCGAAAGGGATGCGGTCCATGCCGCCGACGGGCTGAAACATGGTTGCCTGCATGTCGAACTGCTGGTCGAAGAGCATGCCCTGCCAGAAGCTGCAATCGAGCAGCGTGTGCATGTCGAGCGGCTGGCTCAGGACGCCGGTGTCATCTCCCGCGCCCGCCAGCTTGGCGTAGCCCGCGCGGTCGCTTCCGTTGTATTTGCCCGCATCGTCGAGCGACCCGTAGGTGCGCAGGAAGCTGAGCATGCGGTCGCGATCTTCGGCCGTCATCTCAGCATCAAGCGCGCCCTGCTTCATGCTCTTCATCAGCAGCTCGCTGACGTGGCCGCGGGTATCGTTGACGGCCTGGCGCATAACGACGGGCTTGCCGCTGTTGGCGGCATCGTTCTGCAGGAAGGCGGAGTTGGTCATGTTGACCTCAACCTGCAACTCTACGCCGAGCTTTTTGCAGTAGCCAAGGATAGTCGGATGGATGGAGGGGAGACGGGCCGGACCGAAGTTCTGGTAGTGGCCGGTCTCCCACGTACAGGTCTGGGTGCTGCCGTCGAGGAAGACGACCTTGTCACCGCCGCGCACGCTGTAGTTGCGCCCTCCCGGACGCTCGCGAGCCTCGAGCACCGTAACGTTGTAGCCGAGCGCGCACAGCTCGTAGGCGGAGACCAGGCCGGCGATGCCGCCGCCGAGCACGACCACCTTGATGCCTTTGCCGGAGCCGGCGGCCGCCTGCACAGGCTCCGGCCGGGCCGCGTGAGCCTCCATCAAACCCATGCCCTGCATCGTCAGGAAGGCAGCGCTGTACCCGCCTGCCTGCCCAACCCGGCTCAGAAAATCGCGTCGCGTGATCCCCATTGGATGGATCCTCCCGAAGACTTTGGTGTGGTGCGCCTGCGCGGTGTCAGGGTGCCGAGCCGCAGGTACTCCCACTCTTTTGCAAGTGATTCTCTTACTTTAGTTCAAGCGCGAGCCCGCGGATAGCAGGACTGCCTATCGCCCAGATAGACAAAGAGATGATTCGGAGCCTAGCGCGCGACTTCAAAGATTACGAAGTAATCCTGCCCGTCTTTCTTGGTGAAATCGTACATGGCGACCTTGCGGAAGCCGGCTTCGGTCATCTCGCGCTCGAGCGTCGGCTGCGGCAGGCCATGATCGGTGCCGCTGCCATTGCCGTTTCGGTCGATGACGCCGACCCGCCCGCCCGGTCGAAGCGCCGCGCGCACGTCGCGCATGAAAGGAACGGGGTGCGCGATCTCATGGTAGACCTTCAGCAGCAGCACGACGTCGACGCTGGCGGGCGAGAGCTTCGGATCATCGGGTGTGCCGAGCAGGGTTCGCACGTTGGCCAGCTGCTCTTTCTTTGCACGGTCTTCGATGTACTGGATCGCCTGGGGATTGATGTCCTCGGCGAGGACCGTACCTCCAGGGCCGACCCGCCGCGCCGCCCGTACCGTGAACCATCCTGAGCCAGCGCCGATGTCGGCGACCGTCTTGCCCGGCGTGATCTTCAGCAGGTCCATGACGCGGTTGATCTCGAGTTTCTTGTCGCGGTCCGGCGTCTCGAAGATCGATAGATCGCCCGCGTACGGTGTGCTGGTTGGGCGCTGTGTCTGCGCGCTGCCGGCCTCTTGCGCGATGGCGGCTACTGGCTCTCGCCCCACCGCGAAGGTACCGGCCAGCATGGCCACTGCAAACACCCATTTCCGCCGCCGCAGACGCAGTCTCATCATGGTTCCAGCATCCGCCAAACTCCGCGGTCTCGCAAGTTGCGGGCTCCTTGTGCTTCAATATGGCCCATTATGATCGATGCTCCGGAGCGAATCACCACGGAACCTGTCGCGTACGCCGCCATCTACCAGCGCATTCCCACCTCCGAGATCATGAAGGTGATGGGACCTACCTGCGCGGAGATCGGCCGTGAACTTGTGGTGCAGGGTATCCCGCCCTCCGGGCCGTGGTTCACCCATCACCTGGAGCGCCCGCGGGAGTTCTTCGACTTTGAGGTCTGCTTCCCGGTGACGCAACGGATCGAGCCGGCTGGACGCGTGCAACCCGGT
>CAXSDM010000018.1:24255-31569 GCA_964235575.1 uncultured Acidobacteriaceae bacterium | reverse complement strand
GCCGCCGTGCCGGAACATCTGCTCGAGAGCGAGCTCTTCGGGCACGCGCGCGGCGCGTTTACGGGAGCGACCGCGGCTAAAGCGGGGCGCTTTGAGCTGGCCAACGGCGGGACGCTGCTGCTCGATGAGATCGGCGAGATGCCGTTGAACCTGCAGCCAAAGTTGCTGCGCGCGCTGCAGGAGCGGGAGTTCGAGCGGCTCGGCGAGACGCGCTCTATCAAGGTAGACATCCGCGTCATCGCGACGACCAACGTGGACCTCGGCAGCATGGTGGATGAAGGCAAGTTTCGCAGCGACCTGTACTACCGGCTGAACGTGATTCCGCTCGCGCTGCCTCCGCTACGCGAACGGGCCGGGGACATCGACCTGCTGGCGCGCTACTTCGCAGAGAAATTTGCGGGCAAGACCGGCCGTCCAGTCCAGCGGCTGAGCCCGGAGTTCCTCGATCGCCTGCGGGCGCACCACTGGCCGGGCAACGTGCGGGAGCTGGGCAATTTTATGCGGCGGGTCTGCTCGCTGCACCCCGGCGCGGTGCTCGACGCGGCGTGCTTCGACCAGGAGTTCCGCACCCGGGAGAAGCCGGCGAACGCACCTGCTTCGATGGCCGCGCCGGTATCTGCCGGAGCGCCGATCCGGCAGATGGAACGCACGCATCTCGAGAACACCCTGGCGATGACGCAGGGCAATCGGACGCAGGCCGCCGAGTTGCTGGGCATCAGCATTCGCACGATGCGCAACCGCATTCGTGAATATGGGCTTCCGCCCCGGAGGTATGCATAATGGCAACATCCCTTTTGGTTCCTTCATCTTTGGAGCGTTTCCTTGAGGTGACCGGCGACCGCGAGCAGACGATCGCGGCCAACATGGCCAACGTCGATACACCCGGCTATCGCACCAAGGACGTGAACTTCGCGCAGACGCTTTCACGGGCGAGTCTCGAGAGCGGACAGGCGCAGTTCACCCCGGTGGTGAACGACGTGCGCGGGCTGCTGGAGCGTCCGGACGGCAACAACGTTGACCTCGACCGCGAGGGGCTGCTCCTGGCCCAGTCGCAGTTGCAGTATCAGTTGGGCACGCAGCTGGTGAAGTCCAATTTCCACCAGTTGCTCAGCGCCATCAATGGAGGTAGCTAGCCATGGGTCCTTTTGACATGCTGCAGATCAGCGGGTCGGCGCTTTCAGCCGAACGCCAGCGCTCCGAGGTCATCACCACCAACATGGCCAACGCGGAGACGACCCATACGGATTCAGGCGGGCCGTTCATGCGCAAGGAGGTTGTCTTCGCCGGGTCCAGCAACGCCTCCTTCCACCTGGCGTTTGCGCGCTCAAGCCAGCTGCCGGGGCGAACGGTAGGAACGGTGCGGGTCGCGCAGGTGGTGGACGATGCGACACCTCCGGTTCGGCGCTATGAGCCCGGGCACCCGGATGCGGATGCGGACGGCTACGTGGCGTACCCGGCGATTAACCCGGTGCAGGAGATGGTCGACCTGATGGGTTCGACGAGGGCGTATCAACTGAACGCGTCGGCGGTAACGGCGGCGAAGCAGATGATTCAGCAGTCGATCGATATCTTGAAGAGCTAACGATTTCGAAGAGCGAACGGCAGGAGAGTTTGGATGAGCATGAATATCACAGGCAGCATGGTATCGCCGCTGACGTCGGGTCCGCTGACCCCTTTCCCAAGCGGAGGCGATGCGTCGGACAGCAGCGGCGGCTTCGGCGACGTGCTGAAGAACGCGATCAACCAGGTACAGGGTTTACAGGGAAGCGCCGATCAGCAGGTCAACACGCTGCTGAGCGGAGGCAGTGCCGACATGAGCAAGGTGATGATCTCGGTCGAGAAGGCGGATGTGGCCTTCCAGCTGATGATGCAGGTGCGCAACAAGATCGTGAGCGCATACCAAGATATTGAGAAGATGCAGTTCTAATGCTTCGAAACGGGTCTGGTTTGATGACAGATCCAGGTGAGTTGAGCGGCATATGGCAGACATGAACCAAATCGTGGCGAAGGCAGGAAAGTTCTGGGCCAGCCGGAGCACGGCCCAGCGTGTCTTTCTAGGGATCGGGGCGGCGGTTACGATCGGGCTGGTGGCGCTGTTTGCCAACCTGATGGCGACCCCCGACTACAAGCCGTTGGTGAGCGGGCTCGAGACGGCGGACGCGCAGGCGATCTCGACGGAACTGACGGCCAAGCGCATCCAGTTCCAGCTGAGCCCGGATGGAAAGAGCATCAGCGTGGCGGCGGATCAGCTGGATGCGGCGCGACTGCTGGTGGCGGGCAGCCAATCCAATCACAGCGGGCGCATGGGCTTTGAGATCTTCGATAAGGTCTCATGGGGCCAGACCGAATTTGATGAGAAGGTCAACTACCAGCGTGCGCTCGAGGGCGAACTGGAGCGGACCATCCAGACGATGGGCGGCGTGAAGAGCTCGCGTGTGCACCTGGTGATGGCGACGGACTCGGTTTTTCTGGATCGCGAGCGGAGCGCGAAGGCTTCGGTGACGCTGAAGCTGGGCCGCGGCGGCTTGACACGGGAGCAGACGCAATCGATTCAGAAGCTGGTGGCTGGAGCCGTGGACGGGTTAAAGCCGGGCGATGTCTCAATTATCGACGCGGATTCCAATGCCTCGCTTGGCGGCCTTGGCGATGCGTCACCGGGGGAAGAGGGGATGGAGCGGCAGCTGACGCAGCGGCTGATCGCCACGCTGACGCCGGTGGTCGGCGACGATCGTCTGCGGGCGAGCGTCAACGTGGAGCTTGACCCGGGCACGACTGAGGAGAGCCAGGACAAGTATGATCCGGCGGTGAGCGTGCCTTTGAGCGTGCAGCGATCCGATGAGCAGAGCGGGCCGGGCAAGGGGGTGGGCGGCGTTCCGGGTACGGTCAGCAACGTGCCGCAGGGTAAGGCGAACGTTCCGGCACCGAATGGAGACGATGGCTCGCAAAGCTCGAAGACCGAGAGCGCGACCTACGGCGTGAACAAGACGTCTCGGCACACGCTTGAGCCGGCGGGGCGGATTCGCCGCATTACGGCCGCGCTGGTGGTGGATGACGTGGTGACGCGCAAGCAGGCTGCGAACGGCAAATGGACGGAGACGCGGCTAAAGCGCTCGCCGCAGGAGCTGCAACAGATCCAGCAACTGGCGTCGGGAGCCATTGGGATCGATGCGGCGCGCGGCGACTCGATCAACGTGCAGAATCTTGCGTTTGTGCATGCCGAGGAGCCGGACGCGCAAAAGTTGACGGCGCTCGACCGCGCGCGGAAGGGTGTGTCGGACAATGCGACGCTAGTGAGGTATGCCATGCTGCTCGTGTTGTTCGTGCTCGCGTACCTGCTCATGATTCGCCCAATGCAGAAGCGCGTGCTGGCCGAGGCATTGGCGACGAAACCGGAGTTGCCGGCGCCGATGGCGGTGGAGCAGAACGAGCTGCCGGAACCGGGCGCGATCGCTGCTTTGGCCCAGAGCGTCTCGGATGATATGACTCAGGCGCTGGCGTTGAAGGAGGAGGTGCTGCAGCATGTGAAGTCCGAGCCGGAGAATAGCGCTCGACTGGTGCGGGCATGGCTCCGGGGAGACACGGCATGAGCGCACGCACCGTGAGCGAGCCGCAGGAGATCCCGGGAGTTCGCAAGGCGGCGATCCTGATGATGCTGCTGGGCGAAGAGGCGGCCGCGATGATCTTTCGTCACCTCAATGAGGAGGATCTGCAGGAGTTGACGCAGGAGATCTCGCGGCTGGGCAGCATCTCGAAGGAGGTCTCGCGCAAGGTGCTTTCGGAGTACCAGGACCTGACGATGGCGCAGGACCGGATCGCGCAGGGCGGATTTGATGTGGCGGCACGGCTGCTGGTGCGGGCCTTTGGGGAGAACGGCGCGCAGGAGATGGTGCAGCGGCTGGTTCGCGCCCAGGAGGTCAACTCCTCGCGGGTGGAGTCGCTGCAGCGCATTGAGCCCAAGCAGCTGGCGCGCTTTCTGGAAGGCGAGCATCCACAGACGATTGCGTTGATTCTTGGCCACCTCGAGACCAAGCAAGCGTCGGCGCTGCTGATGTGCCTTCCTCCTCCGGTGCGTGCGGAGTCCGTGCGAAGACTGGCCAATCTGCGTCAGTTCTCGCCGGCGGTGGCGGAAAAGGTGGCCATCGTGCTGAACCGCCGGCTGCGTTCGGTCGGTGAGCAGAAAAAGAAGACCTACTCGGGATTCCAAAGCGTTGCGGACATGATGAACAACATCGATGCGACGACCTCCGGCGAGATCCTGGAAAGGATTGAGTCGCAGGAATCAGCCCTGGCGATCAGCATTCGTGACCTCATGTTCACCTTCGACGACTTCCTGGAAGTGCCCGAGGTGCAGCTCCGTGCGGTCTCCGGCGGAGCCGACAAGAAGGTGTTGACGTTGGCGCTGAAGGGTGCGTCGGAGGTTGTGCGCAATCACTTCTTTGCGACCATGTCTTCGCGTGCGATCGAGATGATGAAGGAAGAAGCCGAACTGCTGGGTCCGGTGCGCAGCAAAGACGTGGCCAAGGCGCAGCAAGAGGTGGTGGCCATGGCGCGCAAGCTCGAACAGGAAGGCAAAATTGTGCTGAAGAGCGAGGGAGGGGATGAGTATGTCACGTAGCCAAGTCTCCCGGTCCGGCCTGCATCGGGTTCCGGTCGCGGAGTTTCAGTACCCGCAGATGATTCCCGCCCCCGCGCCGCTCGAACCGGACGACCTCGCCGAAGACATTATCCCGGAGCCGTCTGTAGAGATGACGGAAGCTGCCTTTTTGCAAAGGCTTCAGCAGGAACGGGCGGCCGGATTCGCCGAGGCGGAGGCTGCCCTGAAGCAGGCCTCGCAGCAGCGCTCGGATCGGGAGGCAGCCAGGATAGCCACGACCATTGCAAATTTCGAGCAAACGCGAAAGGAGTACTTTGCGCGGGTCGAAAGCGAGGTGGTGCAGCTGGCGCTGACGATTGCGGGCAAAATCCTGCATCGCGAGTCGCAGGTGGATCGCATGCTGGTCGCGGCGCTGGTGCAGATCGCCCTGGGCCAGTTGCGGGAGGGCGCCGCGGCCACGATCCGGCTGCGTCCGGAGGAGACCGCGCGCTGGCGAACGCACTTTGCCGCTGCTGGCCTGAGCGTGGAAATCAAGATCGTTGACGATGCGGATCTCGCCCCCGGAGACTGCCTGCTTGAAACCGAGATGGGCACGGTGAACTTCAGCCTGGAGGCGCAGCTAAAGGAATTGGAGCGGGGCTTTCTGGATGTGCTCGCGCTGAGGCCGGCGGCTTGACGTCCACGCTGCTCGCGCCGTACTTCAATCAGCTTCAGCAGACCAGCAGCCTGCGCTGGAGCGGGCGCGTGCTGCAGGTGATCGGAAACCTTGTGGAGTCCGAGGGTCCGTTCTGCTCGGTTGGCGATGCCTGCGAGATTGTCACGCGGGAGGGCCAGAGCTTTGCCGGTGAGGTGATCGGCTTTCGCGGCCCCGTGATGCTGACCATGACACTGCAGCTGCCGCGCGGTATCCGCTACGGCGATCGCATCGTCGCGACCGGACGCCGGCCCTCCATCCGGGTCGGTCCGGAGCTGCTGGGGCGCGTGATCGATGGCACGGGCGAAGCGCTGGATTCCCGCGGCAAGTACAGCGCGCGGGCGTCGGTTCCGGTGGACGGCTCGGCTCCGCTCCCGCTCGACCGTCTGCCAATCCGCCAGGTGCTGGGATGCGGCGTGCGCACGCTCGATGCTTTTGTTAGCTGCGGACGCGGCCAGCGGCTGGGAGTTTTCGGCGGCAGCGGCGTGGGTAAAAGTACGCTGCTGGGCATGATGGCGCGGGGCACCGAGGCCGACCTGACGGTGATGGCGCTGATTGGCGAGCGCGGCCGCGAGGTGCAGGAGTTTCTGGAGGTGATCGGCGAACAGGGCCGGCAGCGCTCGGTGATTGTGGTCTCGACGTCCGATCAATCGCCTCTATTAAAGATGCGTGCTGCGCTCTCCGCCACGGCCATTGCGGAGCACTTCGCCGCGCAAGGCAAGAACGTGCTGCTGGTGGTCGATTCACTGACCCGGTTTGCCATGGCGCAGCGCGAGATCGGCCTGGCTGCCGGTGAGCCGCCGACGACCAAGGGCTATACGCCTTCGGTGCTGAACATGCTTGCGCGGCTGGTGGAGCGTGCCGGCAACTTCCAGACCGGCAGCATCACCGCGTTCTACACGGTGCTGATGGAGGGCGACGACCAGCAGGATCCGGTGGCCGACACGGTGCGCTCGCTGCTGGACGGGCACATTATCCTTGACCGCAATCTGGCTTTGCGGAACCACTACCCGCCCATCTCGGTGCTCGATAGCCTGAGCCGGCTGATGCCTTCGGTGGTCTCGGCCGAGCACATGGCCAAAGCTCGCGCACTGCGCATGCTGCTGGCGTCCTACACGAAATCGGAAGACCTGATCCGCATTGGCGCTTACCAGAAAGGCTTTGACGGCCTTCTCGATCGCGCGGTCGAGATTCTTCCGCAGCTCAACCAATTCCTCCAGCAGCACCCGGAAGAGACGCCGCGGTTTGCCGCGGTCGTCGAGCATCTGCGCGGGCTGCCGAGCTGAAGTAATCTTCTATGGCCTTCCAGTTCTCGCTCGAAACGGTGCTGCGCGTGCGCAAGATCGCGGAGGACCGCGAAGAGCGCCTGCTGACGCAGATCTTGCAGCAGATGGCCGAGTGCCGGCAGAGCCTGGCCGATCTCGCGTCGCGCCGGGCCAATCTTCTGCGGGAGCGCGAGCGATTGCTTGAAGCAAGGATCTCGGCCGCCGAACTCATTTTCCTCCATGCACAAACGCGCGTCCTCGAGGGTCTTGAGGAGAGCGGCAGGCAGCATCTGGCCGGCCTGGAAAAACTTCGCGCGCAGCAGATGAGAGTCTATGAGACGGCGTACGGCAAACGTAAGCTGCTGGCCGCCATGCGCGAGGAGCAGCTGGACAGCTTCCATGCCGAGCAGGCGCGCGCCGAGCAGAAAGAGATGGACGACCGGTTCGCCTCCGCGAGTGCTAGGCACGGTTTGCCGGGTAAGGTCGGCAACGATTGCCCCTGCTTGCCGGGTACGCCGTCCCGGCCGTAGCCGCCGGTCTTGCTGGTATCGTGCAAGTAGCTGATTTCAAACGCATACGAGCATTTGCAAAAATTATTCAGTGTGGCGAGCGACGTGCAATTAGGTAAGGCGTGCATATCTCGTCTCAACTCGCGACGGCCGGTCCGAACCAAGCTCCCAGTGCGGCGGCCTCCTCTCAGTCGGCCAGCGTGCCGTCGTTCCACGAGGCTTTCCGGGATGCGGCTTCTCGGGGCGAAACAG
>CAXSDM010000018.1:20326-24155 GCA_964235575.1 uncultured Acidobacteriaceae bacterium | reverse complement strand
GACCAACAAATCCACTACGGGTAACGCCAAGACGGACGGAGGGACCGATGCGGGAAGCTCCGCGATTTCTGTCAGCGACCAATCCGATGCGTTGCCAGCCGTCGACCTGAAGCCGACCGGGCAGACCCTTGTGACCGCCACGTACGACTTCTCCGGAAAGGCAGAGTTGTTGGCCCAAGCCAGCGAGACCACGATCCGTGCTACGCCGGCAGTGAGCGCGCATGCACCGGGCGCGCGCACCGGGGACAAGAGCAAGAAAACGTCGCCTGCCGAGGACTCGACCGGAGCTGCGACGCTGCCCGCGGATGCTCCGGTAAGCACGTCAGACCCTCTTCTGCCTGCGATGGTGAGTTCCATTCTCCCACCTCCGTCCGCGCCGGGGAATGAAGCAAGCGCTTCAAAGGAGGCCGTCGCAAACAGTGCGGCTTCGCCTGTTCTGGCTGCAGATTTAGGTGCCCCGATTCTCCCGGACGTGGCGAATCAGCAAACGGCTGGAGCGGACGTCCCGGCTGAGGGACCGTCCCCGGCAGTGACGGCGGCTCCGCTCGCTCCCGCGGCCATCCTTCCCGCGACGGCATCGGCAGACCTGGTGGCAGATGCCGGCAGACTGGCGGCCGCAGCTCCGCCAAAAGCATCAGTCGCCCGTCCGGGAGCGATCTCGGCCTCGGATGCAAAGCCCGCGGCGGGAACTACGGCTTCTTCCTCAAAGGCAACAGCTGCCTCCCCCTCGAACGGAGTGGAAGCGATGCCCACCCC
Source organism: uncultured Acidobacteriaceae bacterium (assembly GCA_964235575.1). Classification (GTDB taxonomy): domain Bacteria; phylum Acidobacteriota; class Terriglobia; order Terriglobales; family Acidobacteriaceae; genus Edaphobacter. The sequence goes on along the minus strand of CAXSDM010000018.1, from coordinate 23,399 downwards.
GGCGGCTGTCCTGGGCAGCACGCAAACCGCTCCGCCGCAACAGGATGCTCGGCCCTTAGCGCCAACCTCCGCGGTTGGGGCGGATCGCTCCAGCGCCGGAGAGGTTCGGGGCAAGCGTAAGGAGACGACGGCGGACGGGTCGGCACCGGAGCGTGTGTCGACCACCAACACTCCCGCGCCGTTTGCGGCCAAGCTCGCCGAAGCTCAGGCGCCCGCGCAAGCTGGGGTAAACGGCGCTGATGTGGCGGCAATTCCGAAGGCGCTCGACGGAAGCCAGCCGCTGACTCCCGGCATTCCCCTCGCTCCAGCGCAAACGAACTTGCCGTCTGCTCCGGCGGCATCTCCTGCGCCTGCGACGCCGAATGTTGCCGCAGGATCGACAGACTCATCCGCCGACCCTGCCGCGCTTGCGGGGGCGAGCAGCGCGCAGTTGATCCAATCGGCCGGACAGACCGAGATGCGGCTGGGCATGCACTCCGCCGAATTCGGCAACATTTCGATCAGTACGTCGGTGAGCCATCAGGCCATCTCGGCGCAAATCTCGCTGGACCACTCGGAGCTGGGGCGAGCGCTGGCGGTGCACCTCCCGGCGATCGAAGAGAAGTTGGGCGCCGCGTACGGGCTGCACGCGCGCGTGCAGGTGCGGGATGAGGGTGCGGCGTCGCGGTCGGCGGCGGACTCCGGGCAACAGGGCGGAGGCAGTCAGGAACAGGCAGGCGGAGCTCGCGGCGGGCAGGGCAGAAGTGGGTCCGTTGGCTCACCGTTAAGTGAAGGGAACGCAGTGAAAGTTGGGTCCATCCAGGTCGCGGCAAGCAGTCCGTCGCCGGCCGCTCCCGCCGAGAGACCCCGGCTGGATATTCGAATTTAGCAGTTCTTACCAAGGAGGAAGAGATGTCTGTTTCACAAGTAAGCGCAGTATCGCCGATGGACCTGAGCAGTCTGAGTCCCATGGCGCAGGCTCAAGCAGCGACTACCACAACGACGAGCAGTACGGGAGCAAGTCTGACGTCGACTACGGCGGGCACGACCTTCCTCAATCTGCTCGTCCAGGAGCTGCAGAACCAGGACCCCAGCGCGCCGATGGATTCGACCGCCATGGTGGGCCAAATGATCTCGCTGAACCAGCTGGATCAACTCGTCAGCATCAACCAGGCCGTGGGCGGCACGGCGACAACCGTGGGCTCGAAGACCGGCAGCACGGCGACCGCCAACAGTCAGTCGGTCAGCTCTTCGGATCTGATGTCCGCGCGCGCTGCTTTATTGAACGGCAACTCGAGCTCGTCTTCTACGGCGCAGGCCGCCACCATCGCGGCGAGTGACCCTAACTCCGTCCTTCAACTTTCCAATCTTACAAATCTCTCTGGAGCGAAATAATGGGCTTTTTTGGTGTTCCACTTTCGGGTCTGCTGGCCAGCCAGGCACAGTTGCAGGCCGTATCGAACAATCTTGCCAACCTGGACACGGTCGGCTTCAAAGATCAGACGGTCTCGTTCAGCGATCTTTTCGCGCAAAACAGCTTGCTGGACGGAGCCAATAACCCGGTTGTTTCCGCTTTGGGTGTCACCTCTTCCCAGACCTCGACCAATTTCACGGACGTCGCTCCAACCACGACGGGTATCAGTTCCAACATGGCGCTCTCCGGCAATGGATTCTTTGTCGCCCAGACAGCAAGCGGAGCCCAGAATTACACCCGCGCCGGGAACTTCACAGCAAATGCAGATGGCGTTCTGGTCACCTCTGCCGGCGAAACGGTGATGGGCTATCCGGCGGTGAACGGCGTGGTCTCGACCTCCTCGCCGCTGCAAGCGTTGCAGGTTGGCCTGGGGTCGCCCATTGCCGCAACCGCGACGAACACAATTTCCATGCAGGCGAATCTGGATTCCCGGGCAACGACGACGACGACTCCTTTTGCTTCAACGGTCAATGTGTATGACTCCCTGGGGTCACCCCATGAGTTGACGACGACCTATACAAAAACGGGAACCAACTCCTGGAATTACGCGGTCACGATTCCCGCCGCCGACACGACTTCGGGGACGACCCAGGTCGCTCAAGGTTCGCTCACGTTCAACGGTTCTGGAGTACTGACTTCGCCCACCGGCAACGTTGCGCTCAACGTCACGGGTCTTACGGATGGGGCTGCCGATCTAAATATTCAGTGGAACCTGCATGACAGCTCCGGCAATCCTGTCCTCACCCAGACCGCCGAGAACAGTACCACGTCCGGGAACACGCAAAATGGACGACAGAGTGGAACCCTCACCGGCTTTAACGTAGGTGCGGACGGCACGATCGAGGGAACCTACTCCAACGGGCAGACCAGCGTGGCACTCGGGCAGGTGGTCGTAGCTACGTTCTACAACACCCAGGGTTTGGTGCGGACTGGAGACAACAACTACTCGGAGTCGGCTGGATCAGGACAACCGTCCATCGGCATTGCGGGCACCGGCGGCCGCGGTATCATCACGGGCGGAGCGATTGAGAACTCGAACGTGGATGTGGCTACCGAGTTCGCCAAGATGATTGTGGCGCAGCAGGCCTACCAGGCCAACGCTAAGACCATCACCACGCTGGACCAGATCTCGCAGACGATCATCCAGATGATTAGCGGTTAGAACCAGGCGCACCTTATGAGCGGAAGATGAGAGGCAGCCGTGGTCGCGCAGGCAAGCGGCAACGGGCTGTCTCTCACCTTTTCTCATTCCTCTTTTTCTCGGCCTTTCAACCTGAAGGTGTGCACAGATATTTGTGCAGCTCTCAGACTCTGTGTCGGGCGCTCTGACACAGAAGTAGGACGGCTTACCACCTTCGTTTGGCCACCCGGTTGCATTGGTCTGTGGTGACTTCCTGTTCTCTCCGCCAGCTGTTGTCCTGGCGGCGGCTCCGAGGCAGAGAAGAACACCGCGACTGCGGCATGAGAGGCCTTTGTGGGAAGTTCGACCTCCGTTCCTGTACCACCTGAAACGCAAGCTCCGGCTGCTCTTGCCGCCGTGCGAGGAGCGACCGCCGAGCAGACGCTGCCCTGGCTGCCCTGCATGCTGGGCCTCGAGATTTCGGTTGTGGGCTTCACGGT
>CAXSDM010000018.1:3829-20226 GCA_964235575.1 uncultured Acidobacteriaceae bacterium | reverse complement strand
GGAGAGAAGCGGTTCGTGTCCATCATCGAGGTCGACGGCACACAGTATCTTATCGGCGGATCAGCCGAAAATGTTCAGTTGCTGACCCGGCTTGAAGCTCATCAAGCTATGAGCCTGGCGCACGGCACGGAGCGGGAGGTGCGCTCGTGATCGCCTCCGCGATGACGCTCGGCTTGGCCCTGCTGCAGGTTCCACTTACTCCGCCGTCCCCGGGCGGCGTGGCAACCGGACCGAACGGCCTGCAGATCACCGGGATCGGCGGTTCCTCAGCCCCGTGGACGATTGTCGTTCTGCTGACCTTTCTTTCGCTGATTCCCTCCATCCTGCTGTGCATCACGCCTTTTGCGCGGCTCCTGATTGTCTTCCACTTTCTTCGCCAGGCACTGGGCCTACAGACGACGCCGTCGAACCAGACGCTGATCGGCCTGTCGATGATCCTCACTTTTTTTCTCATGCAGCCGGTGGGTGCGGTCATCTACGACACGGCGGTGGTGCCGCTCGAGGCAGGCAAGATCACGCCGCTCAAGGCGCTCGAGGTGGCGAGCGGACCGATGCGGCTGTTCATGGCGCACTACGTCCGCGAGAAGGACGCCGCGCTGTTTCTGGATCTCGCGAAGGAGCCCCGACCGCATAACGTGCAGGATCTCTCCTTCCGAGTCATGCTTCCTGCCTATATCTTGTCGGAGCTCAAAACCGGCTTCCAGATCGGTACGGTCTTGTTCCTGCCGTTCCTGGTCGTGGACATGGTGGTCGCTTCCATCACGACTTCGGTCGGCATGATGCAGCTGCCGCCGGTGGTCATCTCGACGCCGCTGAAGCTGCTGCTATTTCTGATGGTCGATGGCTGGCACCTGCTGATTGGGTCGCTGATGAGGAGCTTTCAATAATGGGCCCGGATGCAGTTGTGGCCATGGGCCGGATGATGCTCGAAGAGGTGATGATTCTGGTCGCGCCCATCCTGGTGGTCGCAATCGCCGTTAGCCTGCTGGTGAACGTGGTGCAGGTCCTCACCTCGCTGCAGGACCAGACGCTTTCGACCGTGCCTCGCCTGCTGGTGACCGGGGCCACGCTGTTTTTCCTGATGCCGTGGATGTGGCGGCACCTGATCACCTACACGCTGCACATGTTCTCGGACTTTCACAAGGTGATCGAGTAAATGGATATTCCGTTTGGGGATGTGTTGGAGGCGCTGCTGGCGATCGGGATGCGGATCTCCGGGCTATTTCTGTTCGCGCCTTTTCTGGGCAGCGGCGTCATCCCGGCGCGAATCAAGGCCGTGCTGGTGCTGGCGCTCACGTTCCTGATGTACCCGATGCTGTCGCGGACATGGCCGCATCTTGCGCTTGCGGAGTGGCCGCTAGTGGTCTTTCGGGAGCTTCTGGTGGGCGTGGCGGTGGGCGTCGCCTCGTCCGTGGTTTTTGAGGCCGTGCAGATGGCAGGGCAGGTGCTGAGTATCCAGATGGGCTACTCGCTGATCAACATTCTGGACCCGAACACGCAGGTGGATACCACCGTCGTCGCCATGTTCCAGCAGTCGATCGCCATGCTGATCTTTCTCCGCCTGGACGTGCACCTTTGGCTGCTGCGCGCGATCGGCAACAGCTTCGCCTATCTGCCGCCGGGCGGCTTGCGGCTGACGCAGCCGTTTATGGTGGCGCTCTTTGGCGCTGGGACCGCGATCCTGGTTACTGGCGTGCAGATTGCCGCGCCTGTGCTCTCGGCCACGCTGGTCACGGACGTGGTGCTTGGCCTGCTAGGCAAGGCTTCCTCGCAGCTTCCGCTGATCGTGCTGGGCCCAGCGATCAAGAGTTTGCTGGGGCTTAGCATTCTTTTTGTCTCGCTGAAGTACTGGCCGGATATGTTTCGCACCCTTTTTATGCAGTCGACGGCGTATGCCGACCGGCTGCTGCACCTTGGCACGGTAGGGGCACGGTAGGCAGCTATGGCGGATTCGAGCAAAACAGAGCAGGCAACCGGCAAACGGCGGCAGAAGGCGCGCGAGCAGGGCCAGGTTGCTCGCTCGCGCGAGTTGCCGAGCGTGCTCGCCATGGTGGGCGCGGCCGCCGCTCTGGCCATGATGTCCAAGGGCGCGATTACGCACTGGACGACCTTTTACCGCAACATGTTGGACAACGCGGCGACCGGGAACTTCGACAGCAACGGGCCCATGCTCTTCTGGAGTGCGGTCGAGGTCTTTCGCTGGATTGTTCCGGTGCTGCTGACGGCGGTGGTGCTCTCGGTCGCGGCGGCTCTGGTGCAGGGCGGCTTCAGCCTTGCGCCGCAGGCGATGGCGCTGAAATTCGAGCGCTTCAACCCGGCGAGCAAACTGGGTCAGATCTTTTCTTCAGCAGGCCTGAACAATCTGCTGAAGTCGCTGCTGCCGTTCGCGGCCATTGCCTGGATCGGCGAGCACAGCCTGCACGCGCACTGGGGGGTGCTGGTCCAGGCCTCGTCGTTCGGGCTGCGCCAGCTGACCACGATCGTGAGCGGGATGATGTACGAGGTTGGCTGGAAGGCCTGCCTGGTGCTGGTCGCGTGGTCGGGCGTCGACTACTTCCTCACCTGGTTCAAGATGGAAGGCGACCTGAAGATGACCAAGGAAGAGGTCAAGGAAGAAGGCAAGCAGACCGACGGCAACCCGCAGATTAAGGGCCGGATTCGCCGTCTGCAGCGGCGCATGCGCAAGAAGCAGGCGCTGGCCGCGGCCAAGACCGCGACCGTGGTGGTTACCAATCCGACGCACTACGCGGTGGCGCTGCAATACACGCCGGACATGGGCGCGCCGATTGTGGTGGCGAAGGGCATGAACCTGCTGGCGCAGGAGATCAAGGCGCAGGCGGCGGAGCATGGCATCGCCGTGCTCGAAAACAAGCCGCTGGCGCAGGCGCTCTATAAGACGGTTGAGGTCGGTCAGGCCATTCCGTCGGCGCTCTACCAGGCCGTCGCGGACATCCTGGTGATCGTCTTCCGCGCGCAGGCCGAGGTCCGCAAGCAGGAAGCGATGCGCCGTAACCGCAACGCATCCGGAGAGGTCATCCAATGACGGCAAAGAAGAAGCAGGATGGATGGCTCGCGCGGCTGGCGCGCTCCGGCGAATGGGTTATCCCCGTAGCCGCAGTGTCGATGGTGTTCGTGATGCTGGTGCCCTTGCCGAGCATCCTGCTCGACCTGCTGCTGACGGTCAGCATTACCGCCTCGGTGCTGGTGCTGCTGACGGCGGTGCAGATTTTGAAGCCGGTCGAGTTCTCGGTCTTCCCGAGCCTGCTGCTGCTGCTTACGCTATTGCGGCTCTCGCTTGATCTGGCCAGCACGCGGCGTATTCTGCTGCATGGCAATGAAGGCTCGTCGGCGGCCGGCAAGGTGATCGAGGCGTTCGGCCAATTTGTCGTCGGCGGTAACTATATAGTTGGCTTCGTTTTATTCCTGGCGCTCATTGCGATCCAGTATTTGGTCGTGAGCCACGGCGCGGTACGCACCGCTGAGGTGACGGCGCGCTTCACGCTCGATGCGATGCCGGGCAAGCAGATGGCGATCGACGCGGACCTGAACGCCGGCCTAATCACCGAGCAGCAGGCCCGCAAGCGGCGCGAAGGAGTTTCGCGCGAGGCCGAATTTTGCGGCGCGATGGACGGCGCGGCGCGGTTCTCGCAACGCGACTCGCTGGCCACGATCCTGATCATGGCGATCAACATCATCGCCGGCTTCCTCATCGGCGTCTTTCAGCAGGGCATTCCGTTTGAGGAGGCGCTGAAGACGTACACGATCCTCACCGTCGGCGATGGGCTGGTGTCGATTCTGCCGTCGCTGCTGGTCTCGGTGGCGGGAGGTATTGTGGTGACGCGTGCCGCCTCGAAGGAGTCGCTCGGCGTCAACGTGCGCAAGCAGATCCTGGGAAGTCCACGGCTGATGTGGATCGGCGGCGGCGTGCTGGCTGCTCTGGGCCTGATTCCGGGTTTGCCCAAGCTGCCGTTCTTCGCGGTGGCTGGAGCCCTGATGTACGCGGCCTACCGCATGAAGACCGAGCGCGCGCCCGAAGATGCAGAGGCCGAGACCCCGGCAGCCCTCTCCGCCAAACCGGGAGCTCCGGCGGCGGCGGGCGTCGAAGGCATGGACTCGGTACTCAAGCTCGATGAGCTGACGCTTGAGGTAGGTCTCGGGCTGGTGCCCCTGGTCGACGCCAAGCAGGGCGGCCAGTTCCTGACCCGGGTGAAGGCGCTGCGCAAGAGCCTGGCGCAGCAGCTCGGATTCATGGTTCCTTCGATTCACATTACCGACAATCTTTCCTTACGCGAGGGCGAGTATGTGGTGCAGCTGCGCGGGGTCGAGATCGCTCGCTGGGAGATGCGCCAAGGGATGTTGCTGGCCATCAGCTCTGACGCCGGCGTGCCGAACCTGCCGGGTGAGGCGACGCGCGAGCCTGCCTTTGACGTGCCGGCGAAGTGGATCAGCCGCGAGCTGCAGGCGCCGGCCATCGCCGCGGGGTACGCGGTGGTCGACACGACCTCTGTCATGGCGGCGCACCTGGCGGAGTTGATCAAGCGCAATGCCTATGAGCTGCTCTCCCGGCATGAGACCAAACGGCTTGTCGATCGATTGAACGATTCTCATCCGAAGTTGGTCGAGGAGCTGATTCCTAAGCTGATGAGCCTCGGTGAGGTGCAGAAGGTGCTCCAGCAACTGCTTCGGGAGCAGGTTTCGATCCGCGACCTGGGCACGATTCTCGAGTCGCTGGTCGACACGGCCGCTACCAACAAGAATCCCGTGACGCTGGTCGAAGGCGTGCGCCAGGCGCTGGGCCGCGCGCTGATCCGGCCTCTGCTTGATCCCAAGGGAGAGCTGCGGGTGGTCACGCTCGATAGCGCAATTGAGGAAGAGTGCATGCGCGCGGCCAATCAAAACAGCGGCCAGGTGTCGTCGAGCGCGCTGCAGATTTCAGTGGCGCGCCGCGTGCTCGATAGCCTGCGCGCCAGCTTTGGAGAGCAGATCGGCGAGGCTCCGCCCGTCCTGCTCTGCTCTTCGCCGGGGAGGTTTTATCTGCGCCGTTTATTAGAGCCGTTTTTGCCCAAGATTGTTGTGATCTCGCCGGGCGAGATTCCACCGATGACGATGGTTCAATCTGTCGGCGTGGTTCGCTAATGGTTCTGTAATTGCACTGCTGCTGAATGTTGGTCTGGAGAGTTTAGGATGGCTGCCGCACACACCGTTTATACAATGATCGCCAGGGAAGAGAAGGAGATCGATGAGCGCAATGAGCTTATCGTGCAGGAGCTGCCGCAGGTTTACTTTCTGGCCGCGCGGATCCGCGAGCGGCTGCCCCAACAGGTGGATCTGGAAGACTTGGTCCACGCGGGCGTGATCGGCCTGATCGAGGCGTACCGGCGCTTCGACCACACCCGCAACGCGCAGTTCAAGACCTTCGCCAAGTTCCGCATCGAGGGCGCGATTCTTGACAGTCTGCGGTCGCTTGACTGGGGTTCGCGCAGCATACGGGTGAAGGCGCGCGACATTGAGAAGGCCATCGCCAAGCTCGAGGCCGAGAAGGGCCGGCAGCCCACCCGGGAGGAGATCGCGGCCGAACTCAAACTCACCCTGGCCGCCCTGGACGACGTTCAAACCGAGCTGCATGGGCTGTACACAGTCGGGCAGGAGTCGCAGTCCACGTTCGAGGGAGAGGCGGCGCTGGACCTGATCGAATCCGCGCCGAGCCACTGGGACAATCCCTTCGAGATGTACTGTAAGACCGAGTCCAGGGACCACCTCACCAAGGCGGTCTCCGAGCTTACCGAGCGCGAGCAGCTTATCCTCTCGCTCTACTATCGCGAAGAGTTGACCATGCGCGAGGTCGCCGAGGTGGTCGGTCTGGCCGTCTCCCGGGTCTCGCAGCTGCACACGGCCGCGCTCGAAAAGCTGAAAGAGAAGCTTGGAGTTGCGCCGGCTGAGCGTCAGCCGGAACGCGTCCTCAGGAGGTCCGCATGACGACGATCGAAGGCAATGAACGTGCGCCGGGAAGTACCGGACCCAAGGTTTCGCCGTGCAACTTCCGCTCCGCGGGCCGGCTCTCGAACGAGAGCGCGCGCAGCCTGCGGACGCTGCATGAGGTGCTCGCCCGCAATCTGAGCAACTCGCTCGATGTTTACCTCGGCACGGGTCTCGAGGTACGGCTGGTCTCGCTCGAGCAGCTGACCATGGAGGACTTCAAAGCCAAATGTGTCGCCGGGGCGTACATGCTGCCGTACACCATGCGACCTTCCACGGGCACGGTGCTGCTTGAGATGGAGGACCAGCTCATGTTCACCATTGTCGATCTGCTTCTGGGTGGGACGGGAGCCAAGCTCGAGATTGCCCGCGCTCTGACCGAGATTGACGAGGAGATCATGGAGGGCGTCGGCGCGCTGATCGCGCAGCAGATCGAACGGGTGTGGCCGCCTTTGGGTTCGCCCTTGACGCCCGGCAAGTGCTTAAAATCAAATGTTGCCCATCGCCTCTTCCCGCCCACGGACAAGGTCTTGCGCATTCACTTCGACATGAGCGTCGCGGGCATGACGGGCTCCGTCTTTCTGGCGTTTCCGGCCGCCCTCGCCGGCCATCTGGTGCGCAACATGCGCAACGAGATGGCGACCGGTGGAAGCGTGCGCTACCTGCCTTTGGCCAGCCTGCAGAAGCGCATGCTGGAGTGCCGCTTCTCGCTCTCGGGAGACCTGCCCGACCTGCGAGTTTCCGTACGGGAGCTCGCGCAAATCCAGCCGGGAAGCGTGCTGATGCTGGCCGCGCCGGTCGCCGGACCGGGCAAGCTGGCGCTTGAAGGGAAACTCTTCTTCGAAGCCCAGCCCGTTCGCCAGGGCGACACCAAGGCCATGCAGCTGTTGAAGCGCCTGAACCCAGAACAATCCGAAACGGATGAGGAGTAGCCGCATGCAAGACAGCAAACACGGATGGAAGACGCTTGGGCACTGCCTGTGCGAGGCGCTTACGGCGGCTCTGCAGGAGGCTTGCACACGCGTCTGGCAGACCTCGGCGGCGGACGAACCGTACGGCCCGCGGCCGGTCGACGAGGCGACCATTGCCTTCCGTTTCCGGCTTGGCGGGGCGCTCGAGGGCGAGGCATTTGTGCTGCTCAAGCAGGCAGAAATCCCGAGGCTCGGGCTGCGCACGGTCACCGCTCATGTCTTTGAAGAGGCCCATGCCGCCGGCCTGCTGACGCTGCTTGAAGGCTGCACCGCGGCTCTGGGCAGCTCGCTCGGACAAGCGGGCACGGTCGAGGTACAGGTCGATCGGGTCGAAAATCCCGAGCTGCCCGATGAACACGAGATGGAGCTCTGGGCGCAGGCCGAGGATGAGGCGACCTCCGGAACGCAGCGCGTCTCCTTCTATTTGTCCCTGGACCGAAAGCTCGGCCACGCCGTGGCGCTGTCCGCAGCCCGCGCCTTCTCCTACCCCTCGGTGAGCGACTCCGCTCCGGCGGCCAACCTTGACCTTGTGCTCGATGTCGAGCTGAACGTCACCCTGCGCTTTGGGCAGCGGCAGCTTACCCTACGCGAGGTCCTGGGTCTGACCAGCGGCTCGGTCGTCGAGCTCGACCGGCAGGTGGATGAGCCTGTGGACCTTGTGCTCGATGGGCGGGTCGTGGCGCGGGGAGAGGCCGTGATTATCGACGGCAACTACGGCTTGCGCGTTACTCACGTCATCCAGCCGCAATTGTCGTAATAAAGTTCGCGGATGCATGAATAACCGGGCCCATTCTGCCGATAGAGAGAGTAGCTCTGTGAAGAGCCTTGGAGGCCACCGGCATGTTCAGCGAAGCCAGATTAGCGCACGACCTTACCTTGCCGTCTCCTCTCTTCCTCGGCGGCATGCCTCTGTTCGAGGCTGACGATGCGCTGCCCCAGACGCCCATCCTGGCGGCCACCCGCTTGCAACTGGAACTGCTGCTGCAGGAGCGCTCGGTCGACCTGAAAAATATGGCGGAGATCATCCTCGCCGATGCCGGCGCGACGCTGCAGGTCCTGCGCCTGATCGGGGAGGAGTACCCGGGCGAAGAGGAGCGGCCGACGCGCATTGAGGATTGCATCGTCAGCCTCAATCGCGAACGCTGGTATGAGGTCGTTTGCGCCGCGGGAACGTCGCACAGCGCGCCCCTGCTGGCGGAGTGGCAGCACTGCCGCCGGCTCGCGGAGTGCGCGCGCGAGCTGGCAAGATGCATGGACGGATTTCAGCCCGAGGAGGCCTATCTGGTCGGCCTGCTGTTTCGCCTGGGCAAGTTTCCGCGTCTGCTTGGCTGGCGGCCGGTCGGCGATCTTGCCCGTGTGAGCCTCGCCGATGCTCACCTGGGAGAGGACCACGCAGTCAGTCTCATGCTCGCCGAGTACTGGCACCTGCCCGCGTACCTGCTCTCCGCGCTTCGGGAACAGGCACCCGCGGCCCAGCTGAAACAAGACTCCGTTGCGGGCTGGGCCGGAATACTGCAGGGCGCCCAGGAACTCGCCGAGCGTGCCCAGGCGTCCTGCTCCGGCAGTGGGCTGTAACTCTCGCAGCGCAGAAAAGCCGGCTAAATTAGAGCGATCTTCTCTTCCGTTCTCATCTGCTCTCACTTTCTGCCCGCCCGAGCCGCTCTTCTTCCCCGTCCGTTGTAGAAAAACTAGGCAAACTTTGCCGCTCCGATTGGCCCCTGTGTTGCACATCCCATCCACGAGGATTACTCATGGACAGCGGACTTTACGCAGCCTGCACGGCCCTGATGGCACGCACGGACGCGCTCGACACCATCGCCAACAACTTGGCGAACGCCAGCACCAACGGGTTTCGCGGCCGGCATACCAGCTTCAGCTCGGTTCTGGCCGGCTCCGGACACCCAACGGACACGCAGCTCAATGACGTCACCAACAGCTATGGGCTGCTGAGCAACTCGCGGCTCAACCTGCAGGCAGGCTCGTTCGAGCGGACGAACAACGACCTGGACGTCGCGGTCGAGGGCCCAGGCTTTCTTACTGTACAAACCGCCCACGGCACGATGTACACGCGCAACGGCAGCCTGCAGGTTTCGCCTGCCGGACAGCTCCAGACCGCAACCGGCGACGCAGTTCTGGGCGAGCGCGGTCCAATCACCCTTCCCACGGGCTCTAAAGTGACGATCAGCCCGGACGGCACCGTCTCCGCCGACAGCACCATCGCCGGCAAGCTCAAGCTTGTTGAGTTCAAGCCTACGGCCGATCCGCAGAGCGCAGGCGGCAGCTACTACACCGCCGCGGCGACCGATGTGGTCGCCTCCCCAAAATCCACGCTGCGCCAGGGCATGCTCGAAAGCTCAAACGTCAATCCCGTCACCGGCGTCATCGACCTCATCAGCGCGCAACGGGCTCTCGAAGGCATGCGCCATGCCCTCACCATGATCGACTCGGAAATAGATAAGACCGCGACTGTCGACCTGCCGCGCGTCACCGCCTAACTTCACCTTCCAACCAGCGAAAGGCTCTTCTCTCCATGCTTCGTGCTCTCTATACAGCCGCCAGCGGAATGACCGCGCAACAACTCAACCTCGATACGATCGCCAACAATCTGGCCAACTCCAGCACCAATGGCTTCCAGCAGCGGCGCATCGGGTTCTCCGACCTGCTCTATCAGAACACCATCATGCCCGGCTCGGCGGCTACGCAGCAGACCACCAACGCCGCTGGATTGCAGGTCGGCCTCGGCGTCCGTCCAACCACGACCGAAACCATCCAGACCCAGGGCGACTTCAACCAGACCGGCAATCCGCTCGACCTGGCCATCTCCGGCGGAGGCTTCTTCCAGGTGCTCCTGCCCAGCGGCCAGACCGGCTACACCCGTGCCGGTTCGTTCCACCTGGACTCGCAAGGTAACGTCGTCACGGGCGACGGCAACCCCGTGCAGCCGGCCATCACCGTGCCGCCGGACGCGACCAACCTGACCGTCGGCACGGATGGAACCGTCAGCGTCGTGCAACCCGGGCAGACGGCAGCTTCGCAGGTGGGCAGCATGCAGCTGGCGCTGTTCATCAATCCCGGAGGCTTGAACAGCGTCGGCAACAATATTTACCTACCGACCACGGCCTCGGGCGACCCCATCGTCGGAACGCCTGGCGGGGCAGATGGTCTCGGCACAATCCAGCAGGGCATGCTCGAGCAGTCGAACGTCAGCGTGGTCGACCAGTTTGTGCAGATGATCGTGGCGCAGCGCACGTACGAGTCGAACTCCCGCGTCGTCAAGGCCGCCGACGAGATGCTGCAGCAACTCAACCAACTCGCCCAGTAAGGACGGATTTCATGAAGCATTCTTTGACCAAGCAGGCAAGATGGACAAAACGATGGAGCCATGTGGCGCTGGTCGGCGCAGTCGTGGCTGCGGTCCCGGCCGGGCAAGCGCAGGCTCCGCGCTTTTCTGTCACCTCGGAGCAAGTCGTCGCGGCGATGCAGGGGCACGCATGGTCCACCGCGGGCGTAAAGGTGACGCTCCCGGCAGCTATCACCGCCGCCGTTGCCGATCCGAAGCTGGGCGTCCAGGCGGCGTCGATGCTCACCGCGCATGAAGCTCGCCTGCGCATGGTGTGCCGCGTGCCTGCCGCCTGCCTCCCTTTCTATGCCACCGCGACGTGGCCTGAGAGCGCGGAATCCGCTGCGCCGCTCTCAGACAGGAAGGCGGTAAGCAGCGAGCGCAAGACTCCGGCCGCCTCCGCCGAGGCCAACGAAAACTCCGCAGGCAGGCTCCGCGCCGGCGCCTCCGTTACGCTGCTGCTCGAAGGCGAACGCGTCCACATCCAGATGCAGGCCGTTTTGTTGCAGGGCGGAGCCACAGGAGACAAGGTTCGCGTCGCCACCCGCGACCGCAAGCAAACCTACGTCGCCGAGATCGTAAACCCGACCTTGCTGAGAGGGAGCATTCCCCAATGAAACGTCCTTCCCGGCTCAGCCGCACCGCCCTTGCTGCGCTTCTGCTCTTCTCCATGGTCCATCAGGGCAAGGCATTACCTAAGCTCAAGCCTGTCAAGAAGTCCGCCCAGGAGCTTCGCGCGGATTATCTTACCCGACTGCATGAGCAGTACATGCCTCCACCGGATGCCCGCACCGTTGGCAGCCTGTGGTCCGCGGCCAACGCGCTGGGCGATCTGTCTTCCGATTACCGCGCCCGCAACGTCAACGACACCATCGTCGTGCAGGTCTCGGTGCAGACGACCGCCGCCCAGAGCGGCAATGTCGATAGCGAACGCGCCTTCAATACGACCTCCGGCATCTCCGGCATCGTCGGCGGGATTGCGACCCACGGAACCAACCCGCTGCTGACCGCGAACTCTGCAACCACGCTGAAGGGGCAGGGGTCCACCGCCTCGAACACGACGTTCTCGACCAGTCTGACCGGCCAGATCATCGCCGTGTTGGCCAACGGCAACATGGTGATCGAGGCCGAGCGGCAGATCGCCATGAACAACCAGCACGAGGACCTGGTGATCCGCGGCATCGTGCGCCCCGGAGACATCAGCTCCGCGAACACGATTCCCTCGAGTGCCCTCAGCAATCTCGAGATTGAGATGAAGGGCAAAGGCATCATCTCCGACAGCGTTCGCCCACCAAACCCGCTCACCCGCGCCGTACTCTGGCTGTTCGGATTTTGATTCCCATGCGACCCTTTCTCCCCATTTCTTATGTCGTCCGCGCCGCCTGGCTCCTGGTGGCCTCGCTGCTCCTCGCGCCATGTGGCCATGGCAGCTCAACGGATCGCACCGTACAGCTGCGCGACGTCACCGAGGTCGAAGGCGTACGCGACAATCAACTGGTCGGCTACGGCTTGGTCGTCGGGCTGCGCGGCACCGGTGACCGCCAGCAGACCTTCTTCACGGTGCAAACGCTCGCCAATGCCATGAAGCGAATGGGCGTGCAGATTGCCCCCGGACAGGTGGTCGTCAAGAATGTCGCCGCAGTGTTCATCACGGCTACACTGCCTCCGTTCTCACGCCCGGGCATGAAGCTGGACATCACCGTCTCCTCGGTCGGCGATGCCAAGAGCCTCGAAGGCGGCGTTCTGCTGATGACCTCGCTGCGCGGCCCGGACGGGCAGGTCTACGCGGAGGCGCAAGGTCCTCTGGCGCTGGGGGGCTACTCCGAAGGAGCCGTCGGCAACCTGCGCGCGGTCAACCATCCCACCGTCGGCCGCATCCCGGAAGGCGCCATTGTCGAGCGGGAGTCGCAGGTCGACCTGAGCCGCTTCACCACTGTCTCGCTCATCCTGCGCAGCCCCGACTTCACCGCCGCCCGCGACATGGCTGAGGCAATCAACCAGGAGTTTCGGCACACGGTCGCCACCACGCTCGATAACCGCGCCGTCCGTATCGACGTCGCGGAGTCCGGCATGGCCTCGGTCCCGCTACTCATCTCTCGTGTCCAAGGCCTCTCGATCCACTTTCACTCGCCCGCCAAGGTGGTCATCAACGAGCGTACGGGAACAATCGTCATGGGCGGAAATGTGACACTCTCTCCGGTCTCGGTGCTGCACGGCAGCCTAAGCATCGAGGTTGAAACCACTTACACCGTCTCGCAGCCGCTGCCCTATACGTCCGGGGGGACCACGCAGCCGGTTGCCAATACCGCGGTCGCAGTCAAGGATCTGCCGGCGCAATCGATCCGGCTGGAGAACGGGGCCAACGTCGACGACCTGATTCGCGGCCTGCATGCGATCGGCGCCACCTCGCACGATATTGTCGCCATTCTGCAGGCGATCAAGGCTTCAGGCGGCTTGCAGGCAGATTTGGAGCTCATCTGACATGAATGGAATCAACGGTATACAAGCACCCGCGGGCGCGCTCGATGCCCAGAACGACAAACTGTTGCAGCACGCCAAGATCGCCAAAGCCGGCAAGGATTTCGAGTCCATCCTGCTGGGCAACTGGCTTCAGTCTGCGGAAGAGAGCTTTGCCAAGGTTCCAGGCGGTGACGGAGAGGATGACGATGCAGGCAGCGGCCAGTTTCAGGGCATCGCCATGCAGGCTTTGGCAGGCTCCCTCACCGCCTCCGGAGGAATCGGGATTGCAAAAATGATCACCCGCTCCCTCCAGGATCACGCGCATGCCCAGCCAATCGGGACCGCAAAGGACGGGTAAACCGAGAAGATTAGAAAAATAACGACGGGACCGCGAATTTTGACTGAACAAATCGACTCGACGTGTCGATAAGGTGTTCGATCAGAAGGAGGTTCCGCTCATGAGAATTGAAAGCTATGGGCCCACGCTTACAGACATATCGAAACAGGGAAACACCACCAATGCCGCCCAGACTGGGAAGATTCAGCCGGGCACTCACACTCCGGCAGCGACAGACAAGACGACTCTCTCCTCCGGCACAACCGCCGAGAACGCCAAACCGACACCGTCCGTTCCTGCAGCGCCAGCGGAAGACAAGACAACACTCTCGTCCGCGCCGGCTGCCGCGCAGTCGCTGACGCAGTCTGCTCTTGAAACCGCAGCTGTTCGAGCTGCCAAAGTTGCAGACCTGAAGCAGGAGGTCAACAGCGCCCAGTACAAGCTGGACGCAGCCAAGATCGCTGAAGCTCTCTCGAACGGCGGATTCTAGCCCCGACGCCGGGGTCACAGTCAGGCGCACGCTCCGGCGAGGAAGAGGACACGACCATGCAGATTGAACCGATACCGATCGCCGCCGCGCCGTGTAGTTCGTACACGGCCGAGCTCTATCTCCACACGGTGGAAGAGCTTAGCCGCCAGCTGGAGCAGGCCATGCAGGCGATCGTCGCCCGGTCCCTTCCGGCCTTTCAGGAGAGCGTCGGCCGGCAACGCATGACGTGTTCGCAACTGCTCGCAATGCCAAGGTATCTGGACCCTGACCGCGCTTTCAAGGTCCCAAGCTCGGATTCTGGCGTAGATGCGGACCTCAGCGCTCGCATCGCCGCCGCAGGAGATGCACTGCAAAGTCTCAACAGGAAGTACTCCGCACTGCTTGGACATACCGGCGATACGATGAGGCTTTTGGCCCGTCTTCTCGGCGGGTATCACATCTCGGCTTCCACGGGACTGACAGCCGATCAAGCCAATCGAAGTACCTGGTCGTGCGAGGGATAGGAATTTATGAGTCTGACTGCAAGCTTATCGACGGCTACCCAAGCCTTGTTCGCACAGGAGCTCGAGCTCCAGGTGACTAACAACAACATCGCCAACGCCAACACTGCCGGGTACACTCGGGAGGTCGTCAACCTGAGCGAGGCCGACCCCACCCAGAGCGGCAATCTCAGCATCGGCAATGGCGTCACTGTGGAGGGCATCCAGTCGGTTCAGGATGAACTGCTCACCGGCCGGATCCAGCAACAGACCTCTCAAGAGAGCAGCGCGAACGCCCAGGTCAACGCGCTGAACGAGATCCAGACGCTGTTCCCGACCACCGGATCGAGCGTCGCCGGCAGTCTCTCCTCGTTCTTCACAAGTCTCACCGCGCTTTCGACCGATCCGGCAAATGCGGCAGACCGCCAAACCGCGATCGCGAGTGCTCAGACGCTCGTGCAACAATTCAACTCCGTCGCAAGCGGACTCCGCGCTGCAGGCACCGCCCTCGACACGACCGTCGGCACCGACGTCGACCAGATCAATCAGCTGGTCACGCAGGCGGCGAGCCTCAACCAGGAGGTCGTCCAGCAGAAAGCCACCGGGCAAAGTACGGGTACCCTCAGCGATCAACTCAACGAGGTGGAGCTCCAGCTTGCGGGTTTGACCAACATCTCCGTCGTTCATAGCGATCAGGGCGACTCGATCAGCACCGGTAGTGGCACGCCCCTGGTCCTGAACTCCCTAAGCTTTGCGTTGCAGACTACCACCGGGCCCAATGGACACCTGCAGGTGCTGGACGCAAACGGGAGCAACATTACCTCCAGCATCACGAGCGGAGATCTGGGAGGAACCATTGCTGTGCGCGACACCCAGATTCCCGCGCTCGAAAATTCACTGGACACCCTGGCGAACCAGTTCGCGACCTCCTTCAACACGGCGCAGACGCAAGGCTTTGACCAGAACGGCGCCGCCGGAACCGCTCTCTTTACAATTCCGTCGACGGTCAGTGGCTCGGCGGCAGGGATAGCACTGGCCACCACCGACTCGACGGCGATTGCGGCCAGCTCGGTCAGCGGTTCGGCGGCCTCGGGCAGTAACGGCAATCTGAGCAATCTAACCTCAATCCAGAACGCAGCGCTGCCTGCCGGGGGAACGCTTACCACTCTGTCCTCCAACCTGGTCTACCAGGTCGGAAGCTTGGCCTCAAACGCTTCCACGCAGTTCAGTTCGATCCAGTTGAGCCTGACAGCACTGAACAATCAGCAAGGCTCCGTGTCGGGTGTTTCGATCGATGAGGAATCCGCGAATCTGGTTCGGTTTCAGCAGGCCTACGAGGCTGCCGCCAAGGTCATCACGACCATTCAGAGTCTCTTCGAAACCACCATCAACATGATCAATTAAGGCGACCCACGATGCGCGTCAATCCCAACTTCAATGCCTCCATTCTCCAGGACATCCAGCAGAGCGATGCCTCGCTGCAGACCGCGTTTCAGCAGGTCTCCACCGGGCAGAAAGTCAACCTGCCTTCCGATAATCCGGCTGCTTCGGCCGCCGAGCTTCAGGTGCAGGCGCAGTCGGCCAATGTCGACCAATACACGACTAACTCTGAATCTGCACTCTCCCAGGCGCAGCTCGGAGACTCCGTGGTCTCCTCCGTGGTCTCCCTGCTGAACCAGGCAATTACGCTCGGCACCGAGGGCGCCAACGGCACCTCCTCTGCTACTGATCGGGCTTCGATCTCGACCCAGGTGCAAGGTCTGCTCTCGAGCGTAGTCTCGCTCGCCAACACGACCTTTCAGGGTATCTCGATTTTTGGAGGAACTGTCAGCAACGGCGCGGCTTTCACCGCTGATCCAACTTCCTCGACTGGCTACACCTACAACGGCAACGGTAACGTCAATCACATCCAGGTTGGCGACTCACTCACGGTGCAGGCAAATATTCCTGGCTCAACCTTGTTTGCCAATTCCAACGCCAGCGTGCTCGGTGCGCTCAGTGATCTTTCGACGGCTCTCACCAGCGGAACCAGCGCCCAGATTGGTACCGCAACAGCCGCTGTTACGACCGCGCTGAACTATGTGACCCAGCAGCATGTCGTTTACGGCAACACCGTCAATCAACTTACCTCGCAAGAGACTTATCTCTCGCAGGAAAAAGTGACCCTTACCTCGCGTGCTACCTCGCTCGTTGGCATCGACACAGCTACAGCCGCAGAGAACCTGAGCCAGGCAGAAACAGAGAATTCTGCTGTTTTTGCAGCTGCGGCGAAGGTTTTACAAAATAGTCTGTTGAACTACCTGAAATAGGAGGGCACGCGACACAAGGTCCTAATTAGCTAGGA
>CAXSDM010000018.1:0-3729 GCA_964235575.1 uncultured Acidobacteriaceae bacterium | reverse complement strand
CTTGAACCAGGCCGCTTCCTTCTCCCGATCGCCGTTGAAGTGCGCATGGTCCTCGCCGCCAGTGCGCATCAGGCCGGGGCACACGGTGGTCACGCGTATGCCCATTTGCCGCAACTCGGCGTGCAGGCCTTCGGAGAACCCGGTCAACGCAAACTTTGCCCCGACATATGGCAAAAGATGGGGTACAGGAACCTTTCCGCCGATGGAGGAGATGTTGACGATTGCTCCCGAACCGCGGCTCACCATGTGCGGCACAACCGCCTGGATTGTATGCAGCGCGGCAAAGTACGTCACCTGCATGGCTCGATAGTAGGCGTCGATGGGCTGATCGCCGAACGGACCTACTTCAATGATGGCTGCATTGTTGATCAAGATATCCACTCGGCCGAACACCTGAAGAGTTTGTTCGATGATGCCCGCTGCCTGCTCCGGATCGGTGATGTCCGCAACGATGAGTTGGATATCGTCCTCGTGGGCCACGTCTCCACTCTCAAGCAGTTCCTTGCGAGCCTGCTCGAGTTCCTCCTGCTTGCGTGCCGCCAAAACGAGCTTAACGCCGGCGCACCCAAACTCGTGCGCCATGGCCAGCCCCAAACCACGCGACCCGCCGGTGATAATGGCTACCTGTCCTGCTACCACCCGCGGCTTGCGCGGCACCAGCGCGTAGGTGAGCAACGCCCCGGCAAAGATCGATCCACTCCAGACAACTGTCCTCTTCATGCTCCCTGAGATGCAATTGCATAGCACGCGTCCCTCAGAGCGTGTCGCCCGAGTTGATCTGGTAGAGCTAGACTGGAGCAGCATGGCGAGCAAACGAAAATCACGGGGCGGTTACATGATCTCGGTAGTCGCCGAGATGTACGAGATCCACCCGCAGACCCTCCGCATGTATGAGCGCGAGGGCCTGCTCCGGCCGAGCCGCTCAGACGGCAACACCCGGCTTTACACTGACGAGGATCTTGAGCGGCTCGAGTTTATTCTCAACCTGGCTCGAGATCTCGGCGTCAACATCGCCGGCATCGCCATCATTTTGCAGATGCGCGAGCGCATGGAGGAGATGAACCGCCAAATGCAGGGATTTGTGGATTATGTGCGGGAAGAGATGCTGACGCGCATGACGCAGCAGGCCGACCCCGGAGCAGCCCTGGTGCCGTTCAGCCGGGCTACGCTCGTCACGGTCAGGTCCGCCGGCCGGCCGGCAGCCAAGGAGCCCAGCCGTCCTACGAAGAAGCGCTGACTCTTCCTCTGTAAGAGCTGCAACGCGGCGGGTCGAGGATTCTCCATAGTATGCTGGCCGCACTACTCCAGCATGCTCGAAAGCGTTCCCCATGGCCCGATCCGGCGTTTACCTTACTTTCTTTGCCATTCTTGCGACTGCTGCCCGCGGCCAAACTCCGGCTCCGGTGCCCAGCATCGTTGCGCCAACAACTGCGCTTGAGGCCAACTTGCTGCCTGGCAAACTTCATGCTGCCCAGGCTTTGGTCGCCGCCCACCCCAAGGACGCCGAGCCGCACATTAGCTATTCGGCAGTCTTGCTGCAAGCTGGCGCCGGAGACGAAGCCCAGGCCGAAGCACGTCTTGCCACCACGCTTGATCCAAATTCGGCCGCTGCATTTGCTCAATTGGCGACAGCCCTCCTCTGCAACAGCATCGGCATCCAGTTCGGCAGCGGGTTCCATCGCAACGCGGCGATTGAAGCCGGCCGTGCGGCCGTGCAGTTGGAACCGAAGAACACCACCTACATCGCCGCGCTCGCCCGACTTTACAACGTAAACCTCCGGGGCGAACCCTACGGGGAAGGCGCCCAGTTTGCTGAAGCCATCCGGGAATTTGGCAAATTGAAAGCCATTGATTCCAACGTTGCCGCCCGCTATGACGGTGAGCTTCTGGCGTCCATGCTCCTCAACCATCAGGTCGACAAGGTGTTCAACGATCTCGCCAGTTTCCCGCCCAGCCCGGCACGGGAGGCCGTCGCCATCGCCACGCTGACCGCTTTCCGGTCCGTGACCGAAGCCCGCGAGCGTGCGAAGCTCATCACCGATCCGAAACAGCGGAATGCGACTCTGCGGGCCGCTGCGACGCTGACCATGCGCCTCGGCCTGTACCCACAGTCGGCCGACCTGCTCGAAGACACGCTCCAGGGCCCCGATGACGCGCTCATCAAGCAGCAGGTGCAGCTATTGCGCTATCTGCAGCACACGCGCGACGAGCCGCCCACGCCTCTCGACCCGCGCTCCCCTGTCTACCTTCTGCTGCGAGCCACGGCGAACGGCGATCTCGTCGAGCATGCCTCTGAGATTTATAGTCGCCACGCTAACGCAGGCGAGGCCGAATGGAAGGAACAGAACGAGGAGCGCGCCCGCTCCCTCGACTTTGTTCAGGTCGCCGCACGCGAGTACCAGCTTCCGGTCAACGTCATCAAAGAAGTGATCTTGTCGAATGCGACCATCACCGCGGCCGGAGATGACCCACACGGATATCTGATTACGCTGACGACGGTCGGGGTTCCGCGCCAAACCTTCGTCGTCTCCCGAGATGAGGGGCGTTACCGGATCGTCGGCGACGCAAACGGAGCCGCCGAGGCAGGGGACTATGCCCAGTATCTTCTCGCCGCCAAGCGCCCCACAGAGGCTCGCGCTCTGCTTGACTGGCGCCGTAGCCTTACCTCACCTCCGCCCAGCAAGGACCCACTTGGGGGTAATCTCTTTCTACGCCTTTGGCCTGCCTCTTCTGGAGACGCCGACCAGGGCACGATGGAGATTGCCGCGCTGGCCTTGACTTTGGCTCGTCCCGGCAGCCAGGCCCCGCTTACATCTGCCCTCGCCGCCTACGCAAAATCTCCGGCTAACCTTGATCTCGCCCAGCTTCTAGCGGTCGCGTACCTGGCGCGTAACGAGCCCGCCGCTGCTAAGCCGCTCATCGACAAGCTGCTGACGAAGTATCCCGACTCAATCTCGGCGATTATCCTCACCGGCCAGTTCTTCGCGCTTACGCATGACTACGCCGCTTGGGCGAGAACTCTAACCGCAGCGCTTGCCAGGCATCCCGGCGACCCCGATCTCCTGCGCCAATCCGCCCGGCAAGCCGAATGCGCCAACGACTTCCCGCTGGCCCGCAAAATCATCGCCCAGCTCATCGCTGCCGCCCCCACGCCTGGCGACCGCAATAACTACGCCTGGCTCTCGCTCTTTGACCCACCCCCAACTGCCACAACCGAAGCCCAGGTAGACGCAACCTCGCTCGACGACGCCAGGCTCGCCGTCGACCAGACTCACCACGCGCTCTTCGGCGCCCTGCACACCCTCGCCTGCCTCTACGCCGGGCAAGACCACACCGCCGAGGCCCGTCAGACCCTCTTTGAAGCCATGGCGGTCGGCCGACTTGCGCAGCCAAACTCCGCCATCTGGTTTGGCTTCGGCAGCATCTACCAGCAACTGGGCGTGACCGACGCCGCCATGGCCGCCTACAAACGCGTCCCTCGCCCGGACGGTACCCCGCTCGACCCCACCGACGTCTGGGTCCTCGCCCAGGCCCGGCTGAACGCCCTGCACACGCACTGACCCCGCCCCACCCAAAGGTGCTAGTCAGACCCGCAAGCGACTCGCATACACTAGACCCCATGTGCGGAATCGTCGGTTACATCGGTCCTAAGCCCGTCGTTGAAGTCATCATTGAAGGCCTGCGCCGCCTCGAATACCGCGGCTACGATTCAGCCGGCATCGCCGTCGG
>CAXSDM010000017.1:26428-31942 GCA_964235575.1 uncultured Acidobacteriaceae bacterium | reverse complement strand
TTCAGTTCGATCTCCTTGGCTACGGTGACGCCGTCCTTGGTGATGGTCGGCGAGCCGAACTTCTTTTCGATGACCACGTTGCGGCCCTTCGGACCTAGCGTCACCTTGACGGCGTTCGCCAGAATATTTACTCCGCGCAGGATCGCCTGGCGGGAATCTTCTCCATGCAGAATCTGTTTTGCCATGATGCTTGCTCCAGTTGCCGGTGTGCCGGCGGTAAAGTTTGGTTGTTCAGCCTTGCGGCGGGAGTGCGGTGCGAAGCACCTACTTGGAGACGACGCCGAGAACTTCTTCCTCGCGCATAATCAGCAGGTCCTCGCCGTCGAGCTTGATCTCGGTGCCGGAGTACTTGCCGAACAGAATCGTGTCGCCGGACTTCACGTCGAGCGGAAACACCTTGCCCTCGTCGTTCGACTTGCCCTTGCCGACCGAGACCACCTCGCCCTGCTGCGGCTTCTCTTTGGCGGAATCCGGAATGATGATGCCTCCGCGCATCGTCTCACCCTCTTCGGTGCGGCGGACCAGGATGCGATCGTGAAGCGGCGTAAACGTCGTTGTTGCCATAACTTACATCTCCTTGAACAAACTTGATGAGGACCAAGTGCACAGTTAGCACTCAAACCCTTCGATTGCCAACGATAGTCGCTGAAGCTCGGCCTGTCAACCAACGCACCGTGAAATCTGAGTGAATCGCGCGCAGGTTTGCATGCGATGCGTCACACCGAAGCACGTGACGCGCCCGCCTCCACCAACGTAGAATGGTGCCCATGTTGCTTCGTTCCAGACTCGCCATCCCCATCGCCGTTGCACTCGCGGTGGGCTTCGCCGCTCCGCTCGCCAGGGCGCAAGATGAATCCGCGCCCAAACGCGGCCGCAAGTACAAGGCACCACCGGAGACCTCGCACATCGAAGTGCAGGTCCTTAAAAACTCGAACGGCAAGCCCGTCTCCGGCGCTGCCGTCGTCTTCCACGCAGTCAAGGACGGCAAGGACGAAGGCAATCTCGAAGTCAAGACCAACGAAGAGGGCAAGGCCATTATCGACGTCATCGCCACCGGCTCGGATGTCGAGGTGCAGGTGATCGCGGACGGCTTCGCCACCTATGCCGGCGACTACCAGATTGCCGAGGCGAACAGGTCGATCGAGATCAAAATGTTGCGTCCGCGCGCCCAGATCTCCACCTATACCGACAACTCTGGGCAGTCGTCTCAGCGGCCCATCGGCGTGCAGGAGCCTGCCACCCCGGCCACCCTGCCCGGTACCCCGTTGCGGGTTCCACAGCAAACGACTCATCCAAACCCAGATCAGCGGCCCGGCCTACAAGTTACGCCCTCTCCACCGAAGACAGCTCCCGTTCAGCAGAAGCCCATCCAGACCGATCCGCCTACGACCTCGCCGCTTGACACGCCCAACCCCGTCACCGGCTCGCCCATCCAGACCCCTCCGCCGCCTCACAATTTTCGGTAGGCGCGGTGGATTTCACGAAGCCGCTCATCGGCAGGACCGCGCTCGTGACCGGAGGTGCGAAACGCATCGGCAAGGCGATCACCCTCGCCCTCGCCGAGGCCGGTGCCGACGTTGCGATCACCTACCGCCACTCGAGCGACGAAGCCGCGGCCACAGTCCGCGAACTTGCGGCGCTCGGCGTCCGCGCCTCTGGACACCCCTGCGATTTCGACCAACCCGCTCAGATCCCGCGTGCGGTCGAGCTCGTCGTCGAAGCCCACGGCCGACTCGATCTCCTGGTCAACAACGCCGGCGCCTTCGCCTCCGTGCGGCTCGAAGACATTACCGTCGCCGAGTGGGATGCCATGTTCGCCGCCAACACCCGCGGTCCGTTCCTGATGGCGCAGGCTGCTTACCCGCATCTGCGCGAAGCGGGCGGACGCATTGTGAACATCGGCTCGCTCGGCGGTCTGGAGCCCTGGGCCACGCACGGCCATTACTGCGCCTCGAAGGCCGCGCTGCACATGCTCTGTAAAACCATGGCTAAAGCCTGGGCGCCGCAGGTCAGCGTCAACTGCATCGCGCCAGGCATGATCGAGCAGGGCGAGGTCGAAGCTGCCTACCAGCACTTCGCAGATCGCACCCCCATGAAGCGCAACGGCACGCCGGCCGATGTTGCCGCCGCAGTCCTCTTCTTCGCCACCGGCCCGCACTTCATCACCGGCCAGCTGCTCGCGGTTGACGGGGGTCTCGGGCTTTAGCACTACGACCGGATCGACTCCATCAGACGGCCGAACCAGCTTTTTTCCTTGAACTCGTCATACAGATCCTGTGGCTCCTCCACCGGCGAAACCGCCGCGCCCTCAAACACGCAGCGCGGATTGGTCGTCACCAGACTCTCCGCATAGTCGGCCCCATATTTCTTTGCGACTACGTCCCGCGCCTCACTCAGTCGGGGCGGCCGCGAGCTCAGGTTATGCGCATCGGTCGCCAGAAAGTGCACCCAGCGCCGCTCCAGCAGCTTGTGCGCCGTGCGCTGTGCCACGCGTCCCATCCTGCCCGTCACCGAATCGCCCGTCACCTGCACAAGCACTCCGCCGCGCATCCACTCCGCCACCCGCTCCAGGTCATTCTGCAGCGTCGGGTTGCGCTCCGGATGAGTCAGGATCGGCGTCAATCCGGACAGCTGCAGCTCGTAAAACGTTTCCGCCAGCCCCGGCGGTACGCCGTAGTCCGGGATCTCCACCATCAGGTAGCCCAGCCCGTTCACGCTGAAGCGGCTTGGCTCCTCTTTGACCGCCTGAATGTTGTCGTAGGAAAGATGGAAGTCGCAGCCCTGGCCCAGCTTCAGCGGCACGCCTTCCGCGTCGAGCGCACGCTGCAGCTCGTTGCGACGCTGCTCATTCAGCTCCGGCTGGAAGGCAAACTGCCCGCTCGCATGCGGCGTGCACACAATTGCGGTGACCCCATCGGCGGCCGCCGACTTGGCCATGGCGAGGGACGTCTCGAAGTCCTTCGCTCCGTCATCAAGGCCCCACAATAAATGATGGTGAATATCAACCATGCAACGTCCAGACTACCACCGGCGCCCTCTCAGCCGGCTGTCACCATCGACTCCGCCATTGACCGAAAGATCCGCAGACCGTCCGCCGAGCCGAGCAGCCGTTCGCTCGAGCGGTCCGGATGCGGCATCATCCCCAGCACGTTGCGGCCCTCGTTCAACACCCCGGCAATGTTCTCAAGCGAGCCGTTGGCGTTGTGCGCTGCCGTCGTCTCGCCCGCAGCGCTTGCGTAGCGAAACGCCACCCGATCCTGCCGATTTAGCTCGGCCAGTGTCTCCGCGTCGCAGAAGTAGTTGCCTTCCATGTGGCCCACCGGCATCCGTAGCACCTCGCCTTGCCGGATGCCGCGCGTAAAGGGTGAGTCCGCCGTCTCGCAGCGCAGATGCAGGTGTTTGCACAGGTAATGCTGCTGCGCGTTGCGCATCAGCGCCCCGGGCAGCAGGCCGGCCTCGGTCAGGATCTGGAAGCCATTGCAGATGCCCAGCACCAGCCCGCCGGAGGCTGCAAAACGCTTTACCGGCTGCATGATCGGCGCGAACTTGGCCAGTGCCCCCGTCCGGAGATAGTCGCCGTAAGCGAAGCCACCGGGCACCAGGATCGCGTCACAGTTCTCGAGATTGGTCGAGGCATGCCAGAGCAGCGTCGCCTGCTCGCCCAGCACGGCTCCAGCGGCGTGGTAGGTATCGTGATCGCAGTTGGATCCAGGGAAGACGAGAACACCAAATTTCATACGCCTAGATTACCTCCCAAGCCAGCCCTAACCTAGCCGATATCGCGTCTCGGCCAGCCGATATAGAGGCCGCCACACCAGGCGGTTGGTCGTCACCACCATGAGCGAGATCAAAATCGTTCCCAGCAGCAAGATAGGGAACTGTCCGTGCTCGGTTGCCGAGCTGATCTGCGCGCCCAGACCCAGCGTCGTGAGCGTCCGGTTATCGAGGCGGAAGTATTCGGCGATGATGCTCGCATTCCACGCGCCGCCTGAGGCCGTGACCATCCCGGTAATCAGGTACGGAAAGATTCCCGGCAGGATCACCTTGCGCCAGCGCTCGAAGCGGCTGAAGCGAAACAGCGTCGCGACCTCCTTCAGATCGGTCGGAATCGCCATTGCGCCCGCAATCACGTTGAACAGGATGTACCACTGCGTGCCCAGCAGCATCAGCACAATCGACCCCAGCCCCAGTCCGCCGCCCAACCGCACCAGCGCCAGCAGGATGACGGGGAACAGCGCCGTCGCCGGAACCGACGCCGCAATCTGCGCGAGCGGCTGGGCGATGCGCGCCAACCGCGGATTGAAGCCGATCGCTACCCCTACCGGAATCGTCCAACCCGCGGCCAGCAGCAGAGAAAAGTTGACCCGCAGAAACGTCGCGCCCGCGCCCTTCAACAGCTCCAGATACTGCGCGCGATCCACCGGACTGAGCAGCACCAGCGCCCGCTGCGCCGCAAACAAAACCACCCCCGCGACGACCAGCATCAGCACCCACGGCAGCACCCGCGCCGAGCGTCCCTCCCGCATCGGTCCCCCTGCCAGCCTCTCCACCCGCGCCGCGCGTGTCTTTGCCAGGTGCCGGTAGAACGCCTCGCTCAGCGGCTCCGTCGTATGCTTCAGAATCGCTTGCATGCCGGCCGAATGAGTAAAAATATGCAGCAGCGGCGAGCTGCCATGCTTCGAGCTTTCCACCTGCTCAAACTTGAACTTGTCGCTCCACGTAATCAGCGGCCGCCACACCAACTGGTCCGTCGCCACGATGATCGCCACCATGGTCAGCAGGCCATACGTGATCGCGCGTCCGTTGCCCGCGTCGGCCGCCGTCTGCAGGTACGAGCCCAGGCCTGGCAGCCGGAAGTCGCGCGAGCCGAAGTGAAACATCTCGCACGCCATCAGGAAAAACCATCCGCCCGCCACCGACATGATCGAGTTCCACACCAGGCCAATCGCCGCAAACGGCAACTCCAGCTGAAACAAACGCTGCGGCGCGGAGTAGCGATAAATGCTCGTCGCCTCCACCAGCTCGCGCGGAATCGACTTCAGCGAGGAGTAAAAGCTGAACGCCATGTTCCACACCGCGCCGGTAAAGATCAGCACGATCGCCCCCAGCTCCACACCGATATGCCGCGTCGGGAACAGGCTGATCATCGCCAGCATCACGGGAGGCAAAAAGCTCAGCACCGGGATCGACTGCATGATGTCGAGCGCGGCAATCATCAGCGGCTCAATGCGCTTGTTGTACGCGGCCGTGTAGCCGTACGTGATCGCAAACAGCAGGCTCAGTACGTACGCGAGAAAGATCCGCACCACTGAGTAAAACGCATAGAGCGGCAGCGCTCGGGGCGAGAGCGACACCACCATCTGCTCCGCCGGCGGCCCGGCCCAGAACATGCAGATCCTCACCACGCCATAGAAGCACGCCAGCCCCATGACCGCGACGCACAGGTCCAGCACAAACGGCCAGCTGCGCCGGAGCGCCTGCGAGCGAGCCAGCAGCTCACGGCCGGGCGTGTTG
>CAXSDM010000017.1:21442-26328 GCA_964235575.1 uncultured Acidobacteriaceae bacterium | reverse complement strand
TGAACTGCTCGTCCAGGATGTCGTGAAAGAACTCCTCCGAGACCGACCCATCGCTCTTGGTCTCGACCGCCCGCACAATCTGCCGCAAAAGCAGCACATGCTCAAGCGCCGCCTTGCGAAACAGCTGCTTCTGATCCAGGATGTCCGAGTTCGCGAAGTCGGTGCCGGCGCGCGTAATCTCCGCATCGCCTTCGTTGACTTTGAGGAAACCGAGCAGATTGGCCGCGTCCACAATCGGCAGCAGGTCGTCGATTTCAAAGGCAAGATCGTCCGCCAGCCGATAGATGTCGTCCTTGCCATGGTGATCGATCAGGATCTCCAGCAGCCCGGCAATGCCGCCCGGTCGCGCATGCGGAAGCATCTGGTAGTGCGGCGCCTTCTTCTCGGGTGAGGCCGCTCCGGGCGTCTGCGGCAGCTCGGGCGGCTTCGCATCCGGCTGCGTCAGCACCTTATAGACGTAATCCACCAGTTGCGTGAAGGCGGGCGCCTTGCGGTCGCGCGGATGTGCCAGGGTCACCTTGAAGTCGGTCCGGACCCGCCCCGGATTGCGGCCCAGCACGATGATCCGGTCGGCCAGCAACACGGCTTCTTCGATGTTATGCGTTACGAGAAAAATCGCCTTGGTCGGGATCGTCTTGTTCTGCCACAGCTCCAGGAGTTCACTGCGCAGGTTCTCGGCCGTCAGCACATCGAGCGCCGAGAAGGGCTCATCCATGAACAGCACTTCGGGTTCGACCACCAGCGCCCGGGCGAAGCCGACCCGTTGCCGCATGCCGCCTGAAAGCTCCTTCGGATACGCGGCCTGAAATCCATCGAGACCCACCGTATCGAGCATCTTCAGCGCGCGCTTGCGTCGCTCCGCCGGCTCCATCCCCCGTGCCTTCAGCACCGCTTCCACGTTCTCCTCGACCGTCAGCCACGGAAACAGCGCGAAGCTCTGAAATACGATCGAGACGTTCACCTCGGTCGACGCGATCTCCTGTTCATGCCAGAACACCTTTCCCGCCGAGGGCGCCGAAAGCCCCGTCAGCATGCGTAGCAGGGTCGACTTGCCCGAGCCCGAAGGCCCAAGCAGCGCGACAATCTCGCCCGGAACGATCGAAAGATCGGTCGGCGCGATCACCTGGATGCGGTTCTCGCTCGGCTGGGCATAGTACTTTTCAACGCGCTCGGCGCGGATAATAGCTTCGGGCATAGGCAATCTTCTGGTCAGGAGTGGAACGGTTTCGGCGCGGTCGAGGGCTCGCGCAAAGGAACCTTCGGTCAGCGTAACACCACTTTCTTGCTATGATGGGGAAGCGTCGCCCGGCGTGTCTCATGCCTGCGCTCGCGAGCACGCCAGCCCGAGATTGCGCAGCCGAATATCCAGACTTTTGGGGACCAGCATGTCAGAAGCAGCAGCCGCCATTCCGTCCAAACCGCGCGTCCTCGTCGCCGACGATGAGCAGGTCATCGCCAACACCCTCGCCATCATCCTCAATCAGGCGGGCTTTGAAGCGCGCGCGGTCTACAGCGGAGAGAAGGCCATCGAAACTCTCGACACCTTCGAGCCCGACATGCTCATCTCCGACGTCATCATGACCGGCATGACCGGCATCGAAGCCGCCATCGCCACTCGTGCCCGGCGACCCTCCTGCAAGATCCTGCTGTTTTCCGGCCAGGCCGCCACCGCGGACCTGCTGGAAAAAGCCCGCGCCCAGGGCCACGAGTTTGAAATCCTCGCCAAGCCTGTCCACCCTACCGACCTGCTCGCCAAGCTGCGCCGTCAATCCTGATCCGTGTGCTTCCGCCGCTCCTTCACCCGCACCGCCGGCGACCCCGCATACACCGTCCAAGGCTCAAGATGCTTCGCAGTTACCGCGGCTAATCCCAGCACCGCACCTTCCCCCACCTGCACCCCCGGACCCACGCACGCCCGCGCGCAAATCCACGCGTATGGCCCGATCTCCATCGCATAGCTCAGCAGCGGAAACGCCGGATCGTCGAAGTCGTGCGTCGCGCCGCATATGTATGCGCCCTGCGACAGAATTGCATGCGACCCCAGCTTCAGCGGCGCCGGATTGTAGATCTCCACTCCATCGCCGGCCGTCACCTGGTCGGCGCACACCAGGTTCCACGGCGCATAGACCTTCGCGCCCGGATAAAAGTGGCAGTGCGGTCCCATGGTCGCGCCAAAGCCCCGCAGCAGCATCGCCCGCCACGCATGCAGCGGCCGCGGAGACGTGCGGTACAGCAGTAGCCAGCACACATTCCAAACCAGCCGGCGCAGCCGGTTTCCCACTGAAAACGCTGGGCGCAGATATGGATCCGCCGCCGTGTCCGGCGAGATATGTTCCGCCGAGTTATAGAAGCTCTGCTTCGGCATCCTTAAACTCCCGATTATCGAGCCCCGTCCTTCGCGTCCTCAAACAGCCGGATGATGGTCACTGCGTTCTTGCGCATGTCGTAGTGGTCGTCGAACGTCGCGAGCGCTTGCCGGGACATTGCCTCACGCTGGTCCATCGGCATTTCGATCCACCGCCGGATTAGATTTTCCGTCCCTTCCTGCGTGTCGAGCTCCATTAAGCCCGCGCCCTCGTCCGCGATTTCCTGCGCGATGTTGATCTTATCGGCCAGCAGGACCGCGCGCCCGCAGCCGAGCGCCTCCGCCACCGCGATGCCGAAGTTCTCCTGGTGCGAGGGCAGAACGAACGCCTCGCTTGCAAAGAACGCTCCCCATTTGACCTCGCCGCGCAGCATCCCGGGCCAGTGCACGCGCGCGGTCAATCCCGCCTCTACCACCATCTGCCGCAGCGTCTCGCTCCAATGCTCAAAGTCCGGTCCGGCCATCACCAGGTGCAATTCCGGATCGAGCCCCGCCAGCGTCACGAACGCCCGGATGAGCAGGTCGCAGCCCTTCTTCGGATGAATGCGGCCGAGATAGAGCAAAAAGCGCTTTCCCCGCATCTCCGGGTGTGCGGCCAGGAACGCGTCCCTGAGCACCGCGCCTTCCTTTGGCGGACGGCTCGCCCCATACGGCACCACGAACCCCTTCCAGTGGTGCAGCCAGAAGCTCTGCTCCGCCAGCCGGCTCTCTTCCTTCGTCGTAAACAGCACGCGGTATGCCCCACGCAGCACCCAGTACTCCGCCGCCAGCCAGTACACCCACTTCTTCATGTGCTTGCGCGGAAAGCGATGCTTGAAGTAAGGGTCGAGCATGCCATGCGTAAAGACGACATACGGCTTGCGTCCGCTAAGGGCCAGCCACGCCGCCAGTCCGCAGTACTGCCAAATCCCGTTCACCACTATTCCATCGAAGCGGTCGCGGTTCGCCCTCAGCCACGGCAGCAGCTTGCGCGTAAATCCATACACGGTCGTGACCGGTCCCAGCGCATGCACCGGGAACGGAATGTCCGCCGAGTAAGGCTCGTTCGGATCGTCGAGTGTGACCACCTCGCCCGTATAGCCGATGGGCCCAAAGCTCAGCAGCACCCGCACGGATTCCGACGGCCCGCCCGCGGCCGGGTTCAGCGTCCCGATAATGTGCAGAATGCGAATCGGAGTCTCTAGCCTCGGTCCATCGGCGGCGTTGACGCACCGCGGGTCACGTAACGAATCGCCTGCTGCAGTCCTTCGACGTCCTGCTCAAAGCCCCAACGCTCGACGCGCTTCCGCGCTCGCCGGCCCATCTCCTCCGCCACCGCGGGCGTGGCGAGCACCCGGCCGAGCGCCGCCGTCAGCGCATCCACGTCGCCCGCCGGAAACACGCACCCCTCCACCCCATCCGTCACCAGGTCAAAGTTCGCTCCCACCTCGTCCGACACGATCACCGCGCGCCCGGCGTTCATCGCCTCGTTGACGATCAGGCCCCAGGGCTCATGCCGCGACGGCAGCACGAAGACTGTCGCCAGATCGAAGAACCGCGGTAGCTCCGACTGATTCGAAAAGCCGTAAAACCGTATGCCGTCGAGGCCTGTGGCTGCGGCCTGCGCTTCGAGCGCGGCCCGCTCTTCTCCATCGCCCACGATCACCAGGGCAGGAAGTGGATCCTGCCCGGCACCGGGTGACAACCGCGCATACGCCTCGACCAGGTCCGCACACCGCTTGCGCGCCTGCAGCTTGGAAGCGAACAGAACTACCGGCCGCCCCGGCTCCAAATGAAGCCTCTGCCGAAGCTCCTCCCGACAGGCCGCAGCCTCCGCGCTCTGCTGTTGAAACCAGCGATTGTCCACCGCATACGGCATCAGGAACATGGGAAAGTTCTCGCCCAGAGCGTGCTCCCAGTAGGCGCGATTCGGCGTTCCCGTCACCAGCACCGCATCCACCAGATGCCGCAGCCCGGCGAAAAACAGCTTCTTCGCCGCCCGCTTCGCTCCTCCGCGCGGACGATCCCCCAGCCACGACTCCGCCCGCACCAGCACCGGGATCCCCATACTCTTCGCCGCCAGGATCGCACGCATCTGGTTCACCGTCGCGTAACCGTGCACCCACACCACGTCGAACGCCGGCCGGCCCTCGCGGTCGCCGAGCCGTGCCGAGATCCCATGGCTGATCGGCGTAAACGTGCCCTCCGTTCCCGTATCCCGCAGCGCTGGCAGGAACTCATGCCTGTATCCCTCAAGCAACGGAACGTCCCACTTCACCTCGACGCCAAAGCCCTCATCCCGATAGCCCTTCACTGAAAAGTCCGAACCGAAGAAGACCGTTAGGTCGATCCCCGGCTCCTTGGCGATGCGCCGCAGCAGCGGCACCTGGTACTGGATCGGATGGCTGACCACATAGGCCAGGCGAACGGGCCGGCGAGTTGTTTCGGCAGTCGAAGTTCGATGCATGCCAACCCACGCCTTCTCCACCTACAAGTGGTTCTGCAGCGCGATCACCAGGATGTCGATCACGCCCAGCGCCGT
>CAXSDM010000017.1:10303-21342 GCA_964235575.1 uncultured Acidobacteriaceae bacterium | reverse complement strand
TCTCCCGGTAAAATTTCGATATCCGCCCGCGCGCTGGCCGCCGGATTGGTGCCCAGGTCCACCACGATCGGCTTTTCCTGCCCCTGGCGCAGAATCGTAATCACGTGGCTGGCCGAGGCCGGCAGCGAGCCCGCCACCGCCAGCACGTCCAGAAGACGCCGGCTGCCGTTGATCGGGACGATCGCGTGTAGCTCCCCCGCTACGGTCGCAAACTGGCTCACCGATTCGATGACCTGCACCGTCACCTGCGGGTTCACATACATCCCCGCCGCGCTCAGCCGCGAGGCAATCAGGTCTTCGGTCCGGTTCAGCGTCAGCCCCGCCACCTGCACCAGTCCAATCAGCGGGAGCTGCAGGTTGCCATCCACGCTGACCCGCACAGCGGAGGCGAAGTCGCTGGTTCCAAAAACCTTGACCGCCACCAGGTCGCCCGGCGCGATCAGCGGGTCGAGCCCGCGCTGCGAGAGGATCGACAGGTCCGTCGTCGGCGTCTGCGCGCGGTTGGTCTCAGGCGAGGCGGTCAGTGCCGGCCCGCTGAACTGCCCGTGCGCGCACGCCGCCGAACAGACCAGCACCGTCACCGCCAGCACGCTCCCTAGCCGCCTCATCGCCGCACCTTCTTTCTGCGGCTGCCGTTGGCCGGATCGCCGGAGGACTCCTTCGCATCCCAACCTGCCGGGTCCGGGCTTGAATACGAGGAGCTCGAATATCCGTAGTACCCGTAGTATTCCGGCGCATTCAAATCCACAGCGTTCAGGACAATGCCCGCCATTTTCGCGCCCGAGCGCACCAGCAGATCGCGCCCGCGCCGCACAATATTTTTGCTCGACTTGCCATGCCGCACCACCAGGACGACGGCATCCACCTTGCTCGATAGAATCACGCCGTCTGTAACCGACAGAACTGGAGGCGAATCGAGCACGACAAAGGCATATTTTTCTCTGGCCCATTCCAACAAATCCGTCATCGTCCGCGAACTGAGCATCTCGGTTGGAAACGGAGGCACCGGCCCGCTTGCCAGAATGTCCAGATCCGGCACTTCGGCGATGCGTTGCACAGAGTCTTCAGGAGTCGTCTGCCCGCTCAGAATCGTACTCAGGCCCACTTTGCCGTTCAGCCCAAAGCGATGGTGCACGTTTGGCCGGCGAAGGTCCGCGTCGATCAAGAGCACCCGCGTTCCGCGCTGCGCCAGGATGACCGCCAGGTTACTCGCGGCAGTCGTCTTCCCTTCGGAAGGCGTCGCGCTCGTGCACAGCATCAGCCGCGGCTCCCCGCCCGGCGTGGAAAGCAGAAGCGCCGTTCGCAGCGACCGGAACGCCTCCGTGAACTGACTCTTCGGCTGCGTCAGCACGTTGATGTTCCGTTCCACGATCGACATCGTCGCCAGCTGCTCCGGATTCGCTCGCTTCGAGCGCGGAATGATCGCGAGCGACGGCAGCTCCGTCACGCTCTCGATCTCCGCCACGCTGCGCAGCCCTGAGTCCAGGCTTTCGAGCACAAACGCCAGCACCGTCCCCAGGACAATTCCCAGCAATCCGTACGACAGGATGATCGTCGACTGAGCCTTCAGGATCGGTCCCACCGGCGCCACCGCCGGGTCGACGATGTCAATCTCCATCGACTCCAGCCCCGCATCCACGCCCGCCGTTGCCAGCTTCTGCAGCAGCCCCTCGTAAAGCGTGCGGCTGGACTCAAACTCGCGCTGCCGGATCGTGTACTCGACCAGGTCGTTGCGCAGCTTGTATGCGTCCGTCTTCTGCTGCTCGAGCGCGGCGTTGGTCTGGTTTTCGTTCGCCTGCGCCAGGTTGAAAGCCAGCTTCGCC
Source organism: uncultured Acidobacteriaceae bacterium (assembly GCA_964235575.1). GTDB lineage: Bacteria > Acidobacteriota > Terriglobia > Terriglobales > Acidobacteriaceae > Edaphobacter. The sequence continues at coordinate 19,519 of CAXSDM010000017.1, read as the reverse complement.
TGCTGGGTCAGTCGCTTTTCTTCCTCGTTCACCTCTTTGGCCAGCTCATCCATCCGCGCCCGCGCCGCGCGCACCAGCGGATGGTTCGGCCCCAGCGTCGTCGTCTGCTCGGCATAGCTCGCGCGCGTCGTGGCCAGCTCCGTGCGCAGCGTCGTCAGCTCCGTCTGTGGCGCGCCCGGAACCTCCGACGCCCCCTCGATGGTGTTCGGGTCGAGCCCCGTAATCTGCCGGTACCGCGCCTCGGCCAGAATCCGATTCAGCTTCGCCTGCCCCGCGGCCTTCGCCAGGTCGTCGAGCGGCGACGTGTTCTGATTCGGCGTCTGCGACGTGTTGAAGCCCACCGTGCCCAGCTTCCGCTGAAGATCCATCATCTGCTGTTGCGAGTCCTCGACCTTCTTCTTCAGGTCCTCGAGCTGGCTCGACAGCCACGCCGAAACCCGCTGCGTGGAGTCGAAGCGGGTTTCATAGCTGCGCTGAATATAGTCGGCGATGACTTTATTCACCACGTCGGCCGAGAGCTTCGGATTCAGGCTCAGAAAGCTGATCCGGATGATGTCCGTCTTCGGCACCTGCGCCACGTGCAGGCCGCCGGCCAGGATCCCCAGCACCGTCTGCCGCACCGACGGATCGTCCATACTGTGGTGCGGCTGCGGCCCCTTGACTCCCAGGAAGTCCTCGTTGTTGGCCAGGTTGAGGTCACGCGCCACCTTGGCCAGCAGCGTATCGCTCATCAGGATCGCTTCTTCGGTCGACATCTTGCGCTGCGGATCGTCGCCAAAATACGATGCGGCGCTGATCTTGTACTCATCGGAGGCACCCTCCCGCACCTCGATCCGGCCAAATGACTCGTAGAGCCGAATCTGCGTCACTGCCTTGTAGAATCCAAGCAGCAGCCCGCCCAGCACCAACAGGATCAGCACCAGCCGGCGCTTGCGTAACGTGATCAGGGCTTCTGAAAGCGTGGTATCCGTCGAAGGCGCAACAAACGGTCGCGCCGAAAGTGCACCCGGACCGGATGCGTTCGTAGGATTGTCCAAGCTCACCCGCCCAGTCTAACCGACCCCACAAGGCTTGTAAAAAGCCATGAAATAACCAAAATGGGGGATGGAATGTAGCCGACGGGTACGATAGACTCCTCGTGACCATGTCCTCTAAAAACAATTTGCCTGACTACTCGAACTCTGGGATTTTCTCTGCCGTGCAACCCGATGCCTCCACGCCTCCGCTTCGCGAGCCCGTCCCCATCGCCGTCGTGGGTTCAGGATATGTCGGCCTGGTGGCCGCGGTCTGCTTCGCCGAGATGGGCCACGACGTCATCTGCGTCGACAACGACGAACGCAAGGTCAAGGCGCTGCAAAGCGGCGACACCCTCATCCATGAGATGTACCTGCCCGAGCTGCTGCATCGCCACGGCAACAAGCGCGTCCGCTTTATGACCGACCTGGCCGAGGCCACCCGCGAGTGCAAGGCCATCTTCATCGCCGTCGGCACCCCGCAGTCCGAGACCGGCGACGCCGACCTCTCGTACGTCGAAGCCGTAGCCTCCGAGATTGCCCGCACTTTGACCACCTATAAGGTCATCGTCGAAAAAAGTACCGTGCCGGTCTACACCAACGAGTGGATTCGCCGCGTCATCGAGCGCAATGGCGTCGCGCGCGAGCTGTTCGACGTCGTCTCGAACCCCGAGTTCCTCCGCGAAGGCACCGCCGTCGCCGACTTCCTGCATCCCGATCGCATCGTCGTCGGCTCGGACACCCCGCGCGCGGCCGCCGTGCTCGCCGAGATTTACGCCCCGCTCACCACCGGCGCTTACTACGAGTCGCCCAACGCCATCTCCGGCGTGTGCTCGGTGGAGCAGCCGCCGCCGCTGCTCAACACCTCCACCAAGTCCTCCGAGATCATCAAGCACGCCTCGAACGCCTTCCTCGCCCTCAAAATCTCCTTCATCAATGCCGTCGCCAACCTCTGCGAGGCCACCGACGCCAACGTCGAGCAGGTCGCCCGCGGCATGGGCCTCGACCGCCGCATCGGCAGCCGCTTCCTGCGCCCTGGCATCGGCTACGGCGGCTCCTGCTTCCCGAAGGACGTGGCCGCCTTCCGCTCGGTCGCCGAACAGCTCGGCACCGACTTTTCACTGCTCACCGAGGTCGAGAAGATCAATGTAACCCAGAAAAAGCGGTTCCTTGCCAAGGTTCGCTCCGCTCTCTGGACCCTCCGCGGCAAGAAGCTCGCGGTCCTCGGCCTTGCGTTCAAAGGCGAGACCGACGATATCCGCGAGTCGCCGGCGATTGAGCTCGTCCGCATGCTGCTTGGGGAAGGCTGTACTATCCGCGCCTACGATCCCGCCGCCATCAGCCGCACGGAGGAGGTCCTGCCCGCAAACAGCTTCCTCTCCTATGCGGAAGACGCCTACTCCGCCGCCGCCGACGCCGACGCGCTCCTCATCCTGACCGACTGGAAGGAGTTCGCCGAGCTCGACCTGCACCGGCTCAACACGACTTTGCGCTACCCGATTATCATCGACGGCCGCAACCTCTACGATCCGCATGTCATGCAGCAGCATGGCTTTACCTATCTCAGCGTCGGCCGGCCCGCCGCCTATCCGGTCCGCGATGCTGTCACCAACGCGCCCGTGCCGGTGAGCACCTAGTTTCGAGGGTGAACTCTACCAGCTGGTCGTCCCTCCGGCTTAGCCGGCATCTCCGTAGTTGCTTTTAAGCTGCTCAGGGCACTCGTAAAAGGAATAAGGATGTCCACACAAAAGGCGCTGGTCACCGGCGCCGCAGGCTTTCTCGGATCGCATCTCACCGACGCCCTCCTGGCTGGCGGCTATGACGTCGTGGGCGTCGACAATCTCTCGACCGGCAACTACGCCAACCTCGAACATCTGCGCCGCGAGCCGCGTTTCTCGCTGCTTGAGCGTGACATCACCCAGCCCTTTGATCCCGGCCCGGTCGACACCATCTTCAACTTCGCCTCGCCCGCCAGCCCGGACGACTACCATCGGCTGGGCGTCGAGACTCTGCTGGTTGGCTCGGCCGGCACCATCCACACGCTCGATCTGGCGCGTAAATACTCTGCCAGTTACCTCCACGCCTCCACCTCCGAGTGCTACGGCGACCCCGAAGTTCACCCGCAGGTCGAGACCTACTGGGGCAACGTCAACCCTGTAGGCCCGCGCTCCGTGTACGACGAGGCCAAACGCTTCTCCGAGGCAGCCGTCACCGCATACCGACGCTACTACAACGTCAACACACACCTGGTCCGCATCTTCAACACCTACGGCCCGCGTCTGCAGGCCAATGACGGCCGCGTCATCTCGAACCTGATGACCCAGGCCCTGCGCGGCAACCCGCTCACCATCTACGGCGAGGGCGCGCAGACCCGCTCCTTCTGCTTCGTCTCCGATCTCATCGAAGGCATCCTCCGCCTTTCCCGCTCCGAGCACCATACACCCATGAACGTCGGCAACGACGTCGAGTGGACCATCCTCGAGTGCGCCAAGGAGGTTCTCGCCGTAACCGGAGCCAAGGTAGACATCGTCTTCAAGCCGCTTCCAGTAGACGACCCCATGCGCCGCCGTCCCGATCTCACTTTGGCTCGCTCCATTCTCGGCTGGGAACCCAAGGTCATGCTCCGCGAGGGTCTGCAACGTTCCCTCGCCTACTTTCAGGCCTGCATCGACGCCGAAGCCCCGCTTCCCACGCCGTAGCTCAACGCGAATGGCCTGGAAGCTCGCGCAGGATGTCGAGTAGGCTGTAGCCGGCGAAAGGCTGAATCGTGCCGCAAAGCAGCAAAATGCCGAGTGAGGCCGGGATCAGAATCTTGGCGAAGAGGCTGAGCGGGCTTCGGTCCGAGATGCGCGGGTGACGCATAGCCGGCGTCGTGAGAACGGCGCCCCAGAGCAGCCAGCCGGCCCACTGGAAGATGCCGAGCGCGAAGAGTACGGCAATAACGACTCGCGACGACCAACGATGGAAGCTGGGCGAGATGGCGTAGGCGATGTGGCCGCCATCCAGCTGCCCGGCCGGGATGAGGTTGAGCGCGGTGATCAGCAGGCCCATCCAGCTGGCGATGAGGATGGGATGAGGCGCGGCGAGCGAGTGGATGCCGGGATGGCCCGCAAAGAGCAACGCGTGCAAAAGTGATAGCAGCAGGGGGACGCCGACGCGGGGAAGCTGCGCCTGATCGGTGAAGGTAGAGAGAGAGAGACCCAGGGTAAGAGTCCAGACGGTTACGAGAAAGCCGGCGACAGGGCCGGATGCACCGATGACAACCAGTGCGGTGCGGCTTGTGATGCGGGAGCGCAGGCGGATGACCGCGCCGAACGTGCCGCTGAGCGACGGAGCGGGAAGCATGTACGGCAAGGTGGCGCTGACGCCGAAATAACGGCAGGCAAAGTAGTGGCCGAACTCATGGGTGAGCAGGATGCCGATCAGGGTGAGCGAGAAAGGCAGGCCGCTGGCCAGGTTGCGCAGATTGGCAAAGGCCCAGCGGTAGGGCAGGACATCGGCGTCCGAAGACAGGGGCGCGACACCAAGATGGAAGTCGTACATGTAGCGCATGCCGACCGCGGTCGTGGTGAACAGCGTGACCAGCAGCAGACCTGCCGGGAGCGCCAGCCGGGCGAGGTTGGTTCTGCGTGCCGCGGAGGTCCGGATGAGGGATGGATCGATGAGTGTAGGGGAGGTCATGAGGGCCTGGAATCAGCGGACAGAAGGTGGAGGTGCGGACGATCTCCGGTTGAGGGTCAGTCGAGCACCTGCAGGTCCTTTCCGGGTTTGAAGCGGACGGCTTTTCCCGGCGTGATGGTGACCTCGGCGCCGGTGCGCGGGTTGCGGCCGACCCCGGTCTTGCGCGGCTTGACGGTGAAGACGCCGAAGCCGCGCAGCTCGATGCGATCGCCCTCGACCAGGCTTTGCTTCATCGACTCGAAAATAGCGTCCACGGCGGCCTCCGCTTTGGTGCGGACGAGCCCGGTGCGCTCGACAATCCGCTGGATCAGGTCTTGTTTGATCAACTCTGCCTCGTGTGGTTAGCCGTTCAAATGGGAGTCCGCGCACCTAGGAGACGCGGCGAGCCAGAGACATGCGGGAGGTGAAGAGAGCCTGCCGTGTCCAGCTTTCCTCAGTCCGGAACTATGAGCGATGGTAGAAAGGGGAGGAAGGAATGTCAATGGAACGAATGGGTGAGAGGCTGGCGGCCTGTTGACGCTGACTGGCCGTTGGCGATGACTCAAGTCACCTCAGAAAGAGTCAGGAGGAGCAACGATGTCGATCAAGAGCGACGGTTGGATTCGCGAGCAGGCGCTTAAGCACGGGATGATCGCGCCCTTTAGCGAGAAGCAGGTGAAGGATGGCGTGATCTCCTATGGGCTGTCTTCCTACGGGTACGACCTGCGGGTTTCCGATGAGTTCAAGATCTTTACCAACGTGAACAGCGCCATCATCGACCCCAAGGCGTTCGATGAACGCTCCTTTGTGAGCGTTCAGGCTGCGAGCGTGATCATTCCGCCGAACTCATTTGCGCTGGCGAAGTCGATGGAATACTTCAAGATTCCGCGAGACGTGCTGACGATCTGCGTGGGAAAATCGACCTATGCGCGATGCGGAATCATCGTCAACGTGACTCCGTTTGAGCCGGAGTGGGAGGGATTTGTGACGCTTGAAATCTCAAATACCACGCCGCTTCCGGCCAAGGTCTATGCATACGAGGGGCTGTGCCAGATTCTCTTTTTCCAGTCCGACCAGGTCTGCGAGGTAAGCTACGCGGACCGGAAGGGCAAGTACCAGCATCAGCAGGGAATCGTTCTTCCAAAGCTGTAAGCATTGGAGCTGACGGCTTAGCCGCGGGGTGGATGCGATGGCGGGCGGGACTCTGCCGAAGATCGGGCTGATGGCAACCGATGCCATGCGAGTCATGGGGATCCGGGCGATTCTGCACGATCAGGAGGAGTTCGACCTGGTTCCTGTGGCGGGGCCAAATGACAGCCGATGTACGTCACTCGGGTTCGTGCTGATCGATTCTCTCTCGACCAACGAACTGTTTGGCCTGCTGCGCCAGTTTCGCGAGCAGAGGCCCAGGATCAGGCTCCTGGTACTGGGCGAGGAGACGAGCCTCGAGTTCGTGGAACGGGTGATCGGGGCGGGCGCGAAGGGCTACCTAAACCACGCGGCGAGCGAGCAGGAGCTGCGGACCGCGATCGAGGTAGTAAGGGACGACTGCCTTTGGGCGCCGCGGCGGGTGTTATCGCACCTGCTTGAGACGAGGCTCGAAAGCGCGAATCTGGACACGGACGTGAGTTTCACCAAACGCGAGCTCGAAGTGCTGCGCCTGCTGGTACTAGGGCAGCCGAACCGGCAGATCGCGTCGGGGCTCGGCGTGGATGAAGGCACGATCAAGGCGCATATGGGACGCCTAATGCGGAAGGCCGGAGTCGACAATCGGACGGCGTTGAGTATGCGTGCGCTGGAACGCCGGTGGGCGATAAAAAATCCTTAGCGCCGAGATTTGGTTACCAAGGTGGCTATACCTCGGTACTGTTGCGGTTACTTTTGTTATCTGACATTCTTTCTACAGCAACAGACCTGGGAGAGTGGGGTTGTAGGCGGCGCAGGGAGCTTCTTTGGGCCGAGTGCAACCCCCTATTTTTCTATTTCTCCTGGCGTGTGTCACTTGGCGAGTGGAACAAAGCCAACTTCCCTAAATGCAACTCCATCCAACGGATGTACGCCGGAGTGGGACGTCTCATTTCCTACATGGCTATGGGAGGAGTTCGATGAAGCGAGTTGCAGCAGGCATGGTGACGGCCGCGATGGTAGCGGCAGGATTGGCTCAGGTCTCGGCAGCACAGGACAACGGTAAGGATGCGGAGCGGTTGAACGCAGCATCTGCGGTGATTGAAGAGGTGATGGGTACTCCGGATAAGGCGATTCCGCAGAGCATTCTTACAGGAGCATCCTGTGTGGTGGTCATTCCGAGCTACAAGAAGGGTGCATTTCTGGTGGGAGCCCAGTATGGGCAAGGTGTGGCGACCTGCCGGACGCCGCAGGGCTGGAGCGCGCCGGTTTTTGTGAAGCTGGAAGGCGGAAGCTTTGGGTTTCAGGCTGGCGGGCAGGCGACCGACCTGATCCTGGTGGCGATGAACCGGGATGGCCTGCAGCATATGCTGTCGAGCAAGTTCAAAATCGGCGGCGATGCCGCGGCTTCCGCCGGACCGGTGGGGCGCAACGCGCAGGCCGGTACGGACTGGAAGCTGAATGCGGAGTTTCTAACCTACTCCCGATCGAAGGGTCTCTTCGCGGGTATCGACCTTGACGGCACGGTGCTCTCGCAGAACACGGACGACACGCGCGCTGAGTACGGGGCGAACGTTCCCTATAAAGCGGTGCTTCAGGGAGGAGTGCCGACGCCGGACAATGCCCGCCCGTTTGTGATGAGTGTGGCGAAGTACTTTGTTACAGCCAAGGACGCGCGCTAAACTGAGTGAAATCGAAGCAGGACTCGGACCGCTGCCGAAGCTGAGTTAGCCGGCGGCGGTCTCCTCATTCGTCGTCAGTCGCAGAAGTACCCGATGCGGGTCAACGTCTGTTCGCTCAGCTTGACGCCTCTCAAGCGTGCGCTGGGCGAGCTGTAGAGCTCGCTTTGAAATCGCTTTAGTACGGTTGAGGGGAGATCGGTTTCCTTGAGCATCCGCATGAGGGCGGCGCTGTCGGTCGCGTAGACATGCGTGCCGGGCAGGCCGCAGGAGGGCTGGAGGGTGAGCGAGAGCGGGATGGTGATGGTGCCGGGAACGGCAGGACCGGAAGCCTTGGAGGTGAGATTCATTCGCATGCCGAGATACTGACACCCCCCTTCTCGCTTCAGAATGCCTCTTCGGTTTGCCGCGAGTGTACAAAAAGGCTACGTGCGCTTATACGAAAGTGGGATGTGCAAAGCTACCTGCCGCAGTCGAATCGACGTCGTTACGGCTCGTATAATGAGAAACAGGCACGAGCGGCGCATCCAATACGCGTCTCCCCTGCTCTGAACCGAGTCAGGGAACAATGACCAAAGCGCGCCAACATCCTCTGCAGGAGATTCTCCAGCGCCGCATCGCCATCATCGATGGGGCCATGGGGACGACCATCCGCACCTATGGAATGACCGAGGCGGACATGCGCGGGGAGCGCTTCCGCACTGCGACCAAGGATCTGCTCAACAACGGCGACCTGTTTTCACTTACCCAGCCCGGCATGATCTGCGACATTCACCGGCGCTTCCTTGAAGCGGGCGCGGACATTCTTGAGACCAATACCTTTGGCGCGACAAGCATCACGCAGAGCGAGTTCTTTGTCGACGACCCGCGCGAGCGTGGCGGACGCAAGGACCCGGCCTTCTACCAGGAGATCCTCGAAAACCCGCAGCTCTCGACGTTGGCCTGGGACATCAATGAGACCTCCGCGCGCCAGTGCCGCGAGTGGGCCGACCGCATCGGCCATGCGACGGGGCGGCAGCGCTTTGTGGCCGGGGCGATCGGACCGTTGACGGTCTCGCTGTCGAACTCGCCCGACCCGGACGACTCGGGCTTCCGTGTAGTTACCTTCGACCAGGTGAAGACGGCCTACATGGAACAGGTGCGCGCGTTGATCGCGGGCGGTGTGGACCTGCTGTTGGTGGAGACAATCTTCGATTCGCTCAACGCGAAGGCCGCCCTGGTGGCGATCCGCGAGGTTTTTGATCAGGACGGCTTCACCGCGCAGGGAAGGGAACTGCCCGTGATGATTTCGGCGGCGGTCGGGCGCGGGGGCGAGACGCTGATCTCGGCGCAGACGACCGAGGCATTCTGGAACGCGGTGCAGCACGTCCATCCATTGTCGGTTGGGCTTAACTGTTCGCTTGGACCTGATCTGATGTATCCGTTCCTGGCGGAGCTCTCGGCGAAGGCCGATGTGGCGATCTCCTGCTACCCGAACGCGGGGCTGCCCAATCCGTTGTCTGAGACGGGCTTTGATCTTGGACCTCCGGACATGGCTCGCTTCCTGGGTGATTTCGCCAAGAGCGGCCTGATTAACATCGCGGGGGGCTGCTGCGGCAACACGCCGGAGCACATTGCGGCGATTGCCAAGGCGCTCGAGCACCTTGAGCCTCGGGAGCTGCATATGGCTGAGGTCGCGGCGTGAGTACGCTCATCGAGAGCAGGCCGCTTCGTCTTTCCGGGTCGCAGCCCTTCACGCA
>CAXSDM010000017.1:0-10203 GCA_964235575.1 uncultured Acidobacteriaceae bacterium | reverse complement strand
GTACGCTCATCGAGAGCAGGCCGCTTCGTCTTTCCGGGTCGCAGCCCTTCACGCAGCAGCCCGGCAGCTTCATGCTGCTCGGCGAGCGGACCAACGTGGCCGGCTCGCCGAAGTTTGCGAAGCTGATCAAGGAAGGCAAGTACGAGGAAGCCGTTAGCGTCGCGCGGCAGCAGGTGGAGAACGGCGCGAACGTGCTCGACATCTGCATGGATGAGGGCATGATCGACGGCGTCGCCGCGATGAGCCGCTACCTGCAGCTGCTGGCTAGCGAGCCCGAGGTGGCCAAGGTTCCGTTCATGGTCGACTCCTCGAAGTGGGAAGTCATCGAGGCAGGCCTAAAGTGCCTGCAGGGGAAGGGCATTGTCAACTCGATCTCGCTCAAGGAAGGCGAGGACAAGTTTCGGCAGAATGCCCGTACGGTGCTCAAGTACGGTGCTGCCGTCGTCGTGATGGCGTTCGATGAGCAGGGCCAGGCCGCTACGTATGCCGAGAAGATCCGCATCTGCGAGCGCGCTTATCGCCTTTTGGTCGACGAGCTTCGCTTTCCTCCGGAAGATATCATCTTCGACCCCAACATCCTCACCGTCGCCACCGGTATGGAGGAGCACAACAACTATGCGGTCGACTTTATCGAGGCCACGCGATGGATCAAGGCCAACCTGCCCCATGCCAAGGTCTCGGGCGGCGTCTCGAATATCTCCTTCAGCTTCCGCGGCAATAACAAAGTGCGCGAGGCGATGCATTCGGCCTTCCTCTATCACGCTATCGCGGCCGGCATGGACATGGGCATCGTCAACGCGGGCATGCTCGAGGTATACGAGGAGATCGAGCCGGAGCTAAAGGTGCTCGTCGAAGACGTACTGCTGAACCGCCGTCCGGATGCGACCGAGCGCCTGGTCGAGCATGGCGAAAAGCTCAAGAATGTCGGCACGGTGGTCAGCGAGAAGAAGGCCGAGGAGTGGCGGCTTGGCACGGTCGAGGAGCGGCTTTCGCATGCGCTGGTGCGAGGGGTCGACACGTACATCGAAGCCGATGCGGAAGAGGCGCGCGTGCAGCTTGGGCGTCCGCTGCTGGTGATCGAAGGCCCGCTGATGGCGGGCATGAGCGTGGTCGGCGACCTGTTTGGCGCGGGCAAGATGTTCTTGCCGCAGGTGGTCAAGTCCGCGCGCGTGATGAAGAAGGCGGTCGCCCACCTGACGCCGTACATGGAGGCCGAGAAGGCCGCTATGCTTGCGTCCGGCCAGGAGGTCAAGGCGCAGGGCAAGATCCTGCTCGCGACCGTCAAGGGCGACGTACACGACATTGGCAAGAACATTGTCGGCGTCGTGCTGGCGTGCAACAACTTCGAGGTCATCGACATGGGTGTGATGGTGTCGTCCGAGAAGATCCTGGAACGCGCACGCGCTGAGAAGGTGGACATCATCGGCCTGAGCGGGCTGATCACGCCGTCGCTCGACGAGATGGTGCACGTGGCTCGCGAGATGGAGCGCGGCGGCTTCAAGCAGCCTCTGCTGATCGGCGGCGCGACCACCAGCCGTGCTCATACCGCCATCAAGATCGCGCCGCACTACAGCCAGCCGGTGATGCATGTGCTCGACGCCAGCCGCGCTGTGCCGGTGACCACCAGCCTGCTCAGCGTCGAGGGGAATGAAGCCTTTCTCGCGCAGTATCGTGAGGACTATGAGGCGCTTCGTAAGGCCTACGCCACCCCGCGCCAGACTGCCATCCCGCTCGCTACTGCGCGGGCCCGGCGGACTCCGATTGAGTGGCGTGCCGAGGACCTGCCGCACCCCAGCTTTCACGGAGTTCGCGTCCTCGACAACTTCCCGCTCGCCACGCTCCGCGAGTACATTGACTGGTCACCCTTCTTCCATACCTGGGGGATGAAGGGGATCTACCCGCGCATCCTGGAGGACGAGCGGCAGGGCGCGGAGGCGCGCAAGATCTTCGCCGACGGCCAGGTGCTGCTGGACCAGATCATCGCTGAGAACCTGCTGACGGCGCGCGGCGTGTACGGGATGTTTGCGGCCAATGCCGTTGGCGATGACGTGGAGGTGTACACCGATTGCGCCCGCAAGACGATGCTCGAGCGGTTCCACTTTTTGCGTCAGCAGGTGGGCCGTGAAGGCACGGAGCCCTGCCGCTCGCTGGCCGACTTCGTTGCGCCAAAAGAGACCGGCTTGCCCGATCACCTAGGCGCGTTCGCCGTCACCACCGGCATCGGGCTGAAGGAGCTGGGCGATCGCTTCCGCGCCGAGCATGACGATTACAACGCCATCATGGCCGAGGCGTTGGCCGACCGCCTCGCCGAGGCTTTTGCCGAGTGCCTGCACAAGCGCGTACGCGACGCGTGGGGCTACGGCTGCCAGGAGACGTTCACTCCCGCCGAGCTGATCCAGGAGAAGTATCGCGGAATCCGGCCTGCTCCGGGTTATCCCGCCTGCCCGGACCACACCGAAAAGGGCGCGATCTGGAGCCTGCTCGACGTTGAAGCCAACACCGGCATCCGCATTACGGAATCGTTCGCGATGTGGCCAGGCTCGAGCGTTAGCGGGCTTTACTTCGCGCATCCGCAGTCGCGCTACTTCTCGCTTGGCAAGATCGACCGTGACCAAGTGGCCGACTATCATCTGCGCAAGGGCATGAGCGTCGCCGAGGTGGAGCGCTGGCTGGGGCAGAACCTGCTGTATGACCCTGCGCCCTAAACCGGATCCGTCAGCACCTGCGGCACAGCCGTCCGCTGCCGCGACGTGAAGAAGCCGAAGAGCAGGATGTACACATAGCACAGTGCGGGAACGACGAGCGCATGCTGGACTCCAAAGCTGTCCGCGAGCCGGCCCTGCAGCAGCGGGAGGAGTGCTCCGCCGACGATGGCGGCCACCATCAGGCTTGAGCCTTTGCTGGTCAACTCCCGTAGATTGGCGATGCCGAGCGTGAAGATGCTGGGGAACATGATCGAGTTGAAGAACCCGACGGCGATGATGCTGACCATCGCGACGTGCCCGAAGGAAAGGATGGAGAGCACGACCAGGCTGCACGCGATGCCGGCTGCCATCGCCAGCGCTATCGATGTGCTGACGTACTTCAGCACGTAAGAACCGACGAAGCGCCCGATCATCGCGCCGCCCCAGTAGAACGAGACGTAGAAGGCGGCGACCTTCTCGGTGAGGTGGCCGATGTTGGGCAGCTCGAAGTAGTTGATCAGGAATGAGCCGATCGAGACCTCGCCGCCCACGTAGACGAAAATGCCGAGCGCGCCAAAGAGCAGCTGCGGGTGGTTCCAGATGCTGTCAGTGATGGTCGAGCGCTGGTTGTCCGCAGGCCGGAGGGCCTGGGTGAAGTCGAGCGTTGGCAGCTTGAGCAGACTGAGCGCCGCCGCCAACGCGACCAGCGCCAAGCCCAGTCCGAGATAGGGCATGCGCACCGACGACGCCTGCTGCATGCGGTATTGCTGCAGCAACGCGGCGGAAAGCGAATGCACCTTTTCTGGCGGCAATGCGGCTCCGGTGAGGATGAGCGCGCTGCCGAAAAATGGGGCCAGCGTAGTTCCAAGCGAGTTGAAGGCCTGCGCGAGGTTCAGGCGGCTGGACGCGGTCTGCTCCGGGCCGAGGTTGGCCACGTACGGATTGGCCGAAACCTGCAGGCAGGTGATGCCGGCCGCGAGGGCTACGAGCGCGGTCAAAAACAGAGGAAACGAGGGCAGCCGCGATGCGGGCAGAAAGAGAAACGCACCGGTCGCCATCACCAGCAGGCCGATGGTCATGGCCTGCTTGTACCCGCGCCATTCAACCAGTTTGCCGGCAGGAAGCGCAAAAATGAAGTAAGACGAGAAGAAGGCGAACTGCACCATCATGACCTGAAAGTAGCTCAGCTCGAAGATCGACTTCAGGTGCGGAATCAGGATGTCGTTGAGGCACGTCAGAAAGCCCCACATGAAGAAGAGTGTGGTGGCAATCGACATGGCGCGGACGTCTGTGGTCGCGGGGGAGTTGCTGGTGAAGCCAGAGGAAGCGGTGCTGGTTGCGAAAGCCATGAAGGGATCGTCCTGAGATCGAAGTGACGAGGCCGACGATCGAAAGTCGAGGGTGCCCCGGAACCGAGTGTAGAGCATTCGTTGAACGTTCGGTAGAGACGACGGCGAGAGTCGAAGATCGAAGCGTGTTTAGAGTGGGTGGGTTGTCTCAGTCTAGAGAGACGAAAGGGGGGAGGGTACTGTGATGGTGTCGGCGATCGGATTCGAGACCGTGCTGGCTTGGACCGCAGAGTGGGAGTGCGCCAGGGTTGGCGTCGCATCCTCCGGTACGGGGAAATTGATGCGTTCTAGCTCCACGGTGTAGGGGCGCTTCTGCACCTGGGTGTAGATGGCGCCGACGTATTCGCCCAGAATGCCAAGAAAGACCAGCTGCAAAGAGGCGATGAAGAAGACGCCGATGAGCATGGGCGCGAGGCCAAAGGTGAACGTGCTCCAGAAGAAGAGCTTCAGGATCAGGTAAATAAAAGCGATTCCAAACGAGAGGCCGGCCCCGACAAAGCCAGCCAGGACGGCCAGGCGCAAGGGCACGCGGGAGTGATTGATGATGCCCAGTATGCCCATGTCATAGAGCGTGTACCAGTTGTTTTTGGTGATGCCGAACTTGCGGCTGGGCTGGTCGTAGAAGACCTTCTTGAACGGCAGTCCGATTTCAGCGATCATGCCGCGGAAGTATGGGTAGGGGTCGCCGTAAGATTTCGCAATTTGTATGACGCGCTGGTCGTAGAGGCCGAAGCCGGTGAAGTTCTGGAAGGTTTCGATGGAGGAGAGGCTCTCGGCCACGCGGTAATACTGCTTGCGCAGCCAGAACATGAGCGTCGCTTCTTCGCTGGTGCGCTTGATACAGAGGACGCACATGGCGCCGGATTGCCACTCGGCGATGAGGCCGGGGATCATCTCGGGCGGGTCCTGGAGGTCCGCGACGAGCGAAACGATGGCGTCACCCTTGGCCTGGAAGAGCGCATGGATGGGCGAGCGGATGTGGCCGAAGTTGCGCGCGTTGACGATGATGCGGATGCGCGGATCGAGGGCGGCGATGCGCTTGAGAATGGCGACGGTCCGGTCGGCGGAGTGGTTGTCGATGAAGATGTGCTCATACCGGTACTGCGGCAGGCCGGCCATTACCTTGCGCACCCGGCCGATGAGGAGCTCGACGTTGGCTTCCTCGTTGTAGCAGGCGGTGACGATGCTGATGAGTTTCATCTCGGGGAGAGGATGCCGCCTCCAAGCGGGCTGCAGCTATTTTAGCCCGTGCCAGGCCGCGGTTCGGCGAAAGGCTTCTTCGAGCGAGACGGTCTGGCGAAGGCCCAGTTCCTGCTGCGCGCGTGCGGTTGCGGGGACGTAGCGGGGCGGCAGGGCTCCGGGGGACGCGGTCTGCGCGACATGGATGGCGATCGAAGGGTTCACTGCTGCCGCGGCTGCTTCGGCGAGTTCGCGGATGCTGACCGCCTGCTCGGAGCCGACGTTGAAGGCGCGCAGGGAAGGTGCGCGGAACAGCATCGTCCACAGCCAAACGGTCAGGTCGGAGGCATAGAGGTAGGAGCGTAGCGGGGTGCCGTCGGAGGCGATGGAAATAGTTCGGCCGGCGAGCGCATCGGCGAGGAAGTTGCCCGCGGCGAAGTGCGTGTCTAGCGGAAGGTGCGGGCCGAAGAAGGCGTAACAGCGGGCAATCTTGACTTCCAGGTAAGCCTGTGCGGCGAGCGCGCACATCAACTCGGAGGCCCGCTTGCCTTCGCCGTAGACGCTCTGCGGAAGCAGCGGATCGGGTGCGCCGGCGAAGTCTTCCGGCATGTGGGTCAGGGTTGGCGGCTGCGGGCCGTAGACGGCACCGGAGCTGGTCAGGAGCAGCTTTCGCGTGCCTGCCTGTGCGGCGAAGTCGAGGGTCCGCTCCGTGCCCGCGAGGAGTGTCGAGAGCATCTGGTGCGGATGCTCGGCGAGTTGCCTGGCGCTGGCCTCCGTGGCCGCGTGGATGACGTACGGGAACTCGCCTTCGGGGAAGCGGAAGTCGCGGACGTCGCCCGCGTGGAGCGTGAGGGCGGCTTGTCCGCGGAGATGCGGAACCTTGGCCAGGAAGCGCTCCGGATCGCGGCTGAGTACGGTAAGGTGCGCGTCGAGCGCCAGGGCCTGGTTGATATGCAGGAAGCTCTCGACCAGCCAGCAGCCAAAGAAACCCGTGCCTCCGGTGACGAAGATATGCTGCCCACACATCTCGTCCCACAGCGAGCGCGTAGCGGCGAGGATTTCCTGGAGGTCAGCGGTAGGAAGGCGGGGCGGCATGGAGGCGATTCTATGCCTGCGGCGACACGGCGAGCTAAAAGCCGGGATGTTAGCCTTAAGGCGAACAGAAGGATTGTAAGAATGCGGATTGTGGTGTTCGGGACGGGCAGCGGATATAGAGATTTCGTAAGCGTGCTTCCGCCGGCGGTCGAGATTGCCGGGCTTTGCGACAACGACGCGAAGAAGCAGGGCAAGACGGTCGGCGGGCAAAAAGTCGGTGCGGCGAGCGCGATCGCGGAGATGACGTACGACCTGGTGGTGGTGACGCCTCGCGCGGGGGAGGCCATTCGCAACCAGCTGGTCGAGATGGGGGTGGCGCGGGAGCGAATCCTGCTGTTCTATTCGAATTTCACTCCCAGTCTGCGGACAGTGGTGAACCACGACATGGAGGCGATGAACCGGCTGCTGGGGCTGAACCTGCACCCGGTGTCGCTGTGCACGATGCAGATGTGGCCCACGACAGAGATGCGGCCGGTGGCCTCGGAAGATGACTTCTGCCGCATGATGGCGCTGCGGTTGGCGGCGGAGCGGATCGAGCGGAAGGGTGTGCCGGGATGCATCGGCGAGTTGGGAGTCTATCGCGGGGAGCTGGCGGCGATACTAAATCGCTTGTTTCCGGAGCGAACTCTGTATTTGTTCGATACCTTCGAGGGGTTCTCGGCGGACGACCTGGCCGATGGGGAGGAAGAGAAGCACTCGCAGGCGGCGATCGGGGACTTTGAAGACACGACCATTGAGCTGGTGCTGGGGCGGATGGCGCACCCGGAGCAGGTGAGAGTTCGCCGGGGATACTTCCCCGAGACGGCGGTGGGGCTGGAGGAGACGTTCGCGCTCGTGAGTCTCGACGTAGACCTGTATAAGCCCACAGTGGCGGGGCTGCGCTACTTCTACCCGCGGCTCGCCAAGGGCGGAAGCATTTTCGTGCATGATTACAACAATCGCCGGTTCAGGGGCGTGCACAGCGCGGTGGAAGAGTTTGTCGAGGAATCAGGGGCTCCGATGGTGCAGCTGCCGGATTTCGCGGGAACAGTCATACTTTCGAAGTAGCAGGCTGCACCATTGCTCAGGAGGCCAGGAAGCGGAAGACCTGGCTTGCGACGTCAGCGGGCAGGTCCGGTGTCATGAGATGGAGAGGGTTCGACTCCATGGAGCCGGAGGCGGTGACGCGGCTGCTGATCTTCGGGAAGTACGTCTGCTCGGGGTCGATCTTCACGAGAAAGGCGGCTGGACCGGGAGCATTGAAGGCGTCGAGGAAGGACGCGGCGGTTTCGAAGCCGGGGCGCAGTTCCTGCATGGGGATGGCGTAGGCCTCGAAGAGCTTGGACCAGAGGGGAATGCCGAGGCCGGTGCCGGTGTCGCAGCCTACGTAGCGCCCTCCGAAGTAGTTGCGCTGGGTCATGCGAATGGAAGCGTAACCGTCATCGTCGAAGAGGAAGATCTTCAGGTTGAGGCGATTGACGGCGACCGTGCCGAGTTCCTGGAGGTTCTGGGTGAAGCCGCCGTCGCCTTCGACGAGGATGGTGCGGCGTCCCTTCGCCGCAAAGGCTGCGCCGATCGATCCCGAGAGGCCGTAGCCCATGGAGGCGAGGCTCTTGCTGTTGAAGACCACCTGTCCGCGCTTGACCTGGAAGGTCTGCTGCATGACGGTGTTGGCGCTCCCGCTGGAGCAGGGGATGACGACGTCTGCGGGCGTGCAGAGAGCGGACAGACTCAAGACGAACTCGTAGGGTGAGACGAAACCAGGGCCGGTGTGGTTCTGCGGATCGTTGGGATGGATGGCGCCGCGGACGCCGCGAGCGAAGTCGAGCCAGACAGTGTAGCTGGGGAGGTCCTGGAGCGCGGCGATGTGGCGGAGGACCAGGTTGGCGTCGCCGCAAATGGGAAGGTCGACGCGGGGGTGACCTTTCTGTAGCTCGGCGCGGTCGCATTCCACTTGCACGACCTTTCCGACGGGAAGGAACTGCTGCCAGTTGAAGCCGGTCTGCTGCAGTCCGAGGCGCGTGCCGAGCGCGATGAGCAGGTCTGCCTGCTGCACGAGGATGTTGGCGGCGCGCTGACCCCAGGTGTTGGGGCGGCCGAGAAAGAGCGGATGATCTTCGGGTACGCGATCAATGCCGTTCCAGGTGCACATGAGCGGGATGCCGGTCGCTTCAAGCGGTGCCAGGAGCGCTGAAGCGGAGGCGCGGGAGATGCCGCCACCGAGGAGCAGAACGGGCCGGCGGGCGGAGCGCAGCAGACTCGCTACCTGGTCGAGCATGGTAGCGGGGATGGGCTCAAAGCTGGCCGGCGGAGCGGATAGGGAGGATGCGGTCTGCGCGTTGAGCGTCGTGGGCTCGACGGTTGCGCCCTGGATGTCGAGCGGGATTTCGAGGAAGACGGGGCCCTTGCGGCCATGGCTGCCAGACTGCGTGCGTTGTGCGAACTCGGCACGGTTGAGGATACGGTCGATGAGTTCGGAGACGACGGCGACGGGTCGTGCGATGCTGACGCCGTCGATCTCCTGAATGCCGCGCTGGCGGACCTGGCCGCGGGCGAGATCGGCGACCTTGACCTGTCCGCCGAGGACGAGGAGCTCGCGGCTTTCGAGGAAGGCTCCAGCCATAGCTGTGACGATGTTGGTCATGCCGGGGCCGGCGGTGACGAGGGCCACGGCGCGGCCGGAGGGAGAGACCTCGTTGAAGTACTCGACGGCGATCCCGGCTGCGACCTCATGGACGACGGGGATGCAGGTGAGCGTGCGGCTGCAGGACTCAAGCAGGTGCATAATGTTGCCGCCGGCGACGAAGAAGCAGTGGGTGTAGCCGAGTTCGGCAAGCCAGAGAGCGAGCTGATCACTGTATTTCACGCGGGCTGGCCTTCGAGGTGCAGCAGCGCGGAGAAGTCGGAGATGGGATTGGCCGCGGAGGGACAAAGTCCATACCCGTAGGTGACGAAGACGAAGGGGACGCGATTGGCCTGCGCGGCCTCGCCATCTTCTGCGGTGTCGCCGACCAGGATAGAGGCGGCAGGATCCAGAGAGTGGTGGGCGATGAGGGCTTCAAGCATAAGGGTTTTCGAGGCGAAGGGCGGTGCGGCGCGGTCGCGGGTGTAGAGGTCGGTAAAAAGTGGGGTGAGACCGAGATGTTCGAGGATGCGGAGAGCCGGGATGCGGGGTTTGTTGGTGAGCAGAAAGAGCGGGTGGCCGCGGCGGTGGAGCGTGTGAAGCGTAGCGGCGACGCCGGGGAAGAGAGTGGTGAGTGACCAGTGACGTTCGTCGTAGAGCGGACGATAGGCCTGTTCGATGGCGAGGGCTTGGGCGTCGGTGAGAGAGGGATCGACGCGGCGGGCGATGACGGAGATGGGCGGCCCGATCGCTGCGCGAAGGTTAGCCTCAGGCAGGGTGCGGCCGAAAGAGCGAAAAGCCTCCGTGAGGGCAGCGGCAATACCGGGCAGGGAGTCGACCAGCGTGCCGTCGAGATCGAAGATGAAGTTCATCGGGATATCGGGCGTATCAGCGGTTCAGGACAGACCAGCGTTTCTCCAGCATGTCGATACGCTTCGTGTCTTCCTGCTGTATAGCGCCGTAGTAGTCGCGCTTGTTTAGCAGCCAGAGCAGCTCGAAGTGCACGGCATTGAGCAGACCTTCGCCAATGTGCTGCTCACGCGCGGCCTGTGCGTCGAAGATGACTTTGCGCGTCTCAAAACGGGTGAGGTGCACGTCAACCATCTGCCGCAGGACGGGAATGGAGTCGGAGGAGACACCACCGCCGACGACGAGATCCAGCCCCTTTTCCTTGCAGGCGGCGCAGGTCTTCAGCACGTAGTCGGTGACCTCTTTTTCGTTGATCGCATCGCGGCCAAGGCCGGCGGAGAGCGAAAAGTCGACCCGTCCGAAGACGATGCCGGCGAGTTCCTTG
>CAXSDM010000016.1:0-32275 GCA_964235575.1 uncultured Acidobacteriaceae bacterium | reverse complement strand
GTGTGTGCGCGCTCCTGCGAATGATTCTGGGTTGTGGGATGCCACCCATGCGGCATGGTGCGTCTTCGCCTGCTGCGGACACACCTTCTCCCTTGGTTGTCAGTTTGTTCGCAGGAATCTATTGCGGTAATGACCGCGTTGGCCAGCCGTATAACATTCAGCCTCTCGGCAATGTCAGGCATTCGAAGGCACACGTTCCCAGCGAATCACAGAATACCACAACAGTTAGACGCGGATGCAACCGGAAAGACTCAGAAGCGTTCTCAAGAACCTGATCGCTATGACTCCTCTGCTTCGTTACCGCCGGCTGATCCATAGTATCGACCACCATGGCCTGCGTGGAGCGATTCGGCAGGCTCTTCGTCTCGCTCCTCGCTCCGCCAATCCTGGCGTGGTGCGCGAGGAGTCCGGGCCACACCCGTTTGACCGCGCGCACCAGGTAGACACCAGCGGGCTGGTGCGCGGTGAGACGATCGATTCCGGGTCGCTCTCTGACCTGTACATCACTGGCTATTACGGGATTTCACCTTCAACCCTGGAACAGGCGCTTGAGCGATTGCCCGAGCCAGTAGACGCCTATACCTTTGTCGACCTGGGCTGCGGGAAAGGCCGTGCGCTGCTGGTTGCGGCAAAAAGCCCATTTCGCCGGTTGGTCGGAGTGGAAATCTCCCCGGAGCTGGCCCAGATTGCGCAGGCGAATACCTCTCGGGAGGCGCGCATCTCTGTCGAGCAGGGCGACGCGGCCCGGTTCTCCTTTCCCGCTGAGCCGCTGGTGATCTTCCTGTACCATCCGTTCCTGCCGCCGGTACTACGGAAGGTCCTGCGGAATTTAAAACAGGCGCGCGCCGGTTCTCCCCACCCCACGTTCCTGCTTTACGCAAACCCGGCGTATCAAAGAGTCATAGCCAAGTTTCCTTTCCTCAAGCTTGTGTGGCATCACCGCCTTGCGCTTTCGCTTGAAGATGCGGCGGTAGATCTACACGGAATTGTGGACGAACCGTATGCGCTTTACCGAACCTAGAAGGTCCTGGGGATTAGACCAGGAGTGTGCCACGTTGTGATTGCCCCCCATCCGGCGGGTCAGTCGAAGAGGTTGGGCCCGGCTTCGCGGAAGCGGTTCGTCCTGGGACGCCGCCCTGGCAGGCGGGCATGGATGTCGCAGCCGTTGGCTCCGTCAGGGTGGGCGCAGTGAGCGCAGCGGAGATGATAAACACGCTGGCCGCCAGAACGAGGATAAAATTGCCTCCAGTGGAGGTCGCAGGCGCATGAAGACCATCGACGTGACAGACCTTGAGCTTCCTATCGATTTGCGCCCATTTACGCGCGTTACGGATAAGGAGCTGCTTCGATTTGCGGTAGAAAACAAACCCTACAGGATCGAACGTAACAGCCAGGGGGAGATCACGACTATGACTCCCGTAGGCGGAATCGGCAGCAGTCACGAGGCGTATGTCGCTTCCTCTCTCTCTCAATGGAACGAGGTTAGGCAAGCGGGAGTCGCGTTCATCTCGAATGCCGGGGTTAGGCTTCCAGATCACTCCTGCCTTTCGCCCGATGCTGCCTGGATCGACTTAGCGCGTTGGAATAAGCTGACGCCGGAGGAGCAGGAGGGATATCCTCCGCTCTGCCCCGACTTTTTGATTGAAGTTCGCTCACGGAGTGACCCTCGGCATCTGGTCGAGATCAAGATGCAGCTTTGGATGGAGAATGGCGCCCAACTCGCATGGCTCATCGAGCCCATCCTCGCCACGGTAGACATCTACAAGGGAAACAAGCCGGGAGAGAGCCTCGAGAGGCCGGAGATCGTGACGGCCGGCGAACCCGTACTGGGATTTGAACTCCGTACGTCCCGCCTCTGGTCGCAAAAATAATTGCGTCACGCGACTTCTTTACTTTGCTCCATCGTTGCTTGTGTCTCCTTGGCAAGCAGGCCGTCTTGCGCCATGCAGGCTGCAGCCCTGCCGCCGCTCGCCTCCGCCGACGCCCTCGGCGCCGAGCTCTTTGAGCGCTCCGTCTCGACCGGCATGGTGCTGATCCTCGTCCGCGGCAACGAGGTCTTCTTCCGCGGCTACGGCGAGACCGCGCCCGGAAGCCAGCAGCCGCCGACGCCGGAGTCGCTCCTGCGGCTCTGCTCACTCTCAAAGGTTTTCGCCTCCGACCTGCTGGTGAAGCTGGCCCTTGCGCATACGGTTCGCCTCGACGACTCCCTGCAGCGCTTTGCCCCGCCTAGCGCGCGCGTGCCCGTTCGCGGCAAACCGATCACGCTGGCGGACCTCGCCACGCACACCTCCAGGCTTCCCCGGGAGGTGGAGCCCGTGCCCCACGGCGCGCCGCACTTCACCTTTCCCGATTACGCGACTCGCTGGCGCTGGCTGCCCGTCCAGCATCTTCGCAGCACGCCTGGCACGGCCGCCCTCTACTCAAATGCAGGCTTCGATCTGCTCGGCGATGCACTGCAGACCGCCGCGCATACGCCGTATCCGCAGCTGCTGGCCGAGCGCACGCTTACGCCGCTGAACCTGCGCCAGACTACGTTCTTCCCTACGCCGGCCCAGTGCGCGCGCCTGCTTGGCACGGCGAAGGACGAAGGCCCATGCACCAGCACCGAAGCTACCGCCGCCAGCTCCGGCCTCTACTCTACCGCGGCTGACATGGCGCAGTGGCTCAAGTACCTGCTCGGCGCGCAGAACCCCGCCGCGCAGGCCGTCTATCTTCTGCCCTCAAACCTTGCCAGCGTCCAGGGCCTCGACCACGCTGGCGAACCGACCGGCATCGGCCTCGGCTGGATGCATCTGCTTGCGCCGGACGATCCCTCGCACCTGGTCGAGAAGACCGGTGGCGGCGCGGGCTTCGTGACCTATATCGCCCTAAACCATGCGCGCAAGACGGCTCTTTTTGTCGCCTTTACGGAAGGTCGTGGCTCGACGCACTTCAACGTCTTCAAGGCTGCCAATGACCTCCTGCTCGCCGTATGCGGGCTTCCGCCCATGCCTCCGGAGCCGGTCCGGCCGCCTGCGAGACCACCTCGCCGAACCACGCGCAGGCACAAGCCCGCCTGAGAAGGTCTTATCAACTCCCCCCGTCTCTTTAAGTCCGATACCATGATGAGGCTGCCCTGCATTTCTATCAACCCCAAGGATTCCATGAAGATCGTTCTCGCTGAAAAAGTCTCCCCGGCCACGCTCGCTTTGCTTACGCAGGAACCCGGTTGGAGCTGCATCACCGCCGACAAGATTAAGTCGCTCCCCGCTGAACTCGCCGACGCCGATGCGCTGATCGTTCGCTCCGCCGTGCAGGTGGATGCCGCGCTACTTGAGCACGCACCGAAACTCCGCGTCATCGGCCGCGCCGGCGTTGGGGTGGACAACATCGATACCGCTGCCGCTACCCATCGCGGCATCGTCGTCATGAACACGCCGGGCGCCAACGCCGTCGCCGTCGCCGAGCTTACCCTCGGCCTGATGATTGCCATGTGTCGCCAGATCCCGCGCGCCAACCAGACCATGCACAGCGCGGTGTGGGACAAAAAGTCATTGCAGGGCTCCGAGCTCCGCGGCAAGACGCTTGGCATCGTCGGCCTCGGGCGCATCGGGCTTGAAGTGGCACGGCGGGCGAGGGCCTTCGGCATGGACCTGATCGCCTACGATCCCTTTCTCGCGCCCGTAATCGCCCGCGAAAACGACGTAACGCTTACCAACCTCGACGACGTCTTCAAGAACTCGGACTTCCTGACGCTGCACGTGGGCCTGACCACCCAGACCGAAGGCATGATCAACGCGCACTCGATCGCCATCATGAAACCCGGCGTCCGCATCGTAAACTGCGCTCGCGGCGAGCTGATCGTCGATGCCGCCCTTGCCGAAGGGCTCACCTCCGGCCGGGTCGCCGGTGCCGCGCTCGATGTCTTCCACCACGAGCCGCTTAAGGACTCCGTCTTCTTCAACCTGCCGAACGTGCTGCTGTCCCCGCACATCGCTGGCGCGACCGACGAGGCGCAGGAGGCCATCGGCATCCAGCTCGCCATGCAGGTGCGCGACTACCTAAAGCTGGGCGTCGTGCAAAACGCGGTGAATGTTTCCTCGCTCTCGCACGAGGAGTACGTCGAAGTCGCGCCCTACATCGACATGGCCTCGCGCCTAGGCAGCTTTCTCGCCCATGCGACTCCCGGCCACCTCGAAAACATCCAGATCACATATTCCGGCCGCCTCGCGCTGGGTAAGACCGACCTCATCCGCAACGCCGCTCTGGCCGGCATCTTCGCCGACACGGAAGGCCAATCCTCCGTCAATCGCATCAACGCCGCCGCTGTCGCCGAGGAGCGCGGCATCCGCATCCAGGAGGACAAGCGCGAGTTCGTCCCGGGCGGCTCGGGCTCCGTGCTCAAGCTGGTCCTGCACTCGAGCGAAGGCGACACGAGCGCGTCGGCCACCGTGCTGCACGGCAACTCGCCGCGCCTGCTCACCTATGACGGCATCGACATTGAAGCGCCGCTGAACGGAACTCTGGTCGCCATCCGCAACCATGACGTCCCCGGCGTGGTTGGGCGCATCGGCACCATTCTGGGCGAGCACGGAGTCAACATCGCCAACTTCGCGCTGGGCCGCCCGGTTATTGGAAGACAAGGCCGAGCGCAGAAAGTTCCGCAGGGGCAGGCCTTGGCGGTGGTGCAGGTCGATACCGCGAGCGATCCATCCGCGGCCAACGTGCTCGCCGCACTGCGAAATGTCGAGGCGATTGCCAGCGTCCGCCTGGTGGAGCTCGGGAAGTAAAGGGTGGCTCGCGCTCCCGCTTCCACAGGGTGAACGCTCTCATGCAGGCGTAGATGGAGACACAGGAAGAACGGTGTACGCTACTTCTCCGCCGTGCCTGCCTTAATCTCGAAGATCGTCGGCCACTGCTTGCCTGTCACATACAGCCGCTTGCGCCTGGTGTCGTAGGCGATGCCGTTGAGGACGGACTCGGCGTCTTTCTTCTGGCTCTCGGGCAAGAGGCCGGCGCAGTCGAGCCAGCCAATCACGTGGCCGTCGGTGGGAGAGATGCGGGCGATGCGGTCGCTGTGCCAGACGTTCGCATAAATCTCGCCGCCGGAGCTTGTGGGGATGTACTCGAGCTCATTAAGGTTGCGCACCGGCACGCCGTCGTCCTTGACGGTGAGGGTGCGGGTTTCGTCAAAGGTGTCGGGGTTGCGGAAGCGCAGGATGGGCGTGCCGTCGGAGGTGATGAGCTCGCGGTCGGTGCGGGTCATGCCCCAGCCCTCGCCGGTGTAGTGAAACTGGCCGACGACGCGGAGCGAGGTGCGGTCGAGCAGGAAACCAGTGTGCGACTGCCAGGTCCACTCGAGCAGGTTGTTGCCCCAGTCGACGATGCCCTCGCCGAAGTACTCGGGCGCCAGCTCGTGGTGGGCGACGACCCGGCCGGTCGCGGGATCGGTGACAAGGAGCGCGGAATGATCCTTGAGGCCGGTGCCCTCATAGAAGAGTCCGTCGCGAAAGAAGAAGCCTTCCGTGTAGTTGTCCGTCGCGTGCGGCAGACGGGCGAGCACCTGGCAGCGCTGCACGGGCGCGGCGTTGCCGGCGACGGAGAGGAGCAGAAACAGAAAGAGCTTCACGATGGCAAGACTACCAGTGTGTTCCCACAATGGATCATCGATTCATGCAAAGTAGGACCTGTTTTCTACAAGTAATAGTCTTGAGGTAAAGGAGCCGGGTAAAGATGGGGAGGATCATCACAATCAGCAGCAAGGGACAGACCAGGCTGGGAGTAAAAAGCGGCGATCAAGTCGAGTATTACGTAGAGGATGGGAACACGGTACTGCGGCCGGTGCGGCCGACGGGAAATCCGTTTGAGGAGTGGCTAGGAGTGCTGCCCGCCTTTGAAACAAGAGAAGAGATCAATGCCTGGGTGCGTGAGATGCGGGACGGTGACGAGGGGCCGGAGTGATCAGCGCTCTGGATACCAATGCTGTGTCCGCCATCTCGTCCAGGGAACCCGGATCGACTCACGTGGTAGAAGCGCTGAAGCACGCGGCGGGCCAGGGTGGATTGGTGCTATGCGGAGTGGTCTATGCGGAGCTGCTTGCCTACCCGCGCGTCACGAAAGATGTGCTTACCGCCTTTCTTGCTCAGACCGGCCTCAGGGCTGACTTTGTCTTGGATGAGGGCATCTGGAGGGAGACCGGGTTGCGCTTTGCAGCGTACGCGGAGAGGCGCCGGCGAGAAGCTCCACCTCGGCAGCCCAAACGGCTCATCGCAGACTTCGTGATTGGCGCTCATGCCTTGCTTCGAGCCAATCGCCTGATCACCCTGGATCGGCAGCGTTACACGCGTGACTTTCCGGAGCTGCTTCTACTCGACACTGCTAAGTAGTGCTACCCCGCTGCCGTGTTCTGCAGGGAGCAGCACGCGTCGGCTCGGCCGCAGATGCACCTGCGCTCTTCCGCTGCCGGATGGGAGCTCTCCGCAAAGACCTTCTGCGCGGCAATCAGCCCGGCTCCGAACTGGATAGGCTGTCCGTCGGCTCCGCGGGCCTGCGGGACCGAGTGCACGATCACCTGTTCGAGCGCGCCAATCAGCGCGATGGTGTCCATGTAGTCGAAGAAGCCGAGGTGCGCGATACGGAAAATCTGACCCTTCATCTCGCCCTGGCCGTTGGTGATGATGGCGCCGAAGCGGGCTTTCAGCTCTTTCACGAAGAGGCCGGAGTCGACCCCAGCAGGCGGCAGGACGGCGGTGGCGGCGGCGGATGGGGCATGCGGCGCGAAGAGGGTGCAGCCCAGGGCGAGCATGGCCGCGCGGGTCATGGCGGCGATCGTTTCGGCGTTGTCGACCAGCTTGCGGCGGCCTTCGATCAGGTCTCCGGCGGGGTTGTCGGCTGTGGCGGCCTGCGCGGCGATCCAGTCGAGCGCGGCTCCGAGTGCCGCGATGAGCGCAACAGGCGGCGTGTAGGCCGACTCGCCCAGGCGCGCGTTCTTGCGCTCCTTGCGCAGGTCGAAGTAATAGCGCGGATTGTAGGTCGCTTCCATGCGGTCCCAGGCGCGCGGGCCGACTGCCAGGTACGAGAGCCCAGGCGGGATCATGACGGCTTTTTGCGAGCCTCCGATGAGCACGTCGATGCCCCAGCCGTCCATGTCCAAGTGCGTGGTGCCGAGCCCGGTGATGGCGTCGACGACCAGCAGGGCTTCCGAGCCGGTCTCCTTGAGCAGGTTGGCAATGGCCGGTACGCAGTGGCGCACGCCGGTTGAAGTTTCGGTGGCCTGCATGAAGACGGCGCGGGTTTCAAGCTTCAGCCCGGCCTTGATCTGGTCGAGCGAAAAGGTGTGTCCGTAGGGAGCGGAGACGACATCCACCGCGCAGCCGAAGGCCTTGGCAAGGGCCGACCAGCGCTCGCCGAACTTGCCGGCGGTGAGGACCAGGACGCGGTCGCCGGGCGAGGTGAGGTTCGACATGGCGGCTTCCATGGCGCCGGTTCCGGAGCTCGAAAGAATGACGATGTCGCCCTGCTCGGTGCCGACGAATTGTTTGAGCTGCGCGAGGACGCGGGTGAACAGCGCCCGGAACTCGGCGGTGCGGTGATGGATGTCGGCGGCGGCCATCGCGAACTGTGCGGCGGGGAGAAGGGGTGTGGGGCCGGGGGTAAAAAGGCGCGTCTTGCGGATCATTCTCCTATTGTAGCGATCGGAGAGGCTGCCGATCGAAGGCGGTCGCATGTACCTGGGTCTGCTGTGAACAAGAGTGCGGAGGTAAAATAGGACGGCGAGGAGCCACTATGAGCGAGCAGGAGACGCAAGAAGAAACGCCGAACAGCGGAGGCGTAAGCGCGGAGACCGGGGCCAAGCCGGCCAGCATCGGCAGCCGGATCGGCAAAGACATTATCACCGCCATGAAGGCGAAGGACGAGCACACGCTGACGACGCTGCGGATGGTGAAGGCGGCGCTAAAGAGCAAGGAGATCGATAAGCGCGAGCCGCTGACGGATGGTGAAGAGGCCCAAATTCTGACGACACTGATCAAGCAGCGGCGCGAGTCGGTCGAATCCTTTACCAAGGGCGGCCGTCCGGAGCTTGCGGAGAAGGAACAGGCCGAGATCGGCATGATTGAGGGTTACCTGCCGCAGTCGGCCAGCCAGGACGAGGTGCGGACGGTCGTGATGGGCGCGCTCCACCATCTGGCGGCGGGCAATGACGGCGCGAAGCCTGGGCCGAAGGATATCGGGCCGGCGATGCGCGTGGTTCAGCAGCGGCTGCTCGCAAGTGGGCTGCGGGCGGATGGCAAGATGGTGAGCGACATGGTGAAGGCGGAGCTGGCGAAGTAGCCGATGCAGCATCATCGCTCTTGCCACGTTAACGTGATGCCAGCAAGGATGGTCCGGCCGGGCAGCGGGACACCCGGAAGTTCCTGATAGTGGATATTAGCCAGATCGTCGGCTCTGAGGTAAGGCCGCACCAAGCCCTGCGCGCGAGTCAGCCCGACAGTCCACAACGGGTAAGCCGTGCGCCCGGCCTGCTGGACGACCGAGACCTGCGTACGCGCGGCTAGCTGGGCGGACGGAAAGATGCCCTGCCAGGCGAAACTCGCGTTATGGCTTGCGTAGTTGTATGCGTACTCGGAGATGAGTCCAGCCGGCGGCGGCGCGGCATGCAGGAACGTCTCGCCGAGATCGAAGGTCTGCGTCGCCGAAGGCCGAATCGTCACGAGCGACTCGACCCCGGAGTAGACGAGATGCCCGACGTTGGTCGCCTGGTAGGGTGCGGACAAGGAAAATTTGGAGTAATCGATGGCGTTTGTTTGCCGCAGCGTGAAGCCCGTTGCGCTAAGCCGCAACCGCGGTAGATTTCCGGCTGAACCCAGCGCCGGCATCCACTCCAGGCCCCCTTCATAGCTCTGCGAGGTCTCCGGCTTCAGGGTTGGATTACCGATCGTTGTCGGGTCGGAGTAGTAAAGGTCCACATAGGTCGGCAACCGGAATCCGCGTCCAGCGGCCGCATGCGCGCGAAGACCGTGGCCGAAGAAGAAGCCGGCCGACGCAGACGGAGAGAAGACTGACGCCGGTCCGCGAAAAATTTCCTCCCGCGCACCGGCTGAAAGCGTAAAGCGTTTGAGCGAGTGAAAAGAGATGTTGGCGTAGCACGCGCCCTGGTTGCGCGCGTGCCGGCCGAGGCTGCTGCTGCGGATCGCTTCTCCGTCGGCCTCGAGCCCGTAGGCGAGGTCGAAGCGATGCGCCACGGTCTGCGCGCGGCGCAGGTCGGTTTGCCAGAGGCTGTCTACGTGGTTGTTCTCGTAGAGCGCAGGATCGAAGACTTCGAGCACGAACAGGTCGGTGTGGCGGCGGAAGGCGAAGTCGGCGAAAAAGTTCGCGGGCAGCGGCTGGCGTACTGCGGCAAACCATCCCTTGGTGCGTTCGCTCGATTCGTACGGGCCATAGAAAAGGTTCGCGCCGTACGGCCGGTCGGAGGCGCCCAGAAGGATTTCTGTCGGAGCGAGCGGCTTTGCGACGGTCAGGAAAGTATCGAGCGCGAGCGTGTTGGCGTGGTAGCCGCGATCATTCTGCCCTCCAAACGAGAAGCCGTCCGAGGTGTCGCGCGCGCCGGTCAAGGTCGCGGCAAAGCGGGGCATGACCTCAGACAATTCGAGGTGCTGCTCGGTCGAACCCAGGTTGCCGCCGCCCAACCGCAGCATGCCCGAGGTCCTCGTAGGTGACGCGGTAATCAGGTTGATCGCGCCGCCGATGGCGTCCGAGCCGAAGAAGGTCGAGCCCGAGCCGTGCAGGACGTCGATGCGCGCCACCGCTTCAAGAGGCAGCGGCAGGTCGAGGTTCAGGTGGCCGGTCTCCGGGTCGTTCAGCCGCAGGCCGTCCACCAGTACCAGCGTCTGCTCAAAGGTGGTGCCGCGGATGGAGATGTCGGCCTGCACCCCTGCGGGACTGCGCTCGATCAGGGTGAGCGATGGGTCGAGCCGAAGATAATCCACCGTGGACTGAAACAGTGGCTGGGAGGCCGGATCGCTCGTGTTCAGCGTGCGTACGGACCGGTCTACCGCGTCGGGAGCGTTGAGCGGTAAGGGCTCGGTCGAAGTGACGCTTGCCGATTGTGGCGGGGCCGCCGGCCGGGAAGTCTGCTGCGCCCAGGTGCAAGCCGCTGCCAGCGCCAGCAGCACGGAGATGGTCGCCTTCCTCTTCACTCGCGAATGATCTTGACGAAGATGCCGTCCGGAAGAGTGGCGCCGCCGAGCAGGTGCACGGAGCCGTCGCGGGTAAAGCCGCGCAGCATGGTGGGCGCGGTCGGACGCGATCGCGGCTCAGTGGGTTCTATAGGTACGGGCGAAGTTTTCGGCGAGGAGGAGACGGGGGCGGCTGCCGGCCTCGGACGCAGCGGAAGCGACTCTACCGGCACCGAGCTGACCCCTCCACGCCGCATGCCTTTGTCCATGGCCTGGTTGGCGAGCGCGTCGGCGGCTTTGTTCTTGTGGCGCAGCGCGTGGCTGATCTCAAAGGCCTGCAGCCGGGCGATGCGGTTCCGGGCCTCCTGCCAAAGCGGCTTCAGGTCGGGCGAGTTCACCTTG
Organism: uncultured Acidobacteriaceae bacterium; assembly: GCA_964235575.1. Taxonomy (GTDB): domain Bacteria; phylum Acidobacteriota; class Terriglobia; order Terriglobales; family Acidobacteriaceae; genus Edaphobacter. The sequence goes on along the minus strand of CAXSDM010000016.1, from coordinate 21,719 downwards.
TACTTGCCTTGCACCTGTTTGACCATCAGTTCGGAGTCTGAGACGACCTTCAGGCGGGTGTGCCCGTGCTCGAGCGCCCAGGCCAGCACGGCCAGAAGGCCGGAGTATTCGGCATAGTTGTTGGTGCGTATGCCGAGATACTCGGCCAGCTCGGCGAGCGTATTGTCCTCGGCATCGGTCAGAACTGCTCCGTAGCCAGAGGGTCCAGGATTGCCGCGCGAGCCGCCGTCGCAGTGCGCGTGCACCCACTCGCTTGCAGAGGCGGCGGGGTTGGAGAAGAGAGACATCGGTTTAGTGTAATCGCGCAAAGCAATACTCCTTCAAAGGGGAAGTCCGAAAGCCAATCGCCCCTGATTACCTTTTTCGGCATCCGCGGTCTATTCTTTAGTTTTATTTTCTGACTCCGGGGTCGGATTTCGTCATGAGCGCTGAAACGTTCGGTTTAGAGGTAGAAGGAGTTTTGTCGCCGGTGATGGCGGCGTTGCGTCGTCCTGGTTTGGGGCAGGCGATTGGCGTAGAATCGATGCCAATGGCGAAGGCGGCGGTCCATTCCGGCACACGCGGCGGTAAGCTGACGCCTGCGCAGATGGAGGCGCGCGCACAGCAGCGCCTGGAAGACGACGAGCTGATTCGAGAGGCGCAAAAGGGCGAACGTGCCTCGTTCGACCAGCTGGTGCGGCGCTACGACCAGAGTGTATTGCGGCTTGCCCTACATATGCTGGGCAACGAGCAGGACGCGCAGGATGTGCACCAAGATGCGTTCATCAAGGCCTATCGCCACCTGGGGAACTTTCGCTTCGAGTGCTCGTTCTATACGTGGCTCTACCGCATCGTGACCAATCTTTGCCTGGATCAGCTGCGCCGGCGGAAGTCGCGCCGCGAAGATCCAGCCACGGTGGTCGACGCAAGCGGGGACGAGATGGACCTGATGGCCAACGTGACAGACGGGCGCGCCATGGCGAACCCGGGCCGGGAGCTTGACCGCAAGGTGATGGGCGAGAGGATCGCGCAGGCGCTCGATAAGCTCACGCCGCGCGAGCGGACGGTTTTCGAACTCAAGCATTACCAGGGCCTGAAGCTCCGGACCATTGGCGACATGTTGAGCACGACCGAAGAGACGGCAAAGAACACGCTCTTCCGCGCGACTCGCAAGCTGCGGTTGAACCTGGCGGAGCTGCGAGGGTTATAGAAGTGGTAGGTACGGTTGGACTTACCGGGCAAAGACCTGGAAGCGATGTGCGGTAGAAGTTTTGAGGCTGGGCGAGGCGAAAGACATGACATGTGACGGTGTACGCGACAGCGTGATGCTTGCGGCGTATGGGGAACTTCCGGACGAGGAAGCGATCTGGTTGGAAGAGCATCTGATGTTGTGCGCAGCATGCCGCGGGGAGCTTGAGGCGCTCCGTGAGATGGGTGAAGTTCTGGCGCTGCACCCTCTGCGCGACCCTGACCCAAACCTGCTGGCGCAGAGCCGGATGCGTCTGGATGAGGCGCTCGATGGGCTGTCGCGGCATGGCTTCCTTACCGGATTGCAGGTCAATGCACTCTCCTGGCTACGGCATCTGCAGAGTGCGCCCGCGCTTGCGACGCTGCTGGTCGGAGTCGGATTTCTGAGCGGTAACTTTGCTCATCGCTACGAGGTTGCGCACACTCCTCGGCCTTCTGTTCCGGTGTTCATTTCGAGCCCGAATGGAGGCGGAGTTTCGACCATCTCGGCGATCACACAGCTTCCGGGCGAGATGGTGCAGGTGAGCTACAACCGGGTGGTGCCGGAGATGGCGCAGGGCTCGCTCGATGATCCGCAGATCCGGCGGTTGCTGCTGGTCGGAACCCAGGCCGCTGCGAGCAACGTGGTTCAGGCTGAGTCCGTGGGAATTCTTGCAGCGGAGTGCAAGGTTGGGCACGGATGCAAGGCGGAGGCGGATGGTTCGGGAGTCCGGCCGACACTGTTAACTGTGCTTCGCACCGATCGCAGCCCGAGTGTGCGGCTCAGGGTGCTTGAGGGGCTGCAACGCTACGTGAGCCAGGATGAAAACGTGCGCGATGCGGTGGCGCAGGTAGCTCTGACCGACTCGAGCGCAGCCGTGCGGACCAGGGCGATCGCCCTGCTGCAACCGGTGCAGAGCGACAGCAGCGTGCGGCAGGTGCTGCGAACAATCTCTACGACGGACGAGAATCCTTACCTGCGCACGGTCAGTACGCAGGCGCTTCAGGGCAGCGGCTCCCTTCAGTAAATCGAATGCAGATGGCTGAGGGTGGAGCAAAGATGATGAAGAGTGTGAGCTACCGAAGGCTGGGGCTGGCCGCGGCGCTGGTGTTGGCGGCGCATACGGCCGTGTCAGGTGCGGCTCCCTTTTCAGGTCGCTTGCGTCCTTTCCCGCGACAGCATGGCGGTCTGAGTCATGGGCAGGGCTACCTGGGCGTCGACGTGCGGGATGTGAATGACGATGAAGTGCCGGCGCTAAAGCTGAAAGAGGCTCGTGGGGCTGAGATCGTACACGTCGACCACGATGGCCCGGCGGGCAAGATGGGTCTGCGCGAGCGCGATATCGTGACGCAGATGAACGGAGTGGCGATCGAAGGCGAAGAACAGATTCGCAGGATGCTTCACGACACGCCTCCCGGGCGCACGGTCGTCTTTGTCATCCTGCGCGACGGCCAGCAGATGACGGTGACCGCGCAGATGGCCGATCGCGAGGAGGTGGAGCGGCAGGCGTGGGAGCGGCACCTGAGTGCTCCTCCGGTCGTGGCGGCCTTGGCTCCGGAGGGTGTTGTCGCGGGTCCGGCCGAAGCCTCCACGCTCGCGGCACCAACCGCACCTTTGCCACCGCCAAAGTACGGCAAGAGCTTTCTCGGCAGCCTACTCACCAGCCCAACGTACACCGGCGCGATGCTCGAGCGGGTGGGGCCGCAACTTGCCTCGTTCTTCGGCGTCTCCACTGGCACGGGCCTGCTGGTGCGGGGCGTCGACGCGAACAGTCCGGCCGCGATGGCAGGGATTCGGGCGGGCGATGTGGTGGTCCGGGCGGACTCACGCACGTTGGGTACGATGACCCAATGGGCGAAGGCAATCCGCGACGCGAAGGGCCGGCCGGTGACGGTGGTCGTTGTGCGCGACCGCCAGGAAAAGACGGTGATGCTCACGCCGGACGTCAAACGGCGGTCCTCACTGCAGTGCCCGTCGTTGCCAAGAGCCCAGCCTGCACCCGGCGTGCTGGCCAGGCTTACGCAACTCTGACACAGGGCTGTCGAAGCGGCTTTATACTAAACCTCATGGCTGAAGGACACACAGGCGCGACCGCCGCGCAGGAGATTACCGGGATCCGCATGACTCCCGCACGGCGCTGGAAGGCTGTCACCCGCAAGCTGCGCGAGCTGGGCTCGATCGGCTCGGCGTTGGCCTCGACTTCACATCCCTACATGGCGCACATTGTGCCGATGCGCCGCTGCAACCTGGCTTGCACCTACTGCAACGAGTACGACGACCACTCGGCTGCCGTGCCGATCGAGGAGATGGAGCAGCGGATCGACCACCTGGGGCGGCTCGGGACCTCGGTCATCACCATCTCCGGCGGCGAGCCGCTGCTGCATCCGGAGCTCGACCGGGTGATCGCGCGCATCCGCAGGACGGGCGCGATTGCAGGCATGATCACCAACGGCTACCTGCTGATGCCGGAGCGGATCGAGCGGCTGAACCGGGCGGGGCTCGACCATATGCAGATCTCGATTGACAACGTGATGCCGGACGCGGTCTCGAAGAAGAGCCTGAAGGTCCTCGACGCGAAGCTGCGCATGCTGGCCGAGCACGCCGACTTTCATGTAAACATCAACTCCGTGGTGGGCGGCGGGGTGGCCAACCCGGAGGATGCGTATACGGTCAGTCAACGGGCGCTGGGGCTGGGCTTCTCGTCGACTATCGGCATCATCCATGATGGCAGCGGGCAGTTGAAGCCGCTCGGCGAGGCGGAGCGCGCGGTGTGGGATCGCGTGCGGAAGCTGACGCGGCGCAGCTACTCGCGCTTCAACCAGTTCCAGGAAGCGATCGCGAACGGCGAGCCAAATGACTGGCGCTGCCGGGCGGGATCGCGCTATCTGTATATATGCGAGTTCGGGCTGGTGCACTACTGCTCACAGCAGCGCGGGTATCCGGGGGTGCCGCTGGCGGAGTACCAGCGCGCCGACGTGGAGCGCGAGTTTCTGACTGAGAAGAGCTGCTCGCCGAACTGCACGATCAGCTGCGTCCACCAGGTCAGCTATATCGACCACTGGCGCGCACCGCAGCATCCGGAGACGGCTCCGCCTACGCCATCGCAGGATCTGGTGCAGATCCGGTAGACGCAAGAGCCTCCCCCCGCGAAAGGTAGCAAAGTCTTCAACCCACACAGGTTAGGTCTGGACTTCAAGAGAACATGTCTGGCACTACGCTGCTAGTGGCTCACCATGCCACGGCGAGACCTAATTTGCTGCAATCACCTTAATACGCCCTCGGAGCACCGTACCGAGCGGCCTGTTTCATCGCATTGATCCGGTTCAGGTGATATTGAAAGTAAAGGCCGCCGAAGAAAAAGGTCATCGCCGCGCTTAGCCGCAGACCTATGGGCTCCGCCGTGTTGAAGTGCTCTTCGAGCGATGCCCGCTGGCTGAATCGCGCTATCAGCTTCACCACCCAGGCGATCAGCCCAACGATGCCGCCCACCGGGTTGTAGGCCATGTGCACTCCCGGAGACATCACCGCGTGCAACGTGTATGGAACCGCGATCCCGAGTTGAATTAACGTCAACACGCCAAAACCTATGTAATAGAACAGCGACGATGCATTCGGCTGCACGCGTTTTAGCCACGCCGCAATGACCAGATTCCACACATACATGAACAGCGTGCCCGTCAGCAGGCCGAGCAGCAGCACCAGACCCCAATGCAGGTTCGGTGCGTCCGGGTATGCTGAAGCAGCTATCGCAGGCGCACCCACAGGAACATACACGGGGTTTGCATACTCTGGACTCGGAAAACCGGCATTTACAGGCACCGCAGTCTCCGTTGCCGGCGATGATGACCCAGCCAGCACCTGCGAAACCGGCACCCACTCCGGCATGTCATCGTTCTTCACCAGATCGGTCGGCAGCACGTTGCCGCTGGCCAGGTAGCGCCGCAGATCGTCGAGCGTATACGGGCCATAGCTTTGGCCGTTGCGGGAAAGCTGATAGTGCATCAAGAACTCCTGGACAGATCCGCCAAGCTCCGAACCATGTCTCTTTTGAGATACGTCCGATCCTTTCACGGAGTTCCTAAACCTACAACCGCTAAGATGGAGCGTCCTGTGCGGCGAAAGTGAAGCAAGTGTATCCCCACGTCTGCCGCCTCGCGGAACGCATGCGGCGTTCGCCCTAATGGAACTTTGGCAGATTGTTGGTCGACCAGCCGCCACCCAGCGCCTTGATCAACAGCACGGACGCGTCCATCCGCCGCCGCATGATGTCGATGTCGTTGCGCTCGTTGGCCAGCGCCGTGTTCTGCGCGGTGACGACTTGCAAATATGTGTCCAGGCCGCCCACGTAACGATTGTCGAAGATCTTCTGCGCGCCCTGTGCCGCCTCGGTCGCCAGCCGCTGCTGCTCGGCCTCCTGCGCCAGAATGCGCAGCGCAACCAGGTTGTCCTCCACCTGCTGGAAGGCAGTCAGCACGGTCTGCCGATAGTCCGCCGAGGTCTGTTGGAATGTAGCTACGGCCTGCAGCGACTGGTTGCGGCGCAGGCCCGCGTCGAAGATGTTGTAGTTCAACGTGGGTCCGATGGCATAGACCAGGTTCGAAGCTGAGAAGAAGTTGGCCAGCGTGCCCGACTCGAACCCGAACGCCGCGGAGAGGCCGACCGTCGGGAAGTAGGCGGCGCGGGCGATGCCGATACGTTCATTGGCCTCGGCGGCGCGCCGCTCGGCCGCGGCCACATCGGGCCGGCGCTCCAGCAGCTGCGAGGGCAGACTTGGAGGAATACTCGGCGGCTTCGCGCTCAGCGCGGCGATCGGCAGGGAGAAGCTGTTCGGCGGTTGCCCGATCAGGATCGCGATCGCATGTTCATATTGCGCCCGCTGCACCGCGATATCCTGCCGCTGCACGATGGCGGCCTGCAGCTGCGTCTTCGCCTGGAACACGTCGGACTCGTTCGAGACGCCGCCCTCAAAGCGGTTGGTCGTGATGCGCAACGCCTCTTGGTAGTCCTTGACCGTGTCCTCGAGCAGCCTGGCCTGCGCGTCGTCGGTACGCAGCTCGAAGTAATCCACCGCCAGCTCCGATTGAACGGAGAGCTGGGCGGTTTCGAGGTCGGCGGCGCTGGCCTGCGTCTCTTCCTTGGCGACGTTGATGGTGCGTCGAATGCGCCCCCAGAAGTCGGCTTCATAGGTCAGCGTCAGCGGCAGCTGAATATCCGAAACGCCAGAACCGACGTTCGATCCCGTGAAGTACGGTCTGCCCTGCGAGTAGCGGACGCCCTGCGCCAGCGCCTGCGTGCCGACCGTCGGCAGCAGCGCAGCACGATTGATGCCGATCTGCGCCTGCGCCTCCAGGTAGCGCGCCGCATACGACTTTAAGGACTGATTCTGGATCCCGGCTTTTACCTCAAGCAGGTTAAGTTCGGGCTCCTGAAAGACCTCCCACCAGGCACCGCGGATGACTGAGTCCTCGGGCGTCGCAGGGTGCCAGTTCGGGTCCGCCTCCTTGTAGGGAGCTTCCGATGTGTCGACGGTAACCGGCGGAGTCTGGAACGCCGGCACGGTCGGCTTCACGTACTTCGGACCCACCATGCAGCCGCTCAGCACGCCCACTGCCAGCAGCGCTGCCGCGGGACGAGCCACGCTCATAGTCCGGCTCCGGCCGCCTTGATCTTTACCTGCTGCCCATTAGTAATTGAGTCGGACGGATTTTCAATAACGTCGTCGTTCGGGCTCAGGCCGGAGGCGATGTCCACCGTCGCGCCATGATCCTGCGAGATCTTCACCGGCTCCAGATGCACCTTGCCATTGCGCACCACGGCCACCTGCATGCCCTGCGCCCGGAAGATCAGCGTATTCGACGGCAGCGTCATGTTCGACGCGCCGGCCGGCACTTTGAAGTGCACCATCGCATACGCGCCCGGCAGCAGCTTGTCGTTGGGGTTCGGCACGTCGACCTCAACGTTGAGCGTGCGTGAGGCCGGATCGATCGCACTCGAGTTCCGCGTGATCTTTCCCGTGAACGTCTGCCCCGGATACTCGTCCAGCGACAGCGTTGCCGTGCCGCCGTCGCGCACTACCGTCGAGTACACCTCCGGCACCGACACAAACACGCGCAGCTCGTTGATCGATGCCAGATGAAACAGCTGGCGCGCGGTGCTCGCATTCGCCGAGCCGCCTGAAATCAGGTCACCGATATCGGTATTGCGCGCCGTCACCACGCCATCGAACGGCGCATACACATTCTCAAATCCCTGCAACTGCTGCAGCCGGCGCACGTTCGCCATCGAAGCCTCAACCGCCGCCTGCTTGGCCGCCGCATCGCCCATCGCCTGGTCGGTCTCCTGCTTGGACACCGAGTTCGACTTGAGCAGGTTCTGGTAGCGCGCGCTGGTAATGTTGGCCAGGTCGAGATTGGCCTGCGCACTCTTCAAATCCGCCTGAGCGACCTGCAACTGCTGGTCCAGCTCCGGCGTCTCGATCGTCGCCATCAGCTGGCCCTTGCGCACCCGCGCGCCGATATCGAAAAACCACTTCTTCAAATAGCCATTGGTGCGCGAGAAGATGGGCGTATCCACAAAAGCCTGGGTGCTTCCCGGCAGCGCCAGCGTTCCTGAACCGCCCTGCCCCGCGGGATGCACGATCTTCACCTCCGGCACCGCCTCCTGCTTGTTCTCAACCTTTAGGTCCTGGTCCGCCGCCGCACGCACGTGAATGCCGTAGACAATGACTCCCGCGAGCACCAGGCCAAAGATGAGGAGCCCGATCCAGAAGCCGCGCCCAAACCCGGGCTTCGCCGCCGCATCGGCCAGCGCCGCGTTCGTTGAGGCCGCGGCGTGTTCGGCCGGCGACTCGCTCGAGGGATCGGTCATCGCATCGTTGTAGCCGTGTCCGCCCGAAGCAATAGGTCCTCTCGGTGCCGCTGTGTCCACTTGACTCATAGTCCTAGTCTCCGGCAGCCATCTGGTGGTCTGCATCCAGTGCGTGCGCTTCCACGCCGCCCATATCCTTGCGCTTGTTCGACGCGCCATGCAGCAGCGCAAACACCGTCGGCACAAACACCAGCGTGGCGAAGGTCGCCATCGTCAATCCGCCGATCACGGCCCGGCCCAGCGGAGCATTCTGTTCGCCGCCATCGCCCAGGCCCAGCGCCATCGGCACCATGCCGATAATCATCGCGAGCGCCGTCATCACCACCGGCCGGAAGCGCGTACCGCCCGCCTCGACCGCCGCTCGCAAGGCGTCGCCGTGCTCCTGCAGGCGCGTCGTGGCAAACGAAACCATCAGGATTGAGTTCGCGGTGGCCACGCCCATGCACATAATGGCTCCCATCAGCGCCGGCACCGAAAGCGTCGTCCCCGTCACGAAGAGGAACAGAATGATGCCCGCCAGCGCCGCCGGCAGAGCCGTGATGATGATGAACGGGTCGAGCCAGGATTGAAAGTTGACCACGATCAGCAGATACACCAGCACAATCGAGAAGAACAGTCCGCCGATCAGCCCGAGATACGACGCGTTCATCGTCTCCACCTGCCCGCGCACCCGCAGGAAGCTGCCGCGCGGAAGCTCCTTCGTATGCGCCGCCACAATCTTGTCGATCGCTCGGCTCACCGAGCCAAGATCCCGCCCTTGCACATTCCCGTATATATCCAGCACCCGGCGAATGTTGTAGTGGCTGACGATCGGCATCTCGGTGGTACGCGAGAGACTCGCCACATCCGCCAGGATCTCAGGCTTGACCGCCGTACTCGAAGACAGCGGAATATTTCGCAGGTCGTTCAGCGACTCGACCGTGTACTGCGGAGCCTGCACCACCAGCGGGTAAGTCACGCCGTTCTTCGGGTTCAGGTAAAACTCCGGCGCCTGCTGTGTGCTTCCGCTCAGGATATTCACGAGCGATCCACCAATATCCTGAAACTTGTAGCCTCCCTGCTGCGCCTTGGTCCGGTCCACATCTAGGCTCAGTGCCGGGTAGTCGTCTGGCTGCTGAATCCGCAGATCGACCAGCCCCGGAATCCTGTGCATGTCCGCCAGCACTTCGTTCGCGACTTTGCGATTGCCGGCGATATCCTCACCTTCAAACTGCACATCGATCGGCGACGGCAGCCCGAAGTTGAGAATCTGAGTCACGATATCCGAAGGCAAAAAATAAAAGATGGCGCCCGGAAAGGCGTTCGGCAGTATCCGGCGCAGCTTCGCAATATACCCCGCCGAGGACTGGTGGTCCTCCCTAAGCGAGACCAGAATGTCCGCATCGCCCGAGCCAAACAGGCCGGAGGTTGCATGCTGCGTGTTCAAGGTGGAGTACGGCAGACCGATGTTGTCCAGAATGTTATCCATCTCGGCCGGCGGAATCACCTGGCGAATCCTTGCCTCCACCTCGTCGCACAGCTTGGCCGTTTCCTCGATGCGGGTTCCGCTCGGCGCGCGCACATGCAGCAGCAGTGAGCCTGAGTCGCTCGAAGGAAAAAAGTTCTGCCCCAGGAATGGAATCAGCAACATCATCGTGAGACAGCCCAGCAGAAAGATCGGCACGAACGTCTTCCTCAGACCCACCAGCCGCGCCAGTTGATTCTGGTAGCCCGCGCGTACGTTCTCGAAGTGATACTCAAACCAGCGCTGGAACTTGCCGAAGACACTCTGCGACGGAGCCGCATGCGGATTGTGCGGCTTCAGCAAGTACATCGCCATGGTCGGCACCAGCGTGCGCGAGAGCATGTACGAGGCCAGCATCGCAAACACCACCGCCTCCGCCAGCGGCACAAACAGGAACTTGGACACGCCGGAAAGAAAGAACATCGGCAGGAACACAATGCAGATGCACAGCGTCGAGACCAGCGCCGGAACCGCGATCTGCGCCGCTCCCTCGAGAATCGCCTCGCGCAGCGGCAGCCCCTCTTCGAGGTAGCGCGTCGTGTTCTCAATCTCGACCGTCGCGTCGTCCACCAGGATGCCGACCGCCAACGCCAGTCCGCCGAGCGTCATGATGTTGATTGTCTGGCCGATCAGCCCCAGCACGATCACCGAAACCAGGATCGACAGCGGAATCGAGACCGCGATAATGATCGTCGCGCGCCAGCTGCCGAGAAACAGCAGGATCATCAGCCCGGTCAGGCACGCCGCGATCAGCGCCTCGCGGATGACGCCCTGCACCGACGCCCGCACAAAGACCGCCTGGTCCGCAAGAGGCCGCATCACCAGGTTCGGAGGCACCGTCAGCGCCACCCTGGGTAGCAGCGCCCGGATGCCGCTCACCACCGAAAGCGTGGACGCCGTGCCGGATTTCAGAATCACCACAAGCACCGCGCGCTGGCCGTCCTGGCGCACGATATTGGTCTGCGGAATCGAGCCGTCCGCCACCGTCGCCACGTCGCGCAGGTAAACGATCGTGCCGCCCACCGACTTGACCGGGATATTGTTCAGCCCCGCAATCGTCGAAGGCGAAGAGTTCACCAGGACGTCATACTCCGTCTGCCCGATCTTCGCCGTGCCCCCCGGCTGCACAACATTCTGCGTAGCCAGCGCATTTAGCACATCCGACGGCGAAAGGCCCTTGGCCTGCAGCTCCGAGGGATCCAGATTCACCATGATCGAGCGTTGCCGGCCGCCATACACGTTTGGAACCACCGCCCCCGGAACCGTTATCAGCTGCGAACGCACAAAGTTCAGCCCCAGGTCGTTTAAATTTTGTTCGCTCAGTCCATTGCCCGATAATCCAATCTGCAGAATCGGCACGGTGGATGCCGAAAAATCGATAATCTGCGGAGCCAGTGTTCCCGGGGGAAGCGAGTGCAGGATGAACTCGGAGGCCGCCGAAACCTGCGCGTTCGCCGTATCGAGCGACGCCCCCGGCTGCAGATACACCTTCACGATGACCTCGCCGCGCAGCGTGGTCGACTCGGTGTGCTGAATGTTGTCGACCAGCGTCGTCAGCACCTTCTCATACGGCGTCGTCAGCCGGCCTTCGAGCTCTTCCGGCGCCAGCCCCGTATACTGCCACGCGATCGAGATCACCGGAATGTCAATGTTCGGGAAGATGTCGGTCGGCGTTCTGAAGATCACGACCGGTGCGGCAATCAGGATAAGGATCGCGAGCACGATGAACGTATAGGGCCGGTTGAGCGCAAGCCTGACAATCCACATGGTTCACATCCTCGCTGATACCTGGTGCGGCCGTAGTGTACGAACTCGTCCAGGGCAGCCGTCGATCGAAGCCCTGAAATTAAGCTGTGGAACTAGAATACCTCCGGCAGTCGCGGAGTGCGGATTCCTCGAGCAGCGTGCCTGCGATCTTCCTACGAGAGCTCGATCACCAGCGCCTCATCTCCCCGCAGCTGCAGCCCGTTCCGCACCGCCTCGCCCCTACGGTCCAGCCCGGACGACAAAAGCACCTGTCCCTCGAGCGACGGACTCCACTGGGGACTCTCCGTCAGATTCAGATGGATCTGCAGCCGCTCACTGCCCAGGATCCGCACAAAGTGCAGCACGCCGTTGCCTTCATATACATCGCCCACCGCTCCCGCATGGAGCGCAGGCCACGCTCGCCGCAGCTTCAGCAGCTCGCGGTAGAGCTTCAGCATTGTGCCCGCGTCGGCCATCTCGGTCTCGACCGTGAACCCCGGCCAGTTCCACACCAGCGGCAGCCAGGTCTTCACTCCAGGCACCGTAAACCCGGCATTCTCGCGGTTCTCCCATAACATCGGCGAGCGCTCCGGATCGCGTCCCAGCCCAAGGCCGGGCTGATTCTTCTCCGCCGGATCCTGCACCTCCTCCGGCGCAATCCGCGCATCCGGCATACCCAGCTCGTCCCCGTTGTAGAGTGTCGGCGTCCCGCGCAGCGTCAGCAGCAGCACCGCCGCTACCCGCGCCTGCGCCGCCCCGATCCGCGTGGCGATCCGGTGCTGATCGTGGTTGCCCATCACCCAGTTCGGCCATGCCCCCGCCGGCAGCGCCGCCTCATACTGCTGGATCAGCTTGGCGATCAGCGGAGCCTGCCAGGCAGTCAGGATCAGCTGGAAGTTGAACGGCATCTGCGCCCCCTTGAGCTGCGGCCCGCCATAGTAGGTCACCAGTTGCTCAATGGGCAGATAGATCTCGCCGATCAGCACGCGCTCCGGATATTCGTCCAGCAGCGCCCGCATCTGCTGCACGATCGTAAGCGTCTCCGGTTGATTCGCAGTGTATTTCGGCAGCACGGAGCCCATGCCCGCCCCAATTCCAGCCCCGCCATGCCAGTCCGGATTTGGAGGATTGTTGCGGAACTCCTTGTCCTTGATCAGCAGCCAGATTACATCCATCCGGAAGCCGTCCACGCCCCGCCCCGCAGCGCCCCGATCCAGCCAGAACCGCATCGCCTGATAGATGGCCGCGCGCACCTCCGGATTCCACCAGTTCAGGTCCGGCTGCTCGGTCAGAAACGAGTGATAGTAGTACTGTCCCGTCGTCTTGTCGAGCGTCCACCCCGGCCCGCCGAAGTTCGACTTCCAGTTATTCGGCAACCCGCCATCCGGCGCCGGATCCCGCCACAAATACCAGTCCCGCTTCGGGTTTGTACGCGAGCTGCGCGACTCCAGAAACCACGGATGCTGGTTCGACGTATGGTTCGGCACAAAGTCCAGGATCAGCTTCAGCCCACGCGCATGCACCTCCGCAATCAGCCGGTCGAAGTCGGCCAACGTCCCGAAGATCGGATCCACATCCGTGTAATTCGCCACGTCATAGCCGAAATCCGCCATCGGCGAAGGATAAAACGGCGAAACCCAAACCGCATCCACGCCAAGCTCGACCAGGTAGTCCAGCCGCGAGCGAATCCCTTCAAGGTCCCCCACCCCGTCCCCGTTCGAATCCTGAAACGAACGCGGATACACCTGGTAGATCACGCCATCGCGCCACCACAGCTTCACTGCATCTTCCATGCCTTATAGATGCGAGCCTTTCCAGGTGCGATCAGCATAAGAATTGTCATTCTCAATTTAGACAAAACGGAGTTTCGCCAGTTACTCCAACGCCGGAGTAATTTCCTCCGATGCGACCTATAGCTTACGCAGAGAAGTGGGCGCTACACCAATAGGCAATTTGCTCTAAGCTCAGCTTTCGAAGAGAGAAATGGACTTGGTCAGTGTTGAAGATGGCTCGCGTCGAGCTTAGAAGACGCGCTTCTCTTTGTTCACCATCGCCTTCAGGTCGAAGGTCATGCCCCCATTCAAACCTTGCTGATTCAGCGTCTGAACCAGGGTGCTGCCGACCTCATGCGTGTAAAAGCCAGAGGCTGTGACGCCTGGAACGATGTTGTAGGAGGCATGCATGAAAATCCGATTACCCTCTCCATACGAATCGCCATTCAGCGAGAAGCCGACAGCGTGAACGAAGCGGCTGTTTGCATAAACGGAATAGTCGCTATCAACCGTAGCAAAGCCAAAATTACCACTCAGGTTACCCAGCTTCTTGTCGACAGCTATTGCGAAGCCGGATGCACCCTTGACTGTCAGAGCGGCAATCGGTCCGATGGGCGACGTCGCCAACCCCGAAAAAGCGATGCTGTTCAAACGCTCGTAGGCCTCGAAGCAGATACCGTCAAGAACCTTCATCTCGAGTGTCTTGACCACGACGGCTTGGCGTAAGGTGTCGATACCTGTTTGCCAGGTATATTCGCCCGAAAACGCAACGCGCTTGATCAATTTCTTCTTCGCCGTGCCCTGGCGATAGTTGAACTTCTTAAGGCTGGAGCCGCGATCAAACAGATTGACCGTTTCAAAGTCTCCAAAGAACGCACTGGTAAAGCTGACCTCGTCAAAGAACAGGTGCTTAGGATCGTGCAGGCGGATGCGCTCTCCGGACAGGTAGCCGTCCTCATCGAAGGTTGTGATCTCGGTAGAGTAGCCGCGCTCGATGCCGAACGAGCCGAACTCAAGGGTTAGCGGCTTCAACGGCGTAGCGCTGAAATACAACTCCCTCATGTAAAATTCCCAGCCGTTGGACTGGATGCCCCCCTGCAACACCTGAACTCCCGATGGATCCGCGAATACAGATTTCAAGAGTTCAGCATTTTCAGATGGAGTCAGGGTAGAAGACACCGTAGCGGGATCAGTAACGCGGGGAATGAAACCCTCTCCCGTGTAGGATCCAAACGCCCAGTTAAAATAACGACCGGACGAGGCGCGAAAGCCAATAGCATAGCGGTCATCCACATCCAGCTTGATTTTGCCCTCGATGAGTGAACGCTGCTGAGCATTGTCGAAGACATGTAAACCACCCACGTGAAAGGCGTTACGATAGCGCTCAGAGTGCGAAAGCGTCTCCAGGTCAAGCCAGCGATGGGTCAGCGGCTGGTCAGTTGGGGCCTTGGTTACCGTCGTCGCTGCAACTACGCTCGTGGAACTCGGAGCTGCTGTGGCGCTATCTGTCACGTCGAGGGGAGAGCTGAGAGCCAGTTGTTGCGCGAGGCAGAAGTGAGGCGCAAGCGCCAGAGCTACGGTGTAGAGAAGCTTAGAATATTTTATCGGAGTGCCCTTTCGACAATGGCGCTTAGAAAAGAATCGACTGTCTCTTCGTAAAGACACTATCGGCACAAGAGAGGAATCTGTTCAGTCCGGCAGTGACATTACTGTCAAAAAGGCTTCCCATTCCACTTCTGCCGCCCTGGATTCTCTGAACGAACGTTTAACCGCGTACACTACCTAATGAGAATGCGACTTGTCGGGCTCCGAGCCGCTTTCCTTGTGGCCTCCGGAATCGCCTACGCTCAGGGTCAACGCAGGTAAACGGACTCTTTATTTGGCTGCAGTCGGACGAGCGTCTTGGAGTCGTTCCATAGTTTAAGGTTTGCTGTTCGTCATAGGACACTTTAGAAGATCGCTTCTCGTTGAGTGCGCCGGCGTTCGCATAGGCGGGATATCAGCAACAATTTGAGTAGGGCTCCGAGCGAGAGGTTCGCTCGCGAAACGGCACAGAACGTCGCACGGTTCCTCGACGATACCGCGCCCCAAAGCGTGGTGGACCTCTTCAACGAGCATCTTGCGTGAAGAGCCAAGCTGAGTTGTTCCGTTATGCGCTTCACAGAAGTGGTAGATGTCGACCATGGAGGTGCCTGAGCTGGAGCGCGAGCTCAGACGAAAAGCCGATCCTTCCCCAGCTGCGGAAGGATCGGTTTTGGTCCTTAGTTCTTGATGAAACTTAGCTATTGATCGCGATCGGTTCGCCCGCCGAAACCTTCTCCAGGCCCTTGCCTTCCGCCGCACCCGGCTTGCGAATATCGATCCCGCCCTTAAAAAAGGCGCCGTCCTCGATCGAGATACGTGCGGCAATCACATCGCCGGTCAGCGAACCCTCGCTGCGAATGTCGATCCGGTCCGACGCCTGGCAGTTGCCGCGCACCTTGCCCAGCACCACAATCTCGCGCGCTGAAATGTTCGCCGCCACCTGGCCGTTCCGTCCCACCGTGACCCGGTTGCCGGGCAGAGTGATCGCCCCCTCTACCTTGCCGTCGATGTAAAGAGACTCCGATCCGGTCACTTCTCCCTTCACAATCAGTGACTTGCCGATCGTGGCCTGTTCCCCGGTAGCCGAAGGAGCGGCACCTGCCGCGGAAACTGCGGGACGTGCGGGCGTTGCCGGGGCCGGTTCAAAACTGGTCGGCGCGGGCGTCGCGGGGCGCTGCGGTTCCGGGGTGGGGGGTGTCGTGCTTCCGGGCTGATTGGGCTTCCACATAGTGCAAATCCTTCCTTTACTTGCTAAATTGTGCCGCCAGGCGTGAAGCCAAACTGCACCAGGATTTCGGTACGCTCTGGATGCGGGGGCGGCGTCTTTCTCAAAGATACTACTCCGGCTCGCTCCGCGCCTTCTTGAAATCCCGGCTATCGCCCTAACTTCGCCTTTGTTTGCGCGCCCGAACCACAGAGGTAACTTGACCTAAGGCGGTTCTGCGTTGCTACTCACAAACACCACCGATTTTACCCGCACTGACGCCAACGAGGTAGCCGGTCCCATGAAAGAGCCATCGACCGCACCACCTGGAGCGGCAAAGATAAAGATGCGTACCGCTGTCTCCGGCCGGCTTCCATGAAGATTCTCCGCACCGCTCTGATCCTCGTCCTCACCCTAGCCGCTGCCCGTGCGCAGCCGCCCCCACCCAAGCCGCCGAAGTTCGCCAATCCGCCGCGCCTGCACGCCGTCTCCCTCGGTGCGGTCCGAAAGGTGCCCTTCACCCCCGCCGACGTCACGCCCGACGAGAAGAACGAAGACACCACCACCCTCAAGGTTCGCCCCCTGGTTGTCGACGAGCGCCAGCGCGAGTGGACCACAGGCGAAATGCACGACGTCACCGACCGCACCTTCGCTATCCGCCGCGCCATGCGCCTCAACGATTCCCTGCCCACCGACCGCGAGCAGAAGTGGGTCTGGCAGCCTGGCCCCTGGCTGCTCGTCGACCGCGTCACCGGCCGCATCGCCGCGCTTCACCTGCCGGACTTCGATTTCGCCGTCTCGGACGTCGTCTGGTTCCGCGACTACGCCGCCTACTGCGGCACCTCGACCGCCGGCAAAGGCGGCCTCTTCGCCATCGTCGCCCAGATTGGCGGCCGCCGCGCCGTCGTCTCGAAACCCCTTGGCCCGTGGCCGCAGACCAATCACTTCATCCCCGTCTGCCAGCCCGCCGAGTGGCAGCGCCTGCCCATGCGCGTCTCGATCAAGCCTACCGGCGGCGAGACCATCACCTTCGACGTGGTCGGAACAACCTCGCTGGTCGAAGAAGGCGAGGAGGCAGGCGAGCCGTAATAGCCGCGGTGGTTCGTAGGGGGTAGTTTCACGAGAGAAGCATCTCACCCACCCATGGGTATTCAAGCCTCTACTTCGCGTCTGCTCAGCATCCATCCAAACATGTTCTTTGTTGCGGTCGTCTTGTTGCTCTGGCTGGGCACATGGGTGGGTGGGCAGATGCGCAGGCGCCGTGAGCGAACCCTGGCGGAAGACTCAAGCACCTTCAAGACGCTCGAGACCGCCGTTCTGGCTCTGCTGGGACTGCTGCTTGGCTTTACGTTCTCGATGGGCGTCGGCCGCTACGATCAGCGCAAGAACCTGGAAATCACCGAAGCGAACGACATCGACAACGCCTGGCTGCGCGCTGCCACCCTGCCCGAGCCGACGCGCTCCGCCGAACAGGCGTTGCTGCGGCAGTATGTTCCCTGTCGCCTGCAGTTTCTGTCAGCTGGCACGTCGGAGCCGCGCATTAATGAGAGCCTTCGATCCTCGGCCTCCTTGCAGGCGCAGATGTGGCGGCTTGCCGCTGACTTCGCCAAGAGCCGCCCCGATCCCGTCAGCGCACAGTTTCTCGACTCCATCACTGCGTTGGTGGACGTCACCGAAAGCCGCACCTCTGCCTTCGAAAACCGGATACCGCTTCTTGCCTGGGGCATGCTGCTGTTCATCAGCTTCATCGCCAGCGGTCTGGTGGGTGTCGGCATAGGGACCCGCTCTCAATTTCTGCGGCTCGTCTTACCCGTCGTCGTGGCTTCGGCCCTGTCGCTTACCTTGGACCTGGACAGCCCACGATCAGGTCTCATCCGGGTGCGCCAGCTTAGCATGGAGCGAGTGGCCGAGACGGTCGCATCCGGGCCTGTGCCGTAGACTGACCTCTGCTGAATGCTGTCCAGGCGTAACCTCAAGCCATGGCCCTCGATTTCAACCAGTTGCTGCACGAAGCCGAGATCATGCACGGCCATCTCTGCGCTGGCCAGATCCTCGGCGTACGGATGGCTATGCTGGGCCTCGAACGTCTCGGCATAACAGACCCCCGCGGCGCGGATCGCAAGCGCCTCGTCACCTTTGTCGAGATCGACCGCTGCGCCACCGACGCGATTGCCGTCGTTACCGGCTGCCGCCTCGGCAAGCGTGCCCTCAAAGTCCGGGACTGGGGCAAGATGGCCGCCACCTTCGTCGACCTGCCTACCCACCGCGCCATTCGCCTAGCCGCCCGGGAGTCCTCCAAAGAGCGCGCCCGCGGGCTCTACCCGGAGATTGAAAATAAAAACCAGCAGCAGATGCACGCCTATCGCGAGATGTCCGACGCCGATCTCTTTACTGAGCAGTGGGTGCAGGCGCCGATCGAGCCGCGCGAACTGCCCGGCTACAAGTCCCCACGCATCGTCTGCGATCTCTGCGGCGAAGGCATCAACTACGACCGCGAGGTTCGCCGCGACGGCCAGATCCTGTGTTTGGGCTGCGCCGACCCTGTAGGCCGCTACTATCAACCGCTCTGATCCAAAACGTAAAGGGGGAGCCGTGAAGGGCTCCCCCTTTTGCTCTGCATTGGGCGTTACCGGCCCCAGCGCTCGCGATGCTCCCACCCCTCATGTCGCGCCCACGGATAGTGATTGAAATCCCGGCCAGAGTAACCATACGCATATACCGGAGCCGGAGCCACATACACCGGCCTGCGATAGGGCGGTGCCACATACACCGGTCCGCCAAATCGTACTCCAAACGAGACCTGCGCCTCAGCTTTCGACGGAACCGCGACCGCCGCCGCAACCAGACCCACCGTAACCATCCTTGCCAACGCCGCTTTCCAGTTTGTCGTCTTCATAACCGCCTCCGTGCTACGTTTTTAGGAACCCACCTGGCCCTGTTTCTGTCGCGCGCAACCTTTCTCTTCTTCCGGGTTGTGACTAGACATGATGCCTACAAGGCTTCGTCCCGAAGCGACGTTTCAGAAACGGACCAGCATCCATCCTGACCGAAGTGCTCATCTGAGAACTTCCTGTCGTCTGTTGGCGGAGGTCATGCCTGCGCTTCTTACCTGCGAGTAAACTGTTCAAAAGAAACGTTGTTGCGATATGCTGACTTCGCTGCAAAATATTTCTCTCAAGTTTTGTCCGTCTAAGCCGAAAGACACTTTAGCCCCAGATGCCCGTCGAGAGGCATCAGGCAAGTCAAGCAAGCCGAGGATGGTCAGACGTATGACTCGAAGAAGTACATGTGCACTGCTGGAATGCAAGCCAAAGAGATTTTCCTGCAAACAGGAGAGACGGCTGACCGAGCCTTTGGGTCAATGCAGGACCGAGCATGCCTGATGAACTTTTTCTCCACGAGTCGCCCTTGACCGAGTCTTCCGCCAGCAAGGCCCTGGTTCACGACTTTGTCGAAGCCGCTGCCGACTCGCACGGCGGACGAATCAGCCGGCATGACCGAGGCACCTGCACGCAACCCTCCACCCTGTTCCGCTACCGGGTGTTCAAGCGCATTCTCGATATTCTTGTCGTGCTGCTCGGCCTGCCGGTGCTCCTGCCGGCGCTGCTGATCGTGGCCGCCGTAGTCCGTTTTACCTCGCCCGGACCCGTCTTCTTCTCGCACCGGCGCATCTGCCGCGACGGCGCCTTCTTCTCCATGTGGAAGTTCCGGACGATGTGCGTGAATTCATCCGAGGTCCTGGAGCAGTACCTGGCCAAGCACCCCAAGGCGCGCGCGGAGTGGAACCGCACCCACAAACTGCGCTCCGACCCCCGCGTCACGCCGGTCGGCGACTTCCTCCGCCGCTACTCGCTCGACGAGCTCCCGCAGGCGTGGAACGTCATCCTTGGGCAGATGAGCATGGTCGGGCCGCGGCCGATTGTCGCCGCAGAGGTGGAAAAATACGCCGAACGCTTTGACTACTACTGCCGCGTCAAGCCCGGAGTCACCGGACTCTGGCAGGTCTCCGGCCGCAGCAAACTGAGCTATGAGGCACGCGTAGAGCTCGACTGCCACTACGTCGAGCACTGGTCGCTGTTCCGCGATATCCGGCTGATGTTCGCCACTTTCAAATCCGTCGTGAACCGCGACGGAGCGTATTAGGAGCCTTTCGTCCTCTAGCTTACCTCTTGTTCTCTCGGCGGAGGCGGCATTTTCGCATCGCCATCCAAAGCTACGCCACACAAAGGTAGATGGGGTCCGCTGAGGTTTTTGGCTTATTACAGCAGCGGCCTCCGACGCAACAGCCGGAGGCCACGTCCACACGAAAGGCTTCACGCGAAAGCTACTGCTTTGTGAATTTCCACTCCTGCGTGGTGTTCCCGTTTGGGGTGTCCTGCACCAACTGCGTGTTAGTACTCTTCGTGCCGGGGGCGATATCGTCGTCGTCCAAAGCTTCCCCGCTTTGTACGTTAAGCACTTTGTACCAGCCGTTGCCCAGGCTGCTGACGGTCCACTGCTGCTCAGTGTTTCCAGTCAGCGTGGACTGAACGATTCCCGAAAGCGGCTTGTTTGAGCTGGCGTTATCGAGCGCGTATCCGCTCTTTTGGCTCACCAGAGTGAAGGTGTTATCACTCACCGCGTTCAATTGCCACTGCTGCGAAGTCGTTTCCGGGGTGTTGATCGGCCACTGGATGACCGGGCTGTTCGCAGTGGTCACGTTTCCATTGTCCATGGCCAGGTTGTTGTGTTCACTGACGAGAGTGTAAATACCGCCGGAGACGAGGCCGAAGCTCAATCCGCTCACATTGGCGCCGACGTCGATCTTCGAGGAGTAATTGCTGCTGGTCATGGTCGTTCCATCGATCGAAACATCCTGCAAGGTGACGTTGGAGATTTCGCCCGCTGCGTTCGTTCCTTCAATTTGGCTGACAAACCCACCGCTGTTTTCCACGGTGACGCGGGATAGGCTGACGTTGTTGACCGGGCCGTCTCCACCGCCGAGGCTCCAGATCACGATGGGCGCAACCAGGAACTCTCCCGAGGTAGACGTTCCCTCGATGTTTTCCATGTGGATGTCGTTGAAGTGGATGTCGCTCCAGCTGGCTGTTCCCGAGTCATGGGAGATGCTGACTGCCCGCTGCCCGGCGACGACCTGGATGTTGCTGAAGATGATATTGCTTGCGGAGCCGGTCGCCTGGACGCCAACCTTGGTGCCGTCGCCCTCCCAGCTATAGCCCACATCGTTGCTGTAGACAATGTTGGTGACCGGATTGGTGTCGCCGGCCTTTGCATCGAATGTGTCGTCGCCGGTGACGCCGAGGCAGTTGTCGATGGTGGCGTGGTTCGTGGAGACGATGTCATAGCCGTCGCTGTGAACCCACTTGAAATCATCCAGCATCTTCACGTTTTGGATCGTCACGTTCTGCTCATCCTGGATATCGAACGTCCAGGTAGTCGCATCCTTGACCGTGATGCCGCTGATGGTAAGCCCATTGGGCCGATTGCCATTGCTGTCTGCGCTGCTCTCGATGATTCCCTTGCGATAGTTGCCAAAGCCGTTGACGGTTCCGCCCGCAGGATACGCGACGACCAGAACCGTGGAATTGGCATCGATCACGCCCCTGCCCGTGAACGCGACGTTGTTGACCGCGCCGGTGATGAGGAAGTTTTGCGGTCCCTGTTCAGGCTGGCCACCCTGCAGCGTTCCGCTGGTATTCCAGGTGTAGTCATTACGGTCGGAGGAGCCATGGAGAAAGGCTCCCGGCGCAAGATAGATGGTGATGTTGCTCGCCATCTGAATGTTGTTGGAGATCTTGTACACGCCTGCCGGGAAGTACAACGTGCCGCCGCCGC
>CAXSDM010000015.1:28743-33733 GCA_964235575.1 uncultured Acidobacteriaceae bacterium | reverse complement strand
ACCGCCCGGCTGCTCAAATCGACCGTCGTGCCCAAGGATTCGCTCGCTGAAGAAGGCACGGCCTTCCAGGAGTCGCAGGTTGAGTCAGCCTTCTACTTTACTCTCTCGGGTTCCTACTTCGGCGGCCACCTGCGCACCACGCCACTCTCCGACTCCGAGGCCCATCGCCTGTTGCGCCAGCTGCCCGAAGACACCGAGGTGACCGTGCGCTACAACCCCGAAAACCCCGACCAGACCGCCACACTGCCGGCCGACAACCCTGGCTTCCCTGCCCCGATCTGGCGTGGCTAGTTCCTACGGTTTGTTCGGAAGAAATGCATTCTGCCCAAAGCCGAACCATCGCAGCACCGTCGTCCCCATCGCCTCATACATATAGTAGGGCGCGATCCGCTGGGCGCTGTACTCCGGAGGCCAATGCGCCGCCTGCGTCCGCCACCCGAAGCCGTAATGCTCGAGGATCAGCGACGCCCGCGGCAGATGGCTCGGCGAGCTCACCACCTCCGCCGTTTTCCACCCATGCTGGTCCATGATGCGGTGCGCGTAAAAGACGTTCTGGATGGTGTTCTGCGCCTTGGTCTCGACGATCAGGTCCTCGGCTGGCACCCCGGCCGCCTCCGCGATTCGCGCCATGCTTTCGGCCTCGCACCACTCATTGTGCACCGCCGCGCCGCTGACGATGATGTGGCCCGCGCGCCCGACCTGGAACTCCCGCACCGCCTCCATCACCCGCTCGCGCTGCTCGGGCGAAGGCTTCCCGTCCGGGTCCGACGGCGATCCCAGCACCAGCAGCGTGTCGAAGTGGGTCGCGTCGGTGGTGTGGTTCGGCACCGTCTCGTAGCTTGCGACCACGACTGCTACCCAGAGCAGAAACGCCACGGCAACTGCCTCGCCCACGCCCTTGCGCACCGTCATCGGACCAGATCCTTCGCCAGCTGCACGTAGAGCTCCACCGCGTCCAGCAGCTCCCGTTTTGCGATCCGCTCGTCCGGCGTATGCGCCACGTGGATCGATCCCGGCCCCAGCAGAAACGGCTCGCCCCAGGTCGTCAGGCTGGGAATGTCCGTCGTAAACTTCGCCACCATGGTCGGCAGCGAACCCACCTGGCGCATCCGCACAAACGGCAGCTCGAGCGAGAACTCCACCCGGGCGCGCCCGGCGACAGCCTGCAAAATCGCCTCCCGCGTCTCGTCGCTCGGCCCCACCAGCCGCACCAGCAGATGCGCCTCCGCCTGGTCCGCAATCACGTTCGGCGCCCGCCCGCCCGAAATCAACCCCACGTTCAACGTCGACTCGCCAATCCCTTCCACCACCGGCAGACTCAGCCGGCCAACGTCGCCAAGCGCGCCGATCAGCTTATCGATCGCCGACTCGCCCAGCTCCGGATAGGCCGAGTGCGCCATCCTGCCTTCGGCAAACAGCTCCACCCGCAGACAGCCCTTCGAGGCCAGCGCCAGCCGGTTGTCCGTCGGCTCGCCATTGATCAAAAACCGCGACCCCTTGGGATGCAGATTCGCCACCTTGGCCCCGGCCGAGTCCCGCTCCTCACCGACCACGAACAGCAGCCCAACCTTCACACCCTCGGCTCGCAGCCGCTCCGCCGCGGCCACCTGCGCGGCCAGAATCCCCTTGGCATCGCACGTTCCCCGTCCGTAGAGGTACTCTTCATCCTCGCGCAACCCGAAGTACGGCGGCACCGTATCAAAGTGAGTCGAAAACACCACCTCCGGCGGCACGCCCCTCTGGCTCGCATACACATTAAAGCGCTCGCCCCCGCCCTCGGCTCCGGGAGTTCCCTGCTCCGGCTTCGGCACTGGCATCCGCTCTACCGCCCACCCGTGCTCCTCCAGATACGTATGCAGAAATAGCCCGGCGTCGTGCTCGTGGTAGGTCGTGGACGGAATTTTCACCAGCAGCCGGGTCAGTTCGATCGGGTCCATCGCCATACTCAGAGCATAAAGCACCCTGCATCCTTAGCAGCCGCGAACCCCTGGTATACCCTCGACCTATGCCCCACCCGTCCCACCTGCGCACCGTCGACAACCTGCGCGGTCCCGCCGGGCGGCTCGAAGCTCTGCTCAACACCGGCATCGACGACCCGCCCTACACCGCGCTCATCGCCCACCCGCACCCGCCCTCCGGCGGTACCATGCACACCAAGGTCGTGTACCACGTCATGAAGGCGTTCAGCTCCTTCGGCCTGCCGGTGCTGCGCTTCAACTTTCGCGGAACCGGCCTCAGCGAAGGTGTCCACGACGAAGGTCGGGGCGAAGTAGACGACGTACGCTCCTCGATCGCGTGGCTGGAGGCGGAGTTCGACAAACCGGTCCTGCTCGCCGGCTTCTCCTTCGGAGCCAATGTCGCCATGCGCGCCGGCTGCGGCGACCCGCGCGTCGCAGGTCTAGTCGGTCTTGGACTGCCGGTGCGGGCCGCCGGTCGCGATTATACCTACGGATTTCTTCCCGGCTGCACCCAGCCCAAATGCTTCATTTCAGGCGATCAGGACCAGTTCTGCCCGCCCGAGGTCCTCGACCAGATCCTGAGGGACGCGGCCCTGCCCTGGAACAGCTTCACCATCGTCGGTGCCGAGCACTTCTTTCAAGGCGTCCCCGGTAGCCCCGCGCCTAAGCTGGACCAGATGCGCGCGATTCTCAGCGACTGGCTGGTCCAAAGTTTGGCGCTCAAGATGGCGCTCTAACTGCAGAGCCACTCGCCCACGGTCGGATTGCAGACGTCCGGCATCTCCTCAAATGCAATATGCCCGGCCTCCGGAATGATCTCCAGCCTGGCCCCCAGCCGCACGGCCAGCTCCTGGCCGGACCGCAGCGCCACCGCGCGGTCGCGGTCGCCCCACACCAGCAGCGTCGCCACGCCCGTCAGCTGCGGCAGCGCCGCCTCGAGCACTGCCATGTCCTCACGCCAGCGCAACATAATGGCCAGCACATGCTCGATCGCCGACCGGTTCAGCCCGTCGGTGTAGCCGTTGAGGATCACTTCATCGATTCGCCGCTTGTCCCCGTACATCCGCTCGAGCGCCCGGCGATGCATCACCCTCGGCATCAGCGGAATGATCCAGCGTGCAAAATGACTGCCTATGAAGGTCGCGTAGAAGCGCATCTGCGGGTGGCCCAGCGTGCAGAAGGGATTGGCCGGCGCAAACAGCACCAGCCGCCTTACCCGGTGCGGATGCCGCGCGGCGAGCAGCATCGAGATTGCTCCGCCATGCGAGTGCCCGCCCACATCGGCCACAGCAATGCTCAGCAGATCCATCCAGCGCACCACCCGGTCCACATGAGCCTCGAGCGCCGCATCCAGCCCCGCGACACGCTCCGACGCGCCCGAGTTCGCCAGGTCAAGCGCATACACCGTCCGAAACTGCGCCAGAAAACGTATGTTCTTGTTCCAGTTGCGCGCCGACCCCACCAAGCCATGCACTAGCACCAGCGCCGGGCCGCTTCCCGCCCTTGCGTAGTGAGTCTTTACTCCATCGACTTCCACGACAAAGTTCTCAACCGCAACCGTCCGGCTCATCGCCTCGCCCCAAATCTGCACTGTCAGACACGCGTGTAGCTGTCCCGTCCGATAGTACAGAGACGTTACTGGAAGCACAAAGGTTCACGTTGGACCTGTCGACTTTTCGGCGGACGCTAAGCTCCGACTGCCACCTGTGCCTCAGAGCTCACGACCGGGCTGAAATGCTCGGCCATCACCGCCTCCAGCACGTCCATGGCCTCATCCACCTGGGCCTCGGTCAGGATCAGCGGCGGCAGAAAGCGCAGCACCTTGCCCTGCACACAGTTCATCATCACGCCCCGGCGCAGCGCGTCCTCGACCAGGGGCCGGGCCGGCACGTTTAGCTCCATACCGAACATTAGACCTTCGCCGCGCACCTCGACCACCTCGTCGTACATTGCGGCGAACAGATCCAGCCGCTCGCAAAGCCGTTTCCCGGCGGCCCGAGCCCGCGCCAGTACGCCTTCTTCTTCCATCACCGCAAGGAACTCCACCCCCAGGCGACAGGCCAGCGGAGTTCCGCCCAGCGTGCTGCCATGCTTCGCCACGCCGAAGCTGTGGAACAGGCTCTCGGTCACCAGCAGCGCGCTGAGCGGAATGCCGCCCCCCAGCGGCTTGCCCAGGATCAGCACGTCCGGTCGCACGCCGCTCGTCTCAAACGCGAACCAACGTCCCACCCGGCCCAAGCCGCATTGAATTTCGTCAAAGATCAGCAAAGCCCCGCTCTGGTCCGCCAGCTCGCGCGCGGCCTCCAGGAACTCCCGCGAGCAGAACTCCACGCCGCCTTCGCCCATCACCGGCTCGATCAGGATGGCGCAGGTCCGCTCCGAGACGACGGCCCGGAGCCCGGCCACATCGTTCCGGTCGACAAACCGAACACCCGGCAGCCCGGGGCCAAAATCGATCGAATACTTATCCTGCCCGGTGACCGAAAGCGACCCGAACGTCCGCCCATGGTAGGACCCGCGCAGCGCAACCAGCTCATGCTTGGGCGCTCCGCCTCGCTGCCGTCCGTGCGTCCGCGCCAGCTTCAACGCGCCTTCCACGGCCTCCGAGCCGCCGGTTGAAAAGAAAACCCCCGCCATCCCCGAGAGCTCGCACAGCCGCTCCGCCAGTTTCCCCGGCCACGGATTGCTGTACTGCGGCGAAACATGCACCATCTTCGCGGCCTGGTCGATCATCGCCGCCACCATGCGCGGGTGTCCGTGGCCCAGGGCGTTCACGCCCAGCCCCGCCATCATATCCAGGTAGCGCCGGCCGTCCACGTCGAACACGTGACAACCCTCGCCCCGCTCCATCACCACCGGATATCGCGCATACACCGGAATCAAATGCTGGTCGTCCCGGTCGAGCAGCTCATCGGCCATCCGACTTGCTCCAAAGTGCTCCATCCTTTCAGTTCACATCACCCGGACCCGCCGGTCAAGCCACCAGGAACCAAGAAAGATGCAACCTTGGTGGGAGACGCCCGAATCGGGTA
>CAXSDM010000015.1:18186-28643 GCA_964235575.1 uncultured Acidobacteriaceae bacterium | reverse complement strand
TGGAGCAAAGGTCTATCTATTAGCTAAGCCTCAAACTGCAACCGGCCCCGCTCCAGGATCGAGTGCTCCGCCACCTCGTTCCGCTTGGGGAAGTCGTTCCTGAAGTGCGCTCCCCGGCTCTCCTCCCTGCCCAGCGCGCACTGCACGATCATGCCGGCCACCGTAAACAGATTCCGCGCCTCGACTGCCCGGCGAGTCATTCCCCCCGGCATGCTTCGCTCCATCGTGTGCAACTCAGCCTCTGCCCGGTGCAATCCCTCCGCATCCCGCAGCAGGCCCGCATCCAGCCACATCACGTCGCGCAGCTTTGCAATCCATTGCTCGACAAACGATTTTTCATCTTCGATCTGCGCAAACTTCTTTTTGTTTGAAAGGAAGTCTAGCGGTTCCGTCGAGCCGACCTCCGCAGTCATCGTGGCCGCTGCCGCCACTCCGAACACCAGTCCCTCCAGAAGAGAGTTGCTCGCCAGCCGATTGGCTCCGTGCACGCCGGTACACGCCGCCTCCCCCGCCGCGTACAGCCCCGGCAGCGTCGTCCTGCCCGCAACATCGGTCCGAATGCCCCCCATCAGATAGTGCGCTGCCGGACGCACCGGCACCAGATCCCGCGCCAAGTCCAGCCCATACTCGGCCAGGAACCCCGAAATGCCGGGAAATCTCTCCCGAAACTCCACACCCTTGACGCCCCGCATGTCGAGGTAAACCGGCCCACGAAGCGCCTCGCGTGTGATCGCCCGAGCCACCACGTCCCTCGGGGCCAGCTCCGCCTGCGGGTGCAGCGCCACCATGAAGCGCTCCCCCTGCGCGTTGACCAGCAGTGCACCCTCGCCTCGCAGAGCCTCGCTCAGCAGGAAGCGCGGCGCCCCCTCGCCCAGGAACGCCGTGGGATGAAACTGGTAGAACTCCATGTCTTCCACCGCCGCACCCGCCCGGTAGGCCATCGCGATTCCGTCGCCGGTCGCCACTGCCGGATTGGTCGTATCGCTGTAGACCTGCCCCGCCCCGCCACTGGCAATCAGCACGGCACCGGCCCGCACCTCGGTGAGTCGCTCCTCGCGGTCGAGCAGCGTCGCACCCATGACGCGCCCTCCCTCCACCACCAGGTCCACCGTGGTCGTCCACTCCCGCAGCTCTACTGTCGGCAACGTCTTGACATGCATGAGCAGCGCCCGGGCAATCTCCCGCCCCGTCGCATCCCCATGCGCATGCAGGATCCGCGACAGGCTGTGCGCTCCCTCGCGCGTCCGGAGCAGCTCGCCCGCCGCGCTCCGGTCGAACGCCGTCCCCCAGCTGAGAAGCTCCTCCACCCGCCGAGGCCCCTCGCTCACCAGCGTCTCCGCCGCCGCTCGATCGACCAGTCCATCCCCCGCACCCACCGTGTCGCTCAGGTGCAGCGCCACATCCGCCTCGCCTCCCATCGCTACCGCGATTCCACCCTGCGCATAGCTCGTGTTCGACTCCGCCAGCGATTCCTTGGTCACGCACAGCACCCGCCCCTGCTCCGCCAATCGAATCACCGCACTTAGTCCGGCAATGCCTCCGCCCACAACCAGGAAGTCGTAAGAACCCATAGGCAAATGCTACTCCGCATAGCCCGCGCGCTCACTTGGGAACGCCGACTCCTTTCATCCACTCCACAGCCGCGGTGGCCTCTGCGATAGCATGATTGCAGGTGCCAGCCCCCGCCCAAGTCATCTCGCTCACCACCCCGTCCGCAACCTACGACATTACCGTCGGCCGTGGATTGATCAAGACGCTCCACCCTCGGCTTGTTGCGCTCGCTGGCGGCAAGCCCTTCCGGCCTGTTCTCGTGACGTCACCGAAAATATGGAAGCTCTGGTCGAAACAGGTCCGCAGCTCCTTTCCCGAAGCACAGAGTCCGACCGTCCTTTTTCTTCCTCCCGGCGAGCAGCACAAACGCCTCTCTTCCGTCGAATCGTTGGCCGAGCAGCTGGCCGAGGCCGGAGCCGACCGCGATACCCTCCTCATCGCTTTCGGCGGGGGTGTTATAGGAGACATCACAGGCTTCCTTGCCGCCATCTACATGCGCGGCGTCCCCTACGTGCAAGTTCCCACCACTCTCCTCGCCCAGGTTGATTCTTCCGTAGGCGGCAAGACCGGGGTCAACCTCCTCGCCGGAAAGAACCTCGTCGGCAGCTTCCACCATCCTCAGGCCGTGTTCGCTGACATCGATCTGCTCTCAACCCTACCCCCGCGAGAGTTGCGCGCTGGCCTCCAAGAATCCATTAAAGCCGCCGTTATTCAGGACCGCAAGCTATTCGCCTATATGCAGGCAAACAAGGCGCTTGCCTGCTCAGCGGAGGAAGCGATCCTGACCCGGATCATTGCCGCCTCCATCCGGGTCAAAGCCGCCGTCGTCACCCTGGATGAGCGCGAGTCCGGCCTCCGGATGATCCTGAATTTCGGCCACACGCTCGGACACGCCATTGAGGCCGCCACGGACTACAAGCGTCTGCTTCACGGAGAAGCCGTCGCCTGGGGGTCGATCGCAGCCCTGCATCTTGGGTTGGCTCGCCGGTCGATCACCGCGAAGCAGTTTGCCGCGATCACGAACCTGATTTTGGCGTATGGCCCACTCCCCCGCTTCCGAGCCTCCGCCGCTGAACTCGTGCAGCTGTCCACCTCTGACAAGAAGAACCGCAGTGGCCGCAGAGCTTTCGTTCTGCCGACCGGCATCGGCTCCGTCGAAGTCGTCTACGACGTGACCGATGCCGAACTGCTCGCCGCCGCCGAAGCCATGCTTCGCGACGTGCGCCAACTTGGCGGGCCGACCGCGTGACCGACTCCCCCAACTCCCGGCCAACGACTCCGGCCGCCGGAGCCATCCAACCGGCCGCGGACGTTCAGCAGATGTTCGACCAGATCGCCTTCCGCTACGACGTGATGAACCACCTGCTGTCAGCGGGGATCGACCGCTGGTGGTGGTGGCGGACAGCGCGCTCTGTTAGGCACATCCTCGCCAAACCCGAAGCCGCGATCCTCGACCTCTGCTGCGGGACCGGAGACATGACGCTGGCCCTGCTCAAATGGCGTCCTTCCACATCCTCCACAGCACCCCTCCTGGCTGTGGATTTCTCCCACAACATGCTTACGCGAGGAGCGCGTAAGCTGTCCCGAAAGAATGCTTTGGCGCTTGAAGCTGATGCTTTACATCTTCCCCTCCCTTCACTTTCGCTGGACCTGATATCCTCCGCGTTCGGCTTCCGCAATCTCGCCAGCTACGAGGATGGACTCGCCGAACTGCACCGTGTCCTCAAACCCGGCGGTCAGATCGCTATCCTGGACTGCAACCAGCCCTCGGGACTGGTCGGCGTTTTCTATAACCTCTACTTCCAGAAGATCCTCCCCCGCGTCGGCGCGCTGCTCTCAAACGCGGACGCATATCGATACCTACCCTCTTCCGTCGAACGCTTCCCCCGGCCCCCGCGCATGCTCCAGATGATCCAAGCGGCCGGTTTTCGCGATGCGACCTGGACCAGTTACACCTTTGGCGTCGCCGGCCTCTACCGCGCGACGAAGCCCTGATCTCTCTGCCGGACGTGTTACCTTGCTCTCATCCATCCGCCCCAGGAATGAGGGTTGTACTTGCCTGCACATGCGTCGCAGCCGCAGTCCACGAAGACGGAACATCAGGCTCTTCGCAAAGCCTCGTTGCGCCTGATTCCTCTCATCGCCTTGGGCTACTGCGTCGCGTATATGGATCGCGTCAACATCAGCTTCGCCGCGCTGCAAATGAACCGCGACCTGCACTTCAGCGAAACTACTTACGGGCTCGGCGCAGGCCTCTTCTTTCTCAGCTACGCCCTTGTCGAGATCCCGTCCAACCTTCTCCTCTACCGATTCGGCGCGCGCCGATGGCTCTCCCGCATCATGGTCAGCTGGGGCATACTCGCTGCGGGCATGCTCTTCATTCGGACGCCGCTGCACTTTTACGGCATGCGGCTTCTTCTAGGCGCCGCGGAGGCCGGCTTCTTTCCCGGCGTCGTCTTTTACCTGATGCAGTGGTTTCCACCAGAGTGGCGCGCCCGCACAGTCACGCGCTTCTACATCGCACTTCCTCTCAGCTCGACCGTTATGGGCGCGCTTGCCGGAGCTCTTCTGCATTTGCAGGGTCGCTGGGGGCTTGCCGGATGGCAGTGGCTGTTTCTGGTAGAAGGTCTGCCCGCGGTCCTCCTCGGCGTCGTTTTCTTCTTCATCCTCCCTGATGGTCCCGCCCAGGCGCATTGGCTGAGCCCGGACGAGCGGCAAGCCATCCTGAAACGACTTGAAACGCCCGCAGGTTCAGTCCCCGGAGGTTCGCTTGTCGATGCTCTCCGCGACCGCCGCGTCTGGCTCTTCGCCGCCTTCTCCTTTCTTAACCTCGTCAGCCTTTATGCCTACACCTTCTCCGCGCCTGCCATTCTCCAGTCTGCGACTCATCTCGGTGCCTCGCGGGTAGGCTTCCTCATCGCCGCCACGGGACTGCTCGGCGCTGCCGCGATGCTTCTCGGTGGCATCTACTCCGACCACACTCTGAACCGGCACGGAGTCATTATTCCTGCCGCGCTGCTCATGTCCGCCGGCTTCCTGCTGTGCGGCTGGACCAGCTCCCCTTCTCTCGTCGTTCTCGCCTTCGCCCTGATCGTCATCGGCTTTAATGGCATGCAAGGGCCGCTTTGGTCCTTGCCTGCGAGCTACATTCAAGGCCGCGCCGCCGCCGTCGGCTTCGCCCTGATCGGAGCCATCGGGGTCACCGGAGGGTTTATCGGGCCTTACTGGATGGGCTTCATGCGCGATCTTACGGGCAGCTATCAACGTGGCCTGATGACCATGGCACTGCCGATGCTTCTGGGCGCCGCCATCATGCTCTACCTGCGCCGCCTCCTCCCGAACCAGCTAACTCAACCTGCGCATTTCAGTGCATCGGCTCCGGGAAACGAGTAGCATCGTGGCTATGAGCCAGGTGGCCGCAGAACCGAAGCTTACATCTCCGGCCAGCTCCGCCAGCCCAGCTCCGCCTCTTCCGGGCAGCCCCAACGCAAAACACTCCGCCGCTCTGCTCTCCGTTCTTGCGGCCTTCGCCATCACCTCCCTCAAGCTTCTTACTGGTGTCCTCACCGGCTCGCTCGGCATACTCTCGGAAGCCGCTCACTCCGCCATCGACCTTGTTGCAGCCGCCATCACCTTATTCTCTGTCCACGCCGCTGACCGTCCTGCCGATGAGGAACACAACTATGGGCACGGCAAAATCGAGTCGCTCTCCGCCTTTCTCGAAACCGGCCTGATGCTGGCCTCTTCCGTCTGGATCATCTTTGAAGCCGTATCCCGCATGCTTCACCGGAACCATCTTGCGCTGCCGCTTTCTATTTGGCCCTTTCTGGTTCTGCTCCTCTCTATAGTTGTTGACTACACTCGTTCGCGCAGCCTGCGTAAAGTCGCGGAGCAGCGGCACTCCGATGCCCTGGCCGCCGACGCCGTCCACTTCGGCACCGACCTCTGGGCTTCGCTTGCAGTCCTGCTCGGTCTGGCCGCCACAAAATGCGGCGAGCGCTTTCACCTGCCCTCGCTTGAACTTGCTGACCCCATCGCCGCCTTGATCGTAGCCGCCATCATTCTTCGAGTCTCCTGGTCGTTGGCGCGCCGAACAGCCGATACTCTGCTCGACGCTACGCCGGCCCATGAGGGCGCGACTGCCGCGCAGACCCGCCGCAAGCTCATCCACGATCTCGGGAGGATCGATGGCGTGCTCTCGGTCGATCGCCTTCGCACCCGCCGCTCCGGGTCGAGCTTCTTTGCCGATGTCACGCTCGCCATGCCTCGCACGCTCACCTTCCAGCGTTCAGAGCAGATCACCTCCGCTGCCACGTCGGCCATCCAACGTGTGCTTCCAGAAGCCGACGTCGTCGTCCACTCTGTACCGACGGCAACTCTCGCCGAGAGCGCTCACGACCGTGTCCGTGCCGTCGCCGCCCGCGCTAATCTTTCCATTCATGACGTTTCGCTTCAGCAATATAACGGCGCCCTCCATCTGGAACTGCATTTGGAACTCAACGAGCAGCTTCCGCTGCGCGAGGCACACGATATCGTCACCCGGCTCGAAGCCGAGATCCGCAAGGAGGTCCCGAAGATCGCCTCCATTCTGACCCACATCGAGAGCGAACCGGCGACCATCGAGAGTCCTGAATCCCTTGAACAGGATCGGGAGGCGCAAGCGTTGCGCCAGACCTTGCGCCAGGTCGCCTGGAGCTTCCCGGAGGTCCTCGACATCCACGACATCCTGGTTTCGCGTCATCACGATCGCGTCCAGGTAAACTGCCACTGCACTCTGCCGGACGAGCTCCCGATGGCGCAGGTTCACCAGGTCATTACCCGGCTTGAGAACGCCTTCAAGCTCGAAGCCCCCGAGGTCTCCCGCCTCCTGATTCACCCTGAGCCCGCCACGGACAACCGGCGTTAGGGAGAGTAGTCTTATGTTTCCGTCCAGGGTTGAGGCACGCGAAGGGCCACTTTGGCTGCGGGTTGCTTTGAGTTTTCTAAGAATGTTGATGCTAAGAAGGCCTGGTCAAGTCTCCGGTGCGGCTGCGGGTACGAGCGAGATGCAGATTCCTTTCGGGAATGACAACGAAAGGGCTAGCCTAGAGAAGATGAAGCGCACGATCCTCCGTACTCTTAAGCTGTCTGTCGCCGGTCTCGTCCTGGCGTTCGTGGTGCTGATCTGCGCCTTTGCGACAATGCGGATTGCCATTCACGGACGCGAGGTCGCGGTGCCAAATCTGAGCGGGCTTTCGGACACCGATGCCGCCGCCGCGGTCAAGAGGCTGGGCCTCAGCCTGTCCGTTGAAAATCGCTTTTTCTCCTCGGCAGTTGCGCCCAACCGGGTTCTCTCGCAGCTTCCCTCGGCCGGTTCCCGGGTGCGGCGAGGCTGGCAGATCAGGGTCACCGAGTCGCTCGGCGGCCAGCACCTCGACGTCCCCGACGTGACCGGACAGAGTGAGAGGCCCGCCTCACTCGTCCTGCGCCGACTACAGCTGGAAGTCGGAACCGTCGCGCATCTTCCGACTCCTTCGCCGGCCGGCATCATTCTTGCGCAGTCCCCACCGCCAAACAGCAACAGCCTTACCGGCCCGGATGTCTCGCTGCTCGTCTCCGACCCGGAGGACGCGGCAGAGCGCGCCTCCTATGTCATGCCCGCCATCGTCGGACTCTCGCTTGGAGCAGCCTCGGCACGCCTGGCCACGGTCGGGCTCCATATTTCAAGCGCACAGGAGCGAGAGACCGCGCCCCCGGACGACGCCTCCTCGGGCAATGTTCCGGCGACCCCGGCAGCTCCACCGAATCCGCTCGATCCCTCGTTCGATGTACCCGCGACGCCAGAACCGGTCAGCTCCAGCTCCGTGATTCTTAGCCAAAGCCCGCAGCCGGGACACCGCATCGCCCGCGGAGAAGCCATCCGCGTCACCCTGGCTCCGCGCTGACTACGCCTGAAAGACTACCGCGTAGAAGCCATCGCAGGGATGCACGCCGGGCAGGGTGCGCAGCGTATCTTCCCGGATCACCGACTCCGGCGCAATTCGCAGACCGGGCAGGCCGCCGAGCAAGCCAGCGACGGAAACGCGGGAGACGCCGCCCGGAACCTGGGCAGCTACCGCTTCGTTCTCCTCCGGCTCGAGCGAGCAAGTGGAGTAGACCAGGCGGCCACCCGGCGCAAGCCGCTGGAGAGCCGCGTTGAGGATCGCGCGCTGCCGCTCCGCCTGCCGGGCCAGATCGTCCTGCTGCAGCCGGAAGCGGATTTCCGGGTTGCGGCCGAGCGTTCCCGTGCCGCTACAGGGAACGTCGCACAGGATGAGGTCGAAGAGGCCGGCGTCCTGCGGCAGCTGGGTCGCGTCCGCAACGGCTGTCTCGATTCCCCCTGCGTACGCGAAGCGGCCAAACCGCGCCTGGGTCTGTGCAAGACGCCGGCTACTCAGGTCCGTGGCAAGAATCTCCGCGCCCGGCAGCCGGCGCGCCAGCACCAGCGTTTTGCCACCCGGGGCCGCGCAGCAGTCCCACACCCGCGCGCGCCGACCCACGACCTCAGGCATCGCCGCCGCCGCAAGCTCCGCTACCAGGCGTGAGCCGGCGTCGATCTGAGGTAAAGCAGGATCGGCATCGAACAGGCCAGTGGCCGGATCGCCGGGGTCCGGCTCTGTTTGGCCGGCGGCGCAGATTTTGAGCGCAGCCTCTCGCCCATAGTGACTGACCCAGCGTTCCGCGAGCCAAAGCGGGTGCCCCAGCCGCTCGGCAAAGGCAGCGGTGGATTCGAAGATGGGCTGCTTCGGCGTGGGCGCGGCTGCTATCTTGCGCAGGATGGCGTTCACCATGCCGGCCGCGTGCGGGTGCCCTGCCGCGCGGCAAAGCTCGACCGACTCCGACAGCGCGGCGTGCGCCGGGACGCGATCCATATGCAACAGCTGAAAGGCTCCCAGGCGCAGCGCCAGCAAGACCGGCTCCGGAAGCGCCTGGCCGGGCCGCTCCAGAAATGCGCGTATCCGGGCATCGAGCGCGATCTGCCAGCGCAGAACGCCCATCACCAGCGCGGTCGCCAGATGACGGTCAGGCTCTGAGAGAGCCTGCGTTCGCGCGCCGTGCAGCAGCTCATCGCTATGCGCCTTACCTGCCGCGACGATGGTCAGGAGCTCGAAGGCGACCAGACGTGCCGGGGTCACCTTGGCCAGCGCCGTTGCCGCGTCCAAGGTCGGACCGGCGCTGGCCGGGCGCGCGCCAGCCGCCACCGCCAAGCCGAACTTCTTCGGGACCCGGCCACCCGCGGCGATCACCCGCGCCGCAGCTTCCAGGCCAGCCTGCTCCTGGCTCTTCGCAGGCGCAGGCTTGGCGGGCCGATTCCGCTGCCCCGTGTTCTGGCCTTTACTTTTCACTGGCCCACCCGCTCACCGCCTAAGCCCTGAAAGCCGCGCAGAAACTCAGTTGCTGACATCCGTTTCTTGCCTTCCATCTGGACTTCGAGCAGTTCGAGCGTGGACTCCGCGCATCCGGCGAAGAGGCGATCCTGCTCTATGCGCAGCTCCCCCTGCGGACAGGGGACGTCAGCCACAGCCATGCGAGGGACGATCAGCTTCTTGCCCCGCAGCGACGTGAACGCTCCCGGCCAAGGTTGGAAACCTCGCCAGCGGTTGACCAACTCGGCGGCCGTGCGAGCGAAGTCCATACGCCCGTCTTCCCGGGTGAGGATGGGCGCCAGCGTCGCACGGGCGTGGTCCTGCTCGACCGGCGTGACGCTTCCGTCTTTGAGCCCGGCCAGCGTTTGCAGCATCAACCCGGCACCCTTGTCCGCCAGGCTCTCAAATAGATCCTCGGCCGTCTCCTCAGGCGCAATCGGAACCGCCTGCGCCAGCAGCATCGGCCCGGTGTCCAGCCCCGCATCGAGCCGCATCGTCGTTACTCCGGTCACGGTGTCGCCGTTCGCAACCGCCCACTGGATGGGCGCGGCGCCCCGGTATTTCGGCAGCAGCGAGCCATGCAGATTGATGCACCCGTACCGAGGAAGAGCCAGCATCCAGTCCGGGATAATGCGTCCGTAAGCCACCACCAGAATCGCATCCGGCGCCAGCGCTTCAAGCCGCGCACGAAGCTCCTGGTTGTGCCTGATCTTCTCCGGTTGCAGCAGCTGCAGACCACGCCGAAGCGCCGCCGCCTTGACCGCGGAAACCTGAGGCGCAAGGCCCCGCCCTGCCACCCGATCCGGCTGCGTCAACACAAGCTCCACGGTGTGCCCGGCCGCGAGCACCGCCTCCAGCGTGCCTACCGCGAACTGCGGAGTGCCACAAAAAACCAGCCTCACCACTCACCGTTTTTCTGCAGCTTGCGGATTTTGCGCAGCACCAGCTCCCGCTTCAGGCGGCTCAGGCGATCGATAAACAGCACCCCGTCCAGGTGATCGATCTCATGCTGCAGCGCGCGCGCCAGCAGCTCATCGCCTTCCACCTCGAACCATTCGCCCTTGACGTTCTGGGCGCGCACCCGCACCTTGGCCGCACGATTCACCTTCTCCCGGATCTCCGGCAGGCTTAGGCAGCCCTCTTCCTCAGTCTGCTTGCCTTCGACGTGGATCACCTCGGGATTGATCAGCGCCAGCTTGTCTGCCGGGTCTTTGCGAAAGCTCACGTCGATGACCGTGATGCGCTTCGAAATGGCAATTTGTGGCGCCGCCAGGCCGATGCCCTGCGCCGCGTACATGCTCTCGAACATCTCCTCCACCAGCGTTTCGAGCGACTTATCGAACACCGTCACATCTTCGCCGCGCCTGGCCAGCACGGGGTCGGGCCACTTCACGACGGTGTGAATCTTGCCCGTAAATTTCTTCTGCGCGGGCGTCTTCTCTGCGGTCTTTGTTGCCACTGGTTTCTCCTAAAACCTGCGGATCTGCTCGCAGTAGCCGGCATAATTGCGCTTCAGCTCCC
>CAXSDM010000015.1:10853-18086 GCA_964235575.1 uncultured Acidobacteriaceae bacterium | reverse complement strand
GGAAGATCGGCGTGACCCGGCCGCGGGCTCTTTACTGCCTTGTGCTTTTCCGCGTCTCCAGCGCTCACCGGAAGAATCTCTTCCCAGTTCTTCCAGTCATTGTTCGCAAGCGTCATGGCTACCGGCGAGCCGATCGTTTTGCCGTGGCGCACTCCGCTGAGAATGTGCGCACGGTCCTGTTCGATGCGCATCCGGCCGCCGCGCCCATACCCTTGCTGCCGCCGCCAAAGCTCCCGGTCCAGCCGCGCCTGGTCCACCGGAACGCCCGCGGGCAGGCCGCTGACCAGCGCCACCAGCGCCTCCCCATGACTCTCCCCGGCTGTCGAAAATCTCAGCATCTATCCCTGTTCCGCGCTCCGTTCCGTAGCAGAGTCGAAACTCGATTGTAACAATGGCGCATCGCTCTCTTCGGCGGACAGATTCTCCGGCAGAGCAGCCCGTTCCTCGGCCAGCCAACGTCGCGAGTCAAACAGGTTGCGATCCATACTCCGGACCCACTCCGTCAACTCACCCGCACCCTTGCCTGCGCTTTCGGCTGCCGCAAACTCCCGCCGCATGGCCGCGAACTTCGCCTCCAGATCGTCAAGCGTGCTCAGCAGCATCGCCTCTGGCGTCATCGGCAGCTTGGGACTACCAAACTCCAGCCGGCCATGGTGCGACAGGAGCATGTGCTCCACCAAGATGCGCAGCCGCTCCGGAAACGGCGCAAGCTCCTGTAGCTTCTCGCGCAGCATCCCCTGCGCAATCGAGATATGCCCGATCATCTGGCCTTCGAGCGTGTAGTGGAAGCTCGTCTTCCAGGCGAGCTCGCGCACCTTGCCGATGTCGTGCAGAATCGCTCCTGTGACCAGCAGGTCCGGGTCGACCTCCGGGTAAAACGGAGCCGTCGCCAGACACACCTTCACGAGCGTGAGTACATGTTCGAGCAGCCCGCCGATCCAGGCATGGTGGAGCATCTTGGCCGCCGGCGCCACCCGAAACGCAGGCCCAATCTCAGGATCATCGAGAAACGCTAGCACCAGCCGCTGCAGATCGAGGTTCCTGAACCCAGCCACGATCCCGCGCAGATCCGCATCCATCTGCTCCGGAGGAAAGCTGGAGACAGGCTGAAAATCAGCCGTGTCCACCTCTTCCTTTGCGGCGCCGCGCATGCGGGTCAACGTGATCTGCCAGCGGTTCTGGTACTTCGAAATTTGGCCCTGCACCTTGACGTAACAGCCCTCTCCACACGAGGAGAATGCGTCCGCAAACTCCTCCCACATGCGCGCCTCGAGCGAGCCGGTCTTATCAGTCAGGGTCAAGGCAAGGTACTGGCCATCTCCGCCTTTTCGTTCGCGCAGCGTGATCTGGGAAAGGCAGAAGAAGGAGATAACCTGCGCGTTCTCAAAGCGTGGAGCATCGGCTACATAGAAGGCTTTCATGCTGCTTCAGCTTACCAAGGGCTAGAGTTGCGGCGGTGGCGGAGCCGTGGCAGCCGCTGCTGGAGCGTTCGTGCTCGGAGGCGTATCGGCTGTAGGCGCCAAGGCCGGACTTGCAGTCGGGGCGACAGTCGGAGCAGCTACCGGCGCAGCCGCGGGCTTGTTCTCGAGCCGCTCCTTGGGAGCGCCCTTGACCCGCTTTGGCTTCTTGGGCTTCTTCGACGTATCCACGCCCGCCACGCCCAGCGGAGCCGCCTGGGTCTGCTGCGTCGCCTTTTCCTCGGCCGTAATGGGCGTGGGCGTAGCCGCTGCCTTCTCCACCTGCTTGGCGGTCACCGTCTTCGCCTTCTTCTCCTTGACTTCTGTCTCCTTAGCGGCAAACCGAGTCTTCACGTGCGCCGGAGCCACCGGGGTCAGCGGGTTGTCGTTCAGGTTGGCCGTCTCGACCGGCGTCGCCCCTGAAGCGGTTCCAATGCCGGCTGAGCCGGGCTGCTCGGCGCCACTGGCGATCACGCCACCGTCCGAGGTCGGCGTCGCCTCGCCGCTGTCGCCGGGGAGCGCATGCGTCGGCGCCTGGCCGAAACGCACCTTCTCCCGCTTTACCTTGGCGAGCTTTTTGCCATTGGCAGAAGTCGTGGTTTTCGGCGGCGAGATGCTGGCCAGGCCGGTTGTCGGATCGATCGCCGGCTTCGCGTCCGGACCGGTGATGGTCCGCGTACCTGTCGTATCCGGCGACGCAATGACCGACCTGCTCACAGCAGCGGTCGAGGTGGTGCCGGCCCGCACAAAGCGTGGCTTATTTTTGGCAACTACCTTCTTCTTCACCACAGGAGGCGCGTACGCCGTAAACACCGGCTTGGTCTCGTTGCCCGTCGCCCCGGAGTCCACAAATCCGGGCTGCACATCCACGTAGGACTGTCCCCGCAGCTTGCTCAGGTAGGCGCGCATGGCGGGCTGCATCTGCGCCACGTAGAGTGCTTCCTGGATCTGCGGCTCGACACTCTTCATGGGGGCGGGACCTGCCGCGATGTGATCGTCCACCTTCAAAATCACAAAGCCCTGCCGAGTGCGGATGGGCTGCGTGGACTCACCCGGCTTCAGGGTGAAGGTCTGCTCTTCAAGCACCGGCGCCAGCGCCCCGCGCTTGAACAGCCCCAGCTCCCCGCCCTGCGCCGCCGAGGGTCCGCCCGATACCTTCTTCGCGAGCGCGGCGAAATCCGTCCCCTGCATGAGCTGAGTTTTAATGCCGTTCGCCTTGTTCTGCCCCTGTTCGATCTCCGCCGGCGTGGCGTTCTCTGCGAGCGGCACCAGAATCTCGCTCAGCCGTACCTGTTCCGGCTGGTCGAAATCCTTCTGGTGCTCGTCGTAATATCTCTTCTCATCTGCCTCGGTCATCTGGAGACGCCGGCCTACCTCGTCGCGCACCACCTGCTGGGCCAGGATCTGGTTGCGGATCTTGGCCTTGAAGTCCTCGAAGTTCACGCCCTGCTGCCGCGCCGCCTTTTCGAGATCGTCAAGCGAATCCATCTTGTTCTGCTTGCGAATCTCATCCAGCTGCCGGATTACGTCCGCATCCGCGTTCAGGCCCAGCTCCTTGGCGCGAGAAAGCAGCAGCTGCTGATCGATCATGTCGCGCAACATATCCCGCTGCCTCTGTGCCAGCTCCGCCGCCGGCACGTTGGCCTGCGCCGCCTCCTCCTGCAACTGCTGCTCCGCCCGAGCGACGTCGCTGCGGCTGATAATCTGGTCGTCCACCCGGACCACAATATCCTCAACCACGGTGCCATGAGGTGTGAGTGCCGCCGGCAGCGGAGGCAAGTTCAGCTGCGGCGTAGGATTATCCACGGGACTGCCATAGCGCGGAGCCCTGACCAGCTGCGCCGTCAGCAGACCAGGCGCCATCGAATACATCGAGGACATCCCCAGCGCCAGGGCTCCTGCCTGCACCCACCGCGTTCTCCGTATCTCTCGCCCGCCTCGTATCGTCTTCAAGCTCACCGCGCTCTCGCTTCCTGGAACCACAAAAATGGCAACGCCACCAGAGCTTGGACTCGGTCCAGCGCAGGGTTGGTATCGCGTACCTTTATTCTACCCGGACGCGATGCGAGATTTTCGGTTATGGCAACCCATCAGCTGTCTGCCACAAAGGTGGTAGAGGCCGAGTCCCGCGCCGGAACAGCTAACCCGCTCCTGCTATACTCCGTCCAATTGTATGTGGGGCGGCATCCGCTCGCCTCCGAGGTCAAGTCAAGCTCATGGCATCCCGCACCCGTCGCGCTCTCGTCTCCGTCTCGGTCTTTCTTGCCTCCTGCGGCATTCTCGGCGCCGTGGTCGGCCAGAAAGTCTCCGCCCAGTCCGCGTCGGACGAGTCCAGCCTCCGCGATTCGCTCAAGTCCTTCACCTCGGTCTACTCCATCGTCGAGCAGAACTACGCCGAGAAGATGAACGACGACCGCACGGACAAGGCCATCTACGACGGCGCCATCCCAGGCATGCTGCACGTGCTCGACCCCCACTCGAACTTCTACGACCCCAAGGCCTACGCGCAAATGCGCGAGGACCAGCATGGCCGCTACTACGGCGTCGGCATGACCATTCAGCCGCAGCTGGTAGACGGCGTCATGAAGACATTCGTGCTCTACCCCTTTGAGGGCACGCCCTCCTATAAAGCCGGCATCCGACCCGGCGACCTCATCATCTCGGTCGATGGCAAGCCCACGGACGGCCTCGACTCCGCCGCTATCGCCACCATGCTCAAGGGGCCGCGCGGTACCCACGTCCTCGTCACCATGAGCCGCGAAGGCAAGGACAAGCCGCTCACCTTCGATCTGGTCCGCGACGAGATCCCCCGGCCGTCCGTCGATCTCGCTTTTGAGATCCAGCCCGGCATCGGCTACATGCACGTCACCAACTTCCAGGAGACGACGGCTCATGAGGTCGGTGACGCGCTCGACAAGTTCCGCAGCGAAGGCCCGCTCAAGGGCCTGGTCATCGACCTGCGCGGCAACCCTGGCGGCCTGCTCAACCAGGCAGTCGACATGTCCAGCAAGTTTCTGCAGAAGGGTCAGGTCGTGGTCTCGCAGCATGGCCGCGTCGCCGCCGACCAGGTCTACTCCGTCACCAGCGGCGAGCAGGGACCGAAGTACCCGGTGGTCGTGCTCGTCAACCGCAACACGGCCTCGGCCGCCGAGATCGTCTCGGGCGCGCTCCAGGATCATGACCGCGCGCTCATCGTCGGCGAGACCACCTTCGGCAAAGGCCTGGTCCAGACCGTCTTCAACATCAGCCAGAACACCGGCCTAGCGCTGACGACCTTCCACTACTACACGCCGTCGGGCCGGCTCATCCAGCGTCCCTACGACAACATGTCGCTCTATGACTACTACTACGTGCGCGACGCCTCGAACCCCAAGGACAACGCCAATCGCGAGGTCAAGCTCACCGACGAAGGACGCACCGTCTACGGCGGCGGAGGCATCACCCCGGATGAGCACATCGATCCGGTCAAGTCCACGCACCCCGAGGAAGTTCTGATCCAGCAGCACGCGTTCCTCAACTTCTCCCGGCATTACTTTGCCAAGAACACGGTCGGCAAAGACTTTGTCGTCAACGACGCGGTGCTGAGCGACTTCAAGGCCTTCCTCAAGGCGAAGAACATCGACGTGAGCGATGCCGACCTCAACGCCAACCTGGACTGGGTGAAAGCCGAGATTAAGTCCGACCTTTTCACCTCGGAGTTCGGCCAGCTGGAAGGCATGAAGGTACGCGCCGAGTGGGATCCGCAGATCGCCAAGGCACTCGGCTATCTGCCGCAGGCGCAGGCGCTCGAAGAGCACACCCTGAAGCCGAAAGCCGTAACGACCGCCAGCAAATAGGCTATGGGTGGAAGCGTAGGGCAGCCATTCCACGCTATGCTCTGCTATTCTGCAACCTCATCTTCAGCACGGAGCACACTCGTATGGCGAAGGGCGTCAACAAAGTTTTTCTTCTCGGCCGTCTCGGCAAGGATCCCGAAATAAAGGCGACTGCAGCCGGAATGACCATCGCCACCTTTGCTCTTGCTACCTCGGATCGTCAGAAGGACGCTCAGGGCGCATGGCAGGACAAGACCGAATGGCATAACTTGGTTGCCTTCGGCCGTACCGCCGAAATTGTCCGCGATTACTGCAAAAAAGGCAAAGAACTGTTCGTTGAAGGCAGAATCTCCACCCGTTCCTGGGACGACAAGGAGTCGGGGCAAAAGAAATATCGCACAGAAATTCTTGTCAACGATCTTTCTTTCACTGGAGGCGGAGACCGCGCAGGCCAGGAAGGCGGCGCCAGCACCGGAGGCTACTCCAGATCAACCGCCGCTTCCTCCTCGAGCACAAGTTACGACCAGCGCACGCCCGCCAGCGTTCCAGACTATGGTGACAACGGCATCACCGACGACGACATTCCCTTTTAGCTGAGAATAGCTCTACTGCAAGCGAGCCCCATACTTCCGCTCAATCTCCCGGCTCGCCGAGACCAATCCGTCGAGCGGCCGCAACTCCGGAACTTCCGCTCCAAGCCGCTTCAACTCCGCTATCAACACCTCGGTGGGCAGATTCCCCAGTAGCGCATCCTGCGCGAACGGGCACCCGCCCAGCCCGCCAATCGCCGCGTCAAACCGCCGGCACCCTGCCCCGTATGCTGCCTCGATCAGGCCGGCGGCAGTCTCGGCGCGCGTGTGCAGATGCAGCCCAATCTCCACGCGATCGTGCACCGCCCGCACATCCGCAAACACGTCCGCCACCAGCCGCGGCGTCGCGATGCCCACCGTATCCGCAAGCGAGATCTGCGAGACCCCGCAGTCGACCAGCAGGTCGCACGCATCAATCACCTCGTCGATCGACCACGCATCCCCATACGGGTTGCCAAAGGCCATCGACACATACGCCACCACGTCCAGCCCGGCCTTATAGCCAAGCGTTCCCACAGCCTCGAGCGCCTCAAGCGACTCCTCCGGTGTCTGATTCCCGTTGCGCTTGAGGAACTGCGGGGAGATGGAGTACGGGAAGCCCAGCGTCGACACCGCCTCGGTCTTTATCGCCCGCTCGGCCCCCTTCTCGTTCAGGACGATGCCGATAATCTCGACATCGTCCGGAGGATCGAGGTAGGTCAGTACCTGTTCCGCATCGGCCATCTGCGGCACGGCGGCCTTCGACACAAAGCTGACCGCGTCTATATGCTTGAACCCCGCCGCAATCAGTACGCGCAGGTAGTCCGCCTTCACCTCCGCCGGCATCATTCC
The DNA here is from genome assembly GCA_964235575.1 of uncultured Acidobacteriaceae bacterium. GTDB lineage: Bacteria > Acidobacteriota > Terriglobia > Terriglobales > Acidobacteriaceae > Edaphobacter. The sequence continues at coordinate 11,393 of CAXSDM010000015.1, read as the reverse complement.
GGGCAGCCCCTGCCACGCATCGCGCGGGCACTCGACAATCTTCACCATGGTCTGCTTCCCTTCCGATCTGCCCATACACTCACTAGAGAGACGCCGAAGCCAGCCACCGCCAGCACGCACAGCATCTGCACGGGCGCTGATTGACGAAGCAGCCAGTCCTGGCACGGAACCACGATGGTCCGCGTGCCCGTCTTCACCACCTGAGATGCCGGCGCATGGCGATCGCCTCCGAGATACGCTGAGCATTCATCCCGATGCCCCGCCGACCAGGCCCAAAGTCCCGCCACCAGCAGAACCGCGAACAGCAGCAGGAAGATCGTTTGGCGCGAGATCACGTCTGCATCACTCCGGGGTTGAACCTCGGCACGTCCGGGTTCAACGAACAAGCCTCGAGCGCCAGCATCAGCACCTCGCGCGTCCGGGCGGGATCGATGATGGCGTCGATCCACAGCCGCGCCGCCCCGTAACGCGCGTCCGCCGCGGCGTCGTAGCCATCCTTGATCTCCTGCCAGAGCGCCTGCCTGCGCGCTTCGTCGACCG
>CAXSDM010000015.1:0-10753 GCA_964235575.1 uncultured Acidobacteriaceae bacterium | reverse complement strand
TGCATGGCCGCGCCTCCCAGCTCTTCTGCGGGTGTCTTCTGGCCGATGGCCGCCTGCACCAGCGCCGGCCCGGCGAGGAAGAGGCCGGAGCCTTCGGTCATGAGCACCGTATCGGTCATCACGGGCAGATAGGCTCCGCCGGCGACGCACATGCCCATGATCGCGGTGATCTGGGGGATGCCCAGCGCGCTCATCACGGCGTTGTTGCGGAAGACGCGGCCGAAATCATCCTGGTCGGGAAAGACTTCTTCCTGCAAAGGCAGGAACGCCCCGCTTGAATCGACCAGGTAAAGGGTCGGGATGCGGTTCTCGAGCGCGATCGCCTGCGCGCGCAGCATCTTTTTCGCGGACATGGGGAAGAACGCTCCGGCTTTTACGGTGGCATCGTTGGCGACCACCAGGCACAGCCGGCCCTCTACGCGCCCGATGCCGGCGACGACGCCTGCCGACGGAGCGCCGCCCCACTCCGCATACATCTCGTGCGCTGCCCACAGGCCCAGCTCCATCAGTTGCGTGCCCGGGTCGAGCAGCAGGACGATGCGCTCGCGGGCAGTCAGGCGGCCCTTGGCGTGCTGGCTCTCGATGGCCTTGGCTCCGCCTCCGCGCTTGATCTGGTCTTCCTGCGCGGCGTGTTCAGCAAGCAGCGCGTGCACCGCGGCGGCATTGGCTTTGAACCGTGCGGTCCCAGTGTCCAGCCCGCTTTGCCATGCGTTGCTACGCTTCGTCTGTTCCACTGCCGGGCCTTTCGCCGTACAGGATCAAGATACCGCTTTAGACCTCTGGCCGCCGAGTGTCATCCTAAGTGCAGCAATGCAAATCCAATCCACCGACGCGCTCTTGCTGATCGACCTGCAGCCGGATTTCATGCCCGGCGGCGCGCTCCCAGTCCCTGGCGGAGACGAAATCCTGCCGCGGATCAACGCGCTTGCCCTTCGCTTCGAGCATGTAATCCTGACCCAGGACTGGCATCCTTCGGGGCATATCTCCTTTGCCTCGACCCACGCGGGCAAGCAGCCCTATGAGCACGTGGACGCGCCTTATGGGCTGCAGACGCTGTGGCCGGAGCACTGCCTGCAACACACATCGGGTGCGGCGCTCCATCCGAAGCTCGACGTGCCGCATGTCGAGCTGATCCTGCGCAAGGGATTTCGGCGCGAGATCGACAGCTACTCAGCTTTTCTTGAGAACGACCATCACACCGCCACGGGGCTGGCCGGATATCTCCGTGAGCGCGGCCTGCGACGGCTGTTTCTGGCCGGGCTCGCGTACGACTTCTGCGTGCGCTTCTCGGCGGTGGACGGGCGCGCGCTGGGCTTTGAGACGCTAGTGATTGAGGATGCGACGCGGGCAGTCGGGCTGCCGGGGTCGGTCGCGGGGACTGACGCCGCACTGGCCCAGGCAGGCGTTTCGCGCGTGCAATCGGCTTCGCTATGACAGACGCGGAGTGGATCGCGACCGAAGCGACGGTGACCAGCTGCCGCTACCAGTTTCGTGCGCTCAGTCCGCTGGCGTTCGGCTTCCAGACAGGCGAAAAGTTCCGCATCACGTTCGACTACTACGCGCACGGGCGGCTCTACTCGGATGAGTTTCAGTCGCCCGTGGCGGTGCCGCAGAACGAGTGCATCCCGGTGAGCTATAACCCGTTCGACCCGGCGCAGAACAGCCGCAGCAGCAGCCGGACGACCGCCGCACCCGCAAGCCGGAAGGCGAGGCTCACGGTCGGGGTGGTGGGGTCCGTGGTGCTGTCGCTGATCTGGCTGGCGATTCTGCGCGGCTGCCACTCTCACTAAGGCAGAGCGGCCCTCTACACTGGAGGGGTGTCGACCTCTTCCGCGATCCCGAATCATGGCTCGGCCAACAGCTCCGACACCTCGACACCGAACCACTTTTTTGCCGATCTGTACACGTTTCACTGGGACGCGCTTGAGCTGCGTCTGCCGCTGGTCAGCGCCTCGGCCGTTGCGCTTTGCGTGTTTGTCGGCGTGGCGGTCGGACATCCCGGCGGCGCGTTGATTTCAAGCGGCGGCGCGCTGACGATCGCCTTTGGCGCCAACCAGCGGATCGCGGATTCGCGCGTGCGGCCCATGATCTTTGCAGTTTTCGCCACCGCGACGGCAGCCTTTGCAGGGACGATAGCGGGGCACCGGGGCTTTACGCTGGTGCTGTTTTCTGCCATCTCGGCGGCCATCTACGGCGTGCTCACCGTGCGCAACTCGGGTGTCGCGTGGGTCGGCCAGCAGGCGTCGGTGGCTCTGTTTGTGGCTTCGGCCTTCCCCTCCAATCTGCACGGCTCATTCACACGGGCCGGATTGATCGCACTGGGCGGCGTGGTGCAGATTTTGTTTACCAGCGCGGGTCTGCGCCTGATTCCAGAGCTGAGCAAGGATCTGTTGGCGATTCCGCGTTCGCTCTACGGCCAGCGCCGCGAGCTGCTGCTGCGACTGCGGCACCTTCCCGAGGCACTCCCCGCGCCGGACCGCCGCACCGCCCTTGCCTACGCCGTACGCATGACGATCACGGTCGTCATCGCTTCCGAGATCTACCGGCAGCTGAAAATGCAGTCCGGTTACTGGGTGCCGATGACGGCACTGCTGGTGCAGAAGCCGGCGTTTTTCGAGACCCTGACCCGCGGCCTGTTGCGCATCGGCGGCACGCTGGCGGGGGCGGTCCTGGCCACGCAGGTGGCGGTGCATATGCCGCTGGGACCGTATGCGCTGGCGGCGCTGACAACGTTCTTCGCGTTCTGGGCATTTGCGACCAATGCGGTGAACTATGGCCTGTATACGTTTTGCCTGACCTCCTACATCGTCTTTCTGCTTTCTCTAGACCAGACACCTGGCCCGGAGATCGCGCATCGGCGCGCGTGGTGCACCATTGCAGGCGCCCTGATTGCGTTTGCAATCCACCTGGATACCCTGCGGCGACACCGGCAGGGAACAGAACCGTTGCTAGCCTAGCCTGCTAGGCCAAGCTCCGCGGCATGGGCCTGCATGGCTCCGAGGCAGGTGGCAATATGCTCTTCGAGAGACACCTCCAGCATAGCCGCGCCGGAGGTGATGTCCTCACGCTTGACCGCGCGCGCGAAGCCCTTGTCCTTCATCTTCTTCACCACGCCTTTCGGTTCGACGTCGTGGATCGACTTCGTCGGTTTGACCAAGGCGCAGGCTGTCAGAAAGCCCGCAAGTTCGTCCGAGGCAAAGAGGGCTTTATCAAGGTGCGACTCGGGTTGGACGCCCGAATAGTCGGCATGTGCAAGAATGGCGTGAAGCATCGGCTCGGGCCAGCCGCGCTCCCGCAGGAAGGCCACGCCGACGAAGGGATGCTCGGCGGGCGTGGGGTGGCGCTCGTAGTCGAAGTCGTGCAGCAGGCCGGCGCAGGCGTAGCTGTTGGTGAGTTGGGCTGCCTCATCCTCCGGCAGCTCGAGCCGCTCGGCTTCCCGTCGTCCGTAGGCCTGGCAGCAGAAGCTGACGCTGAGCGCGTGCTTGCGCAGGCTGTCGCCTTGCGTCCACTCCTCTACCAGGGCCAGCGCGTGGGCTAGATCGTGTGGCTCGTCCATGGTGAACCTCCTCTGTCCATCCTAAGCCTGGGATGGAGTTAACGAGTCTGGTTCTCCTTCGGCTTTTCTCCGGTTTTCTGCCGCTAACTTCGGCGCTGACTCTTGACTCTTACGATACCGGGTGTCAGTCTAGGCACATCGCATGCGGCCGTTATCGGACGCTTACGCCGCGGAGACCTCGCTCTGGCATCCGCCCGCACCTACACAACATGGCCACAATGATGGCGCCGTTTGCCCAGGCTGAAACACAGCGCGAGGTCCTGCGCTGCGACCACTGCAAGCTCGTGCAATTCAGCACACCCACCCATGTATGCCGGCGGTGCCGCAGATCGCTGGTGGTAGAGAAGCCTGCGCCGGCTCCGGTCGCCTTCATGCCTGCGCCGCCAGCAGAAGCCGACGGAATCCAGGTAGCCACCGCGGTGCGGGACTTGCGCCACGTGCGCAACCTGAGCCAGCGCCAGTTGGCGGCGCGGATGGGCGTACCCCGCACGTACATCTCGAAGATCGAGAACGGTAAAGCGATGCCGACGCTCTCTTCGCTCGACCGGCTGGCAAAGGCGCTCGAGGTCGACATCTCGGCGCTGCTGCGCGATGCGAGCACGCGCCACTCAAACGAGACGGCGATGCTGATGGCCGATCCGTTCCTGGCGGAGATTGCCGCCTACACGTCGCAACTGGACGCGCTGCAGCGGACCATCTTCCTCAATCATGTGCGCGAGTTGGCGGCGGGCCGGCGCAGGACAGCGTAGCTTCGCGGCTGGCTTGTCACCTCCTTTCCGCGGTCGCATCCACCCGGGTGCGGCCGCCCTCCTGCCTTGTCTCACCCGTTCGTTCGCGAACGCGTTCGGGTTATACTCTGCCACTCGACAAGCTTGTATGCTAACCTCAGCATTCTCTGAGGCCTTCTGTTGCGTTCCGACCTGAACCAAGTTCCACGCCGCGATGCGATCCGGATTCCCCGCCGTGTAGGTGAGTTATCTCCGGAGGAATTTGCCGTCTTCGGTCAGCTGGATGTCGCGCGCCTGCCAAAACACGTCGCCATCATCATGGACGGCAATGGCCGGTGGGCAGGCAAGCGGGCCCTGAAGCGCTTTCTCGGTCATCAGCAGGGCGCCGAGAGCGTTCAATTTGTGGTCGAGACGGCGTCGCGGATCGACCTGCCGTGGCTGACGCTGTATGCATTTTCGCTTGAGAATAACCTGCGCCGGCCCAAAGCAGAAGTGAGCTTCCTGATGAAGCTGCTGAAGAACTACCTGGTCGGCAACGTGAAGCGCATGAACGACAACAACGTGCGCATGACCTACATCGGGCGCACACGCGAGCTGCCCGCCGAAATCCAGGACACCATGCAGTGGGCGCAGGAGGAGACGGCGCGCAACACCGGCACGACGCTGACGCTGGCGTTGAATTACGGTTCGCGGACGGAGATTGTGGATGCGGCACGGACGCTCGTGGGCACGCTGATTGAAGAGGCGCATACGCGCGGCTGTTCGCTTGAAGACCTGCTGCAGGTGGATGGGCTGGAGTCGCGGCTGGATGAAGCGCAGCTCGCGGCGAATTTATACACGGGTCATATGCCGGACCCGGACCTGGTGATCCGGACCTCGGGCGAGATGCGGATTTCGAACTTCCTGCTGTGGCAGATGGCGTACGCGGAGATCTTCGTGACAGATCGGCTGTGGCCGGACTATCGCGGCATCCACCTGCTCGAGGCGATTCAAAACTACCAGCAGCGCGAGCGGCGATTTGGCGGGCTGGGCGAGGGCACGGACGAGAACCTGGCGGGCAACGACTTGGCGCTTGAGCCGGCGGACCAGGTGGCGGAAGAGATCGAGCATGAGCTTGTGCCGAAGACGCTGCTGACGCGGCGATAACGGGTTCATCCATATATGCTTCACAAAGCCCCATGAAACGGATTGCGACTGCTCTGGTTTTAATTGTTGCCGTGCTTGCCCTGGTGTTGCGCGGCGATCCCTGGTTGATCTCCAGCTTTGCCGCGCTGGTGGCGGGGCTGGCGGCGTTTGAGTATCGCGCGCTGGCCCAGAAGAGTGCGGCGGTCCAGAGCACGGGCGCACAGATTCCGCTGTGGTGGTTGATCGGCTCGACGGTGCTAATCTTCTTTTTCACGCTGCGTCTGCCGGACTTTGAGCTGCCGGTGCTTTCGCTGCTGACGTTCATTCTATTTGCGTGGTCGGGGTTTCGCGCGCCCTTGAACCGCGTGCTGATGGATACCTCGCTGGGCCTGTTTGCGTTGATTTACGTGGTGTATCCACTGACGTTGATCCCGCTGATCCGGGCGCATGAGGATGGGACAGGGCTGCTGCTCTTTCTATTTGCGTGCGTGTGGTGCGGCGACATTGCGGCGCTCTATGTCGGCAAATATTTCGGGAAGCGGAAGCTATCGCGGCTCTCGCCCAACAAGACGTGGGAGGGCACGATTGCGTCGGTGGTGGGCTCCGTCGTATGCGGGATGGGGGTCTTCTATTTAGGCCAGTGGCTGTCCGCGCGTGGCTATACGGAGCTGCATATCGGCATGGCGGCGTGGAAGCTGGTATTGCTGGCGGTAGTGCTGAATGCGGCGGCGCAGCTGGGCGATCTGCTGGAGTCGGCGATCAAGCGCGGCGCGCAGGTGAAGGACTCGGGAACGCTTTTGCCGGGCCATGGCGGCGTGCTGGACAGGATGGATGCTCTGCTGCTGGCTGCTCCGGTGCTGTGGTACGCGCTGCTGCTGAAGGATTGGCAGACGCTGTTCCGGTAGAGGAACTGTTCGTCTATGATGAGCAACTACCGGACAGAAAGAACATCTTCGAGTCCTTTCGGGAAGTGGAGAAGGACCTCCTCGTGCCTGAACTGAAGGCTGTGAAAGTTTCGGTGGATTCGCTGCGCACCGAAATGAAAATTAACAACGATGGGCTTTGGAAAAGATTGTTGCGAATAGTCACGATCGTCTTGCGCAGTTGATTCGGCAGAGTGAGGAGCGCAACGAGAGGTCGATCCAGGTGCTCGCGGAGAAGTTCGACGGCTCGGTCCAGATTCGGGAGCGGCTGGCTACGCTTGAAGCGCGGATGCCGAAGCAGTAGGACGGAGCAACTGCTTCTGCGAAGATAGTCCTGTGAAGAAGATTGCGATTCTGGGGTCTACGGGCTCGATCGGGCAGAGCACACTTTCCATTTGTGAGCAGTTTCCGGAGCGGTATGCGCCGGTAGCGCTGGCGGCAGGGGCCAACGTTGAAACGGCGTTTCAGCAGGCAAAGCAGTGGCGGCCTCGGCTGGTCTCGATGGCCACCGAGGAACTCGCGGCGGAACTGCGGCAGCGGCTACGAGCGGTGGAGCTCTCAAGGGTCGAAATAGTCTGGGGGACATCCGGAACGATCGCCGTGGCGACCGCTCCCGAGGCGGATTTCGTGGTCTCGGCCATCGTGGGCGTGGCCGGCTTGGAGGCCACCTACGCCGCAATCATGGCGGGCAAGACCATCGGGCTAGCGAACAAAGAATGCCTGGTCGCGGCTGGCGAACTGATCATCACTGCCGCGCGAGCGAAGGGTGTGGCGCTGCTGCCGATCGACTCCGAGCACAACGCGGTCCACCAGGCCATGCGCGGAGGCACAGCCGCGGAGGTAAAGCAAATCTGGCTGACGGCTTCGGGCGGCCCGTTCCGGGAGCTGCCGGCGGAGGAGTTTGCGGCCATCACGCCGGCGCAAGCACTGAAGCACCCGACCTGGGTGATGGGGCAGCGGATCACGATCGATTCGGCAACCATGCTGAACAAGGGCCTTGAGGTGATTGAAGCGTGCCGGCTGTTCGACCTGCCGCCGAGTCAGGTGCGGGTAACGGTGCATCCGCAGTCGACGGTGCATTCGCTGGTGGAGTTCGTCGACGGGTCGATCCTGGCGCAGATCTCGGTGACGGACATGCGGCTGCCGATCCTGTATGCGCTGGCCTATCCGGAGCGGCCGGCGTCGAACCTGACGTTCGACCTGGCGGCGCTCTCGCGGCTGGACTTTGCGCCGCCGGACTTTGCGCGCTTCCCTTGCCTGCGTCTGGCCTACGAGGCCGCAGAGGCATCGCCGGCGGCCTGCATCGCCTTGAATGCGTCTGATGAAATTGCGGTGGCGGCGTTCCTCGAAGGACGTATCCCCTTTCCCGGCATTGCTCGTACAATCGAGCGTGTGCTCGAGCTAACACCGGCGGCGCGTCCGGAGTCTATTCAGGATGTGCTTGCGGCAGACGCCCAGGCGCGCGACTGTGCCCGGAGCGTGCTGGCTGACGCTTAGCGCAGGCATATTTCACCGCAGAGGACGACGCTTTGTTCAATCTTTCCGGGCTTACCGCGATCCCGCAACTGGCACTGGTGCTGGGCGTAATGGTACTGGTGCACGAGGCAGGGCACTTTTTCGCGGCGATCGCGTGCGGCGTGCGCGTGGAGGCGTTTGCAATCGGTTTCGGCAAACGGCTGTTCGGGTACGTGCACAACGGAACGGACTATTGCGTGAACCTGATCCCGCTCGGCGGGTACGTGAAGATGGCGGGCGTAGGCGATGAACCCATCTCCGGCAGTGAACAGAAACGCGCCACGCTCGATCCCGGAGAGTTCCAGAATCACCCGCGCTGGCAGCGGGCGATCATCGGGATCGCGGGCCCGCTGGCGAACTTCATCCTGGCCATTTTGCTACTGACCATCCTGTACATGCATCACCATGAGGTCTTCGAGTATCTGGAGAGGCCGGCTGTGGTGGACTACGTGATCCCAGGAACGCAGGTTGCGGCGACGGGAATACAGCCAGGCGACACGATTGTGCGCTTCGACAAGTTTGAGAACCCAGTGTGGGGCGATCTCGAAAATGAACCGCACCTGACCATGAATCGCGAGACCCCGTTCTCGTTTACGCACGATGGACGACGCGTGGATACGTCGATTTTCGTCGAGAACAAGGGTCGCGAGGAAGACTTTTCCTGGAGCAAGCTCGGTGCCGAGCCGGTGCGGCAAACCACTCCGGTGGAGGTTGCTGACGTGACGAGCGTGGAGAGTCCGGCGGCCAGGGCAGGATTGAAGCCGCACGATCTCCTGCTGGCCATCGATGACTTTTATCCGCACTCGGTGGAGTCGCTGCTCGACTATCTGCAAGCACAGAAGGGCAAGCCCAGCGTGCTGACGGTCGAGCGGAAGAGCGCGGCCGGGCAGATGCAAACGCTGCATCTGCCTATCACGCCGGTGCAGATGGAGACCACGGAAGGCAAGGGCTGGCGGCTGGGATTTCAACGTGTGCTGCCTCCGGAAAAGACCGAGCAACTGTCCATCGGGCAGGCACTCAAAGCCTCTTGGGACGCGAACGTGAAAAGTTCCATGCTGCTGTTTGAGGTGCTCCACCGGCTGTTCACGCGGCAGGTTTCCATTAAGGCCATGTCGAGCCCAATCGGCATCGGGGTAGTCGTTCACCAGGCATTTGAGGCCAAGAATTGGAAATCGGCGATCATCGATACCATGGCGATGATCTCGCTGCAGTTGGGAATCCTGAACCTGATGCCGATCCCGATCCTGGATGGCGGGATGATTCTCTTCCTGATCATCGAATCGTTGATGCGGCGGGACCTGAACCAGCAGGTGAAGGAGCGAGTGTACCAGGTGGCGTTTGTGTGCCTTGTACTGTTCGCGGCGATCGTGATCTTCAATGACATTACGAAGTACCTGCCTGTGCACTTGAAGAGTTGAGAGCACGTTGGGGACCCGTCTTAGGACCTGATTCTTAGAATTTCTTAAGAAAATATGCCCGGCGGTTGGCAGTCCTCGTGCTTCCCTCTCAGCATGAGCAGCCGGACCACCTTCAGCTTTGCCTGGACGTGTGCTCTTTTTGCTGCGCTCTTGTCTTTTGCGAACGGCTCTCTAACAGCGAACGCACAGGGGGTCAGTTCCAGCACTCTGAATCTGAGCACGGATGCTGCCGCGGTCACGGTCCATACCGTCGTCCACCTGACAGCATCGCTTCAGACCTCCGGATCGTCCGCCACCGGTTCCGTGACCTTCCTGGACGGAACTACCGCGATCGTTGCGGTCCCGCTGAACCCCCGGGGAATCGCCGTACTCAGCATCGCCTCACTCGCCCCCGGCCCGCACACCCTTACCGCGACCTACCCCGGCGACTCCACTCACACCGCGGCTACCAGCGGCACCGTCGCTATTGGAGTCACGGGACTGCCCGCACCTCTCACCATCTCGGCGCCTCAGAATTCTATCTACGCCAACCAGTCGATCGCTCTTACTGCCGCTGGCCTCCCCGCATCCGCCACCGGCTCCGTCTCTTTCCTGGATAGCTCCACGTCCCTCGCCAACGCTGGGATCTCCGGCGCATCCATTCCCGGCTACCAGGCCTTCGGCGACGGCATCACCTCCGGCCAGACCGTCTCCCAGGCGCAGAGCTATCCCAGCCTCTTTGCCTCTGCGGACGGCTTTTCGGTGGCGAACCTGGGCGCGCCAAAGTCTATAGCCTGCGATGTCCTTCCGTTCGCAATCCTTGCCAACGGCCTCGGCCCAACGCAGACCAGCGCGCCCCTCTCTACACTCATGATCGGCTCGACCGACATGGACAATTACGGGAGCGCCTACCTCCCTCTGTTCACCGCCTGTGACCAGGCTGCTCTGGCCTGGCTCGCGATCCCCCGCGAATACAAAGTCCTCTCAGGCGATCCTGGAGCAAACATCGCCTCCGGCTCCTGGACCACCGACCCCAGTACTGGCGCGCTCCAGAACACAGCCGGCGCCGGTACCTTGGCGTTCAACACCACCTCAAACGGCGGCCCGGTCTACCTCTGGTATCTTCTCAGCGACGCTCTCTCCGGCAGCTTCACCACAACCATCGATGGCGTCTCCGGAACCACCCTCTACAGCACCCAACCCACCCCCCCGATTGGCTCCCTGAACCACTCACCTGGCATCGGCTTTGCCCTGCTCCGCTTTCCGCTCAGTGCCGGACCGCACACTGTCGGAGTCAACGTGCAGTCCGGCACGGTGGGTATCCTGGGCGCGGCGACGCCACCGTCCCCCGGAGCGGCCAGCGTCCACCCAACCGTCTTCGTCTCCGACATCCCCAATCAGCTGAGCTCCGCTTCGACCGCTTCCCCTGGCTTGATCGCCGCCTACACTCAGGCGATCCAATCCTCGGTCAGCCAGTTCCAGGCGGACGGCCTCGACGTGCGTCTGGTG
>CAXSDM010000014.1:30791-34396 GCA_964235575.1 uncultured Acidobacteriaceae bacterium | reverse complement strand
CAGCAGCGAGCGTTTGTCGGTGATGGCGAAGACGACGGGGTCTTCGTTGAGCTCGCCTCGGGAGGCGAGGAGCCACAGCTGCGAGACCCACAGGAGCAGGATCGGCAGCAGCAGCCAGAGATGGAGGGGGTGGCGGTAGAGGTGCTGGTCGAGGTTCGAGATATAGAGAGTCAGCACGAAGACCGAGACATAGGCGGCGGAGGTGCCGAAGGCTCGGAGCTGTTCGATGTCCGCGATGAGATAGCCGCGGCCGTTTGAGGGTGCGGCTCCGCGCAGGCGCAGGGCTTCGAGCTCCGCAAAGCGCTTGATGAAGGCGAGCGAAAGGAAGAAGAAGATGGAGAAGCTGGCCAGCCAGGTGGAGACGAAGACGCCGGTGGCGGCGGAGCCGGCGAGGATGCGGATGGTGTAGAGACCGGACAGGACGAGCACGTCGACCAGCACGATGCGCTTGAGCGCGAAGGAGTACGCGGTGGTGGTGATGGCGTAGACCAGCAGCCACTCGGCGAAGCTGTACGGGTTGGCGAGCGGAGCCCCGAGGGCCGCGGTGGCGTGGGGCAGCAGGAGCGCGAGGGCGGCGGAGGTGAGCAGAAACAGGATGAGGACGGCTACCCCGGAGAACGCGGACAGGTTGCCGGCGGCGAAGGGCCGGCGGGATTTGGTGGGATGGCGGCGGTCAGCCTCAATATCGAGCAGATCGTTGACGATGTAGGTGGCCGAGGCGCAGAGGCCGAAGGAGAGGAAGGCCAGGAAAGCTCCCAGCGCGATGCCGAGTGCCTGCGGGCCGCCCCAGGCGTGGGCGAGCAGCAGAGGCAGAAAGACGAGGACGTTTTTTGCCCATTGGTGCAGCCGGATGGCCCTGAGCCAGACGCGGATGGGTGGGCTGCCGTCACGGAAGATGTGGTGCGGGGTGACGCCGGCGGAGCGCAGGCCGGCGAGGAGAGCGCGGTCGGGATTGGCGAGCATGGGCTCGCGGCAGACGGAGAGGATGGGCAGGTCGGGCCGGGCGTTGCCGATGTAGGAGAACTCCTGGCCGAAGCGGGCCTGGAAGGCGGCCAGCTTGTTGCCACCGGCAAGATTGTGTGCGCCGTCCGAGGCGAGGACGCCGGCGAAGATGCCGAAGTGGGCGGCGACCCGGTCGGCCAGGGTGCGGTCAGCGGCGGTGGCGAGGTAGAGAATGCGGCCCTGCGCGTGCTGATGGAAGAGGAACTCGAGCAGAGGCTTGTTGTAGGGCAGGTGGTCGACGTCCAGCGAGACTCGCTCGGTGACGCGCTGCTTGAAGGCGGCCTTGCCCTTGGCGATCCAGCCGGGAATGGAGAGCAGGGATTGCGGATGCTGGCGGGCGAGCACGAGGACGCTATCGACGAGGGTGTCGGTTTTGACCAGGGTTCCGTCGAGATCGACGCAGAGGGGAAGGGTGCTTACGGGAGCTTGCGGATGGATGGGGGCGCCTCCGAGAGTCCGGCTTGCAGGGGCCTGTTCTCGAGGTTCGGGGCCGGGCTCCGGCGCGGTTGGGGTGGGGCTTTGCGCGGCCATGACGGGAGAGCTCCGAAGATAGGTTGAACGGCATTCCGGTTCGCGGCTGCTGGATGGGAGCTGCAGTTCGCCTCGGGAAGCGTCTTCGCCTACGGACAAGGTTACACCGGAAAGCTCGAAACCTTCCGGCGACGCGCAACGTCTTCCGCCTGTATCATCACCTTTAAACTCCTCCTCTGCGTACGTGTGGAGCGTAAGACGGCGTAGATCCGATCGAGGGTGACACTTCCTTATGTCCGCTACGGTTCATTCTTCTGAAAATCGCCCGCTTTCTGCTCCGGCGCTGCCGCCGGAGAGCAATCCCAAGCCTTCAGGGACGAACCTGGGCGGCGTGCTGCGACGGATTGCCCTGCTTGCCTTGCTGGTGTTGGCGGCGGTGTTCATCTATCTGCGCGTTAAGAGCAATAAGCGAGAGGCGGCGCAGACGGAGGCGAAGTCGGCGCGGGCGGCGAGCCGGCCGATTCCGGTGACGGTGGCGGCGGTGCAGTCGCGGACCATGCCGATCTATTACTCGGCGCTGGGGACGGTGACGGCGTACAACACGGTGACGATCAAGAGCCGGGTGGACGGTCAGCTGCTGACGGTGAACGTGCGCGAAGGGCAGCAGGTGAAGCAGGGGCAGCTGCTGGCGCAGATCGATCCGCGTCCGTACGATGCGGCCGTGGCCCAGGCGGAGGGGCAGCTGGCCAAGGATATTGCGTCGGCGGACTACGCGAAGGCGGAGGCGGGGCGGTATACGGCGCTGTTCCAGGCGGGCGTGGTTTCAAAAGAGAGCGAGCAGACGCAGACCTCGAACGCGGGCGCGACGGCCGGGACGCTGAGCGCGGATCGGGCGGCGATCCAGGCGGCCAAGGTAAACACGACGTACACGCGGATTCTTTCGCCGATCAACGGCGTGGTGGGCCTGCGGCAGGTGGATGCGGGAAACATTGTGCATGCGGCGGACACGACCGGGCTGCTGGTGGTGACGCAGCTGCAGCCGATCGCGGTGATCTTTACACTGCCGGAGGATCAGCTGCCGGAGGTGCTGCGGCTGGTGCGGAGCGGAAGGAAGCTGGTGGCGGAGGCGTACGACCGCTCGCAGGCTACGAAGCTGGCGACGGGAACGCTGCTGACGGTGGACAACGAGATCGACACGACGACGGGGACGGTAAAGGCCAAGGCGGTGTTCGACAACCGGGACGGGGCTTTGTTTCCGAACCAATTCGTAAACATACGGCTGGTGCTGGAGGAGCGGGCGGGATCGCTGACCATTCCGGCGTCGGGGTTGCAGAGCGGAAGCGGCGGGAACTTCGTGTATGTCGTGAAGCCTTGTCCGGCGGCGGGGTGTCCGAAGGCTTCGGACGATGAAGGGGATGCGGATGGGTCGGGCAAGCCGGCGGACCGTACTGAGGCGGCGACGGATCCGGATGCAGAGCCGGTGCAGAAGGGACCGAAGTACTTCGTTGACGTGCGGAACGTAACGGTGGACCTGACGGAAGGCTCGACGGTGATTTTGAAGAGCGGGCTGCAGGCGGGCGATCAGATTGTGATCGACGGGCAGGAGAAGCTGAAGCCGCTGAGCAAGGTGCAGCCGAGAAAGAACCCTGGGACGCCGGCGTCGGGGACGGGCGTGAGCGGGACGGATGGGACAGGGTCGGGTTCGGGCGCGGGCACGCCGGCTTCGGTGACGCGCACGGATAACGGGCAGCCGGCACACGCGCCTACGTCCGCGCCGCATGATGGGCTGGATACGGTGCGGCACGGCCACCAGGGCTCGCAGGGAAGGGTGATGGACGGAGCGAAGCCATGAGCATTTCACGGCCGTTTATCCTGCGGCCGGTCGCCACCTCCTTGCTGATGGTGGCGATTTTGCTTGCGGGCGCGGTGGCGTTTTTGCAGCTGCCGGTCTCGGCGCTGCCGCAGGTAGACTACCCGATCATCCAGGTGCAGACGTTCTATCCGGGAGCGAGCCCGGAGGTGATGGTCAGCTCGGTGACGGCGCCGCTGGAGCGACAGTTCGGGCAGATTCCGGGGTTGGCGCAGATGACCTCGACGAGCTCCGGCGGCGCGAGCATCATTACGCTTGAGTT
>CAXSDM010000014.1:11434-30691 GCA_964235575.1 uncultured Acidobacteriaceae bacterium | reverse complement strand
TCCGGCAAGCAGGCGGCGACGGAAGCGACACAGAATCCCGCGGTGATCCTGAACATTCAGCGGCAGCCGGGCGCGAACATCATTGGCGTGGTCAACCAGGTGCAGAAGATCCTGCCGCAGCTTCGGCAGAGCTTGCCGGCGAGTGTGACGCTCGAGGTGCTGACGGATCGAACGAATACGATTCGGGCGTCGGTGAAGGACGTGGAGTTTGAGCTGGTGCTGACCATCGGGCTGGTGGTGATGGTTATCTTCCTGTTCCTGCGCTCGGTGCGGGCGACCATCATTCCGGCGGTGGCGGTGCCGCTGTCGATTGTGGGTACGTTCGGCGTGATGTACCTGCTGGGCTACTCGCTGAACAACCTGAGCCTGATGGCGCTGACGATCTCGACGGGCTTCGTGGTGGATGACGCGATTGTAATGGTCGAGAACATCTCGCGCTATCTCGAGGAGGGCGATGGGCCGCTCGATGCGGCACTCAAAGGCTCGGACCAGATTGGCTTTACGATTCTTTCGCTGACGGTTTCGCTTATTGCGGTGCTGATCCCGCTGCTGTTCATGGGAGACATCGTTGGGCGACTGTTCCGCGAGTTTGCGGTGACGCTGGCGGTGACGATCCTGGTCTCGGCGGTAGTCTCGCTGACGCTCACGCCGATGATGGCGGCGAAGCTGCTGAAGCATACGCCTGAGAGTGAACAGAGCGCGTTCTATCACAAGTCGGAACAGTTCTTTGAGGCTGTGATTGCGCGCTATGGGACCGGCGTGCGCTGGGTGCTGCGGCACCAGGTTCTGACGCTGCTAGTGACGGCGGCGACCTTCGCGCTGACGCTTTATCTCTACATCATTGTGCCGAAGGGGTTCTTTCCGGTGCAGGATACGGGCGTGCTGCTGGCAATTACGGAGGCTCCGCAGTCGATCAGCTTCGGGGCGATGGCGGAGCGGCAACAGCTGGTCGCGAACCTGATCCTGACCGATCCGGACGTGGAGAGCCTGTCCTCGTTCATCGGGATCGATGCGCAGAACTCCACGTTGAATGAAGGCCGGATCCAGATCAACCTGAAGGACAAGGAGGATCGCAGTGCGTCGGCGCTCGATGTGATTCGGCGGCTGCAGCCGCAGGTGGCGCAGATCGACGGCATGCAGACGTTTCTGCAGCCGCTGCAGGACCTGACGGTGGAAGACCGGGTGAGCCGCACGCAATACCAGTATTCGGTCGAGGACGCCAGTGCGAAGGAATTGGCGGAGTGGTCGGATAAGCTGGTGACGGAGTTTCAGAAGCACAAGGATGTGCTGATTGATGTGGCGAGCGACCAGCAGCTAAGCGGCATGGAAGCGCACCTGGTAATCGACCGCGATACGGCTTCGCGGCTGGGAATTACGCCGCAGAATATCGATGACACGCTGGACGATGCGTTCGGACAGCGGCAGGTTTCAACGATGTTTACGCAGCAGAACCAGTATCACGTGGTGCTGGAGGTTTCGCCGCGGTTCCAGCGCAATCCGCAGTCGCTCGACAATATTTATGTCAAGAGCTCAAACGGGACGCAGGTACCGCTTTCGGCGTTCACGCACTTTGAGCCGCAGCGCTCGTCGCTGGCGATCAACCACCAGGGGCAGTTCCCTTCTACCGTGATTTCGTTCAATATCGCTCCGGGTAAGTCGATCGGCGACGCGGTGACGGTGGTGAACCAGGTAAAGAAAGACCTGGAGTTGCCGGCCAGCGTGAACGCGGAGTTTCAAGGCTCGGCCGCAGCGTTTGAGGCTTCGCTCTCGAACGAGCCTCTGCTGATTCTGGCCGCGCTGATCGTGGTGTACATCGTCTTGGGCGTGCTGTACGAGAGCTATATTCACCCGATTACGATTCTGTCGACGCTGCCCTCCGCGGGCGTGGGCGCGATTCTTTCACTAATGCTGTTTCATGTCGACCTGAGCGTGATTGCGCTGATCGGGATCATCCTGCTGATTGGCATTGTGAAGAAGAACGCGATCATGATGATCGACTTTGCGCTGGAGGCGGAGCGCGAGGGCGGCATGGCTCCGGAAGAGGCGATCTACCAGGCTTGCCTCTTGCGCTTTCGGCCGATCATGATGACGACGATGGCGGCGCTGCTGGGGGGCGTGCCGCTGGCGCTCGGTACGGGCACGGGGAGCGAGCTGCGGCGGCCGCTGGGCATTACGATCGTCGGCGGGCTGATCGTTTCGCAGATCCTGACACTTTTCACGACGCCGGTCGTCTACTTATTCTTCGACCGCATCGGCCGCAAGTATCTGCATACGAAGGAAGCTGACGACGAGTTTAGACGGCATGAGCAGGATGCGCACACGCCGGTGCATGCGGCAGGCGACTAAGCAAAGCAAAGACAAACGCAGATTCCCTTCGGGAATGACAAACAAATTGAATGAACAGTAATTTCTTCCAACCCGGCGACAAGGCTCACCCGGACGGCGAACGGCCGGGAGACGCGGAGTTGCTTGAGGGTGCGGAGACACAGGCGGGCGATCATGCGCCGGAAGACGGCCAGGTGCCCGGGGATGCGGAGCGGCTGGACCAGGCGTTCCGTGAGCAGCAGGAGCCGCTGGGCGGGATTGCCGGCATTCACTTTTCGGCGGCCTTCATTCGGAGGCCGGTGGCGACGTTTCTACTGTCGATTGCGATTCTGCTGGCCGGTGCGGTGGCCTATAAGCTGCTGCCGGTGGCGAGTCTGCCGCAGGTCGAGTTCCCCGTGATCAGCGTGGGCGCGTCGTTTCCGGGGGCCGATCCGGAGACGATGGCTTCAGCGATCGCGACGCCGCTTGAGCGCCAGTTCAGCCGGATTGCGGGCGTGAACCAGATGACGTCGAGCTCGTCGATGGGCTCGACCTCGATCACGATGCAGTTCGACCTGGACCGCGACGTGAACGGGGCGGCGCGCGATGTGCAGGCGGCGATCAACGCGGCGCGCAGTCAGCTGCCCTCGAATCTGCCGCAGAATCCGAGCTATCGCAAGATCAATCCATCGGAGAGTCCGATCCTGATGTTGGCCATGACGTCGGACACGATGACGGTGCCGCAGATGTACGACGAGGCGGACTCGGTGCTGGCGCAGAAGGTGGCGCAGGTGTCGGGGGTGGGGCAGGTATTTGTGGGCGGCAGCGCGAAGCCGGCGGTGCGGATTGAGGCGAACCCGACGCAGCTGGCGAGCTATGGGCTGGGTCTTGAGGCGCTGAAGGCGGCCATCGCTTCGGTGAACGTGAATCAGCCGACCGGCTACCTGAACGGCGCGGGCCAGCGGACGTCGATCACGACGACGGACCAGCTCTTTGGCGCGGCGGCCTATGCGCCGCTGATCGTGGCGACGGACAAAGGTCCGGTGAGCTCGGCGGGTGCGTCGAATGGGCTGCCGGCGAGCGTGGCTTCGGCGGTGGCGAGTTCCTCGGCCTCAGCTGTGAGCGGAACAGCGGCTCCCACGCCTGCGACTCCGATGGCAGCGGCCTCAACGGGCACGGCCTCGGGGGCGACAACAGCGCACGGCATTGTGCGTATCCGCGATGTGGCTGAGGTGATCGACGACGTTGAGAATATCCAGACCGGGGGCCGCTTCAACGGCAAGCCTGGCATTCTGTTGATCGTGTTCAAGTCTCCGGGCGCGAACGTGATCAGCACGGTGGATGCCGTGATGGCGATGCTGCCGCGGCTGCGTGCGTCCATTCCTCCGGCGATGCACCTGACGGTGGCGCTTGACCGGACGCAGACGATTCGCGCCGCGGTGCAGGACGTGACGCGGACGTTGATTCTGTCGATCGTGCTGGTGATTATTGTCGTGTTCTTCTTTCTGCGCGAGGTGCGCTCGACGCTGATTCCGAGCGTTTCGGTTCCGCTGAGCCTGCTGGGCACGTTTGGGATTATGTACCTGCTGGGCTATACGCTGGACAACCTGTCGTTGATGGCGCTGACGATCTCGACGGGCTTCGTGGTGGACGATGCGATCGTAGTGATCGAGAACATCAGCCGGCACCTGGAGCAGGGGATGTCGCCCTATGACGCGGCGATGCTGGGCTCGCGCGAGATTGGGTTTACGGTGATCTCGATGAGCACGTCGCTGATTGCGGTGTTCATTCCGATTTTGCTGATGGGCGGCATTGTGGGGCGGCTGTTCCGGGAGTTTGCGGTGACGCTTTCGGCGGCGATCCTGGTGTCGCTGGTGGTGAGCCTGACGACAACGCCGATGCTGAGCGCGCGCTTCCTGAAGGCGCACGGAACGGAAGATCACGGTTGGTTCTATGTCGCGGGAGACAAAGCTCTCGCTTGGCTTACGGGCGAATATGAGCGGCTGCTGCGGGCGGTGCTGCGGCGTCAACCACTGGTGCTGGCAATTACGGTGGGGACCTTCTTCCTGACGGTGTATCTGTTCGCGATTGTGCCGAAGGGCTTCTTTCCGCAGCAGGATACAGGGCGGATTCAGGGCTCGATCCGCGGGCAGCAAGACGTGAGCTTCGACGCGCTGAAGGCGAAGGCGGAGTCGATGGTGGGCATCATTCGCAACGAGCCGGGCGTCGAGAACGTGATGATGTTTCTGGGCGGCGGCGGTCCGGGCGGCGGCGGGTCGAACTCCGCAAATATGTTCATGGCGCTGAAGCCGAATGATGAGCGCGAGAAGACCGGGCAGACGGCGGAGAAGATCATCCAGGACCTGCGCAAAAAGACGGCTGGGACGCCGGGCGTGACGGTGTATCTGCAGGCGTCGCAGGACCTGAACATTGGCGGACGCGGCACGGTGACACAGTACCAGTACACGTTGACGAGCGACAGCCTGAAAGACCTGGAAGAGTGGACGCCGAAGCTCATGCTGGCGATGCGGAAGCTGCCGGCGTTGAAGGATGTGGCGACCGATCAGCTGGATAACGGCCTGCGCGAGCAGCTGGTGATCGACCGCGATACGGCGAGCCGGCTGGGGGTCTCGGCGCTGGCGATCGATTCGACGCTGTCGGATGCGTTTGGACAGGCGCAGGTTTCGACAACCTACGAGCCGCTCAATCAGTATCACGTGGTGATGGAGGTGGCGCAGCGGTTTCAGCGGGATCCGGATGCGCTCAAGAATATCTATGTGAAGAGTACGGCGGGCGCGATGGTGCCGCTGACGGCTGTGACGCACTTTGAACTGCAGCGGATTCCGCTGGCGGTGAACCATCAGTCGCAGTCTCCGGCAGCGACGCTCAGCTTCAATCTAACGCCGGGGTCGAGCCTGAGCGAGGCCACGGCGGAGATCGAGCAGGCGCGGCTCGACCTGGGTGTGCCGGGTTCCGTCCACGGCGGGTTTCAAGGCACGGCGCAGGCGTTCCAGCAGTCGCTTTCGAGCGAGCCTCTGCTGATTGCGCTGGCGCTGGTGGCGGTGTACATCGTGCTGGGCATTTTGTACGAGAGCTTCATTCACCCGCTGACGATTCTTTCGACGCTGCCTTCGGCCGGGGTGGGGGCGCTGTTGTTTCTGCTGCTGTTCAAGGTGGACCTGAGCGTGATTGCGATGATCGGCATTATTTTGCTGATCGGGATTGTGAAGAAGAACGCGATCATGATGATCGATTTTGCGCTGGTAGCGGAGCGCGAGCATGGCAAGAGCCCGGAAGAGGCGATCTTCGAGGCGTGCCTCTTGCGCTTCCGGCCGATTATGATGACGACCATGGCGGCGCTGCTGGGCGGGCTGCCGCTGGCGCTCGGCACGGGCACCGGCAGCGAGTTGCGGCGGCCGCTGGGGATCACAATTGTGGGTGGGCTGATCGTCTCGCAGGCGCTGACCCTGTTTACGACGCCGGTGGTGTACCTGTTCTTCGATCGGCTGCGTGGGCGGGTGGAGCGGGTGACGACGCGCCGGAGCCATGCCAAGGCAGGGATGGTTGGGCAGGTTCAGCCGGTGGCGGGAGATTGAGCGAACCTGAGTCGGCGCGGGGAGAGGTCGAGTTCTTTCAAGCGCCCGTGCTGAGCGGAGATCATGTGCTTCTGGTGCCGCTTGGGATGGAGCACCTTTCCGGGCTGGCCGCGGCGGTTCGGGATGGAGAGCTTTGGAGGCTTTGGTACACGAGCGTGCCGGAGCCGGAAAAGATGGAGGGGGAGATAGCTCGGCGGCTGGCGCTGCAGGAGGCGGGGTCGATGATTCCGTTTACGGTGATTGAGCGATCGACCGGCGGCGTGGTCGGCATGACGACGTTCATGAACATGGATGCGGTGAACCGGCGCGTGGAGATTGGCTCGACCTGGTACGCGCGGAGCGTGCAGCGGACGGGCCTGAACACGGAGGCGAAATGGCTGCTGCTGACGCATGCCTTTGAGCGCATGAGGTGTATCGCAGTGGAGTTTCGAACGCACTTCTTCAATCAGGAGAGCCGCCGGGCCATTGAACGGCTGGGCGCGAAGCTGGATGGAATTTTGCGGAACCACTCCATTGCGAGCAATGGGACGCTGCGCGACACCTGTGTGTACAGCATTGTGGCTGCGGAGTGGCCGGCCGTGCGCGGACATCTGGAGTGGCAGATGCAGAAGCGGCGTTGATTAAGAGAGGCCAGCGAAGGATGACTTCTGGGCATAAGTTTAGTGAAGCAAAACGGATCCGTTACGGGACGTCTTTGTATCTCGCCCGAGTCTGTGCCGCTATCGCTTTGCTGGCAGTTTCGAGTGCTTCCCTGGCGCAGGCTGCTGTGTCGGCGGATGCACCGTGGCTCTTTGCGGGGTTCAAGGAGAACGGCGAGGCCGGCGTGTACTATGCGCTGTCGCGCGACGGCTTGCATTGGACGCTGGCCAATGGCGGTAAGCCTGTCGTCCAGAAAACAGAAGTGGGCGAACTCATGCGCGACCCCTTTGTGCAGCGCGGGCCGGACGGCCGCTTTGTGATGGTATGGACGTGGGGCTGGCACAGCCGGGTGATCGGCTATTCGAGCTCGAGCGACCTGGTTCACTGGGCGCAGCACCGGCAGCTTCCCGTGATGGCCGATGAGCCAAAGGCACTGAACACCTGGGCTCCAGCGATCTACTGGGAGAAGAACGAGAGCCGCTGGCTGATCTTCTGGTCGTCGACCATACCGGGCCGCTTTCCGGGCGACGATGCCGGGGATGGTGGACTGAACCATCGCATCTGGTCGACGACGACTCAGGACTTTGCCAAGCTGACATCGGCGCGAGTGTACTTCGACCCTGGATTCAGCGTCATCGACGCGACGCTGGTGGCGACTCCGAAGATCGACGCTCCGTACCACCTCGTCTTCAAGGATGAACGCCTGAAGCCACTTGAAAAGCATCTGGAGACGGCCGCCGGGCAAACGATGGAGGGTCCATGGACGGACCTGAGCCAGCCGTTCTCGGAGACGTGGTCAGAAGGAGCCGCGGTGATCTCCTTCCGGGGCGGATACCTGGCGTACTACGACCACTACCGCTCGCCACAGCATTACGGGGCGGCCTTTACGACCGACTTCAAGACATGGACCGACATGAGCGCGAAGATCGACTTTCCCTCCGGCCTACGGCATGGCTCATTTCTGCAGCTTACGCAGGCGGAGTACGATCTGCTGGCGAACATGAAGTAGCCTGGCTCAAGCCAGCACCGCAGCTTCGGCCTGCGACTCGGTCGCCGGGGTCGCGTCCGTTGCGGGTGCCTGCGGGAAGTAGGCATTGGCAAAGTACTGGCCGAGCATGCGGTCGGTGTTGAAGAAGCTTCCGTTCATGGCGATGCAGTGCTGCTGCATGCGCGCCCAGGCGTTGGGGCGGGCAAACATGGGTGCGATGCGGCCTTCGAGCTTGTCGTAGAGGCTGGCGGCTTCGGCGGCGTCGGTGTCGCCGTCGTCGATGGCCCAGCCGGTGACGTCCTCGGCGCAGCCCTCGATCCACCAGCCGTCGAGGATGGAGAGCGATGGAACGCCGTTGAGGGCGGCCTTCATGCCGGAGGTTCCAGAGGCTTCATAGGGACGGCGCGGTGTGTTGACCCAGACGTCGACGCCCTGGGTGAGGATGCCGCCGAGCTCCCAGTCATAGTTCTCGAGGTAGACGATGCGCAGGGAGCCGGTGCTGCCGATCTTGCCGGCGAGCTCGAAAACTTCCTTGATGAGGCCCTTGCCGGCGGTGTCTGCGGGGTGCGCCTTGCCGGCGAAGACGATCTGCAGGCCACCGAGTTTCTTTGCGATCTTGGCGAGACGCTTGGGATCTTCGAGCAGCAGGCTGGCGCGCTTATAGGTGGCGACGCGACGGGCAAAGCCGAGGGTGAGCACGCTTTCGTTCAGGGCTTCGCCGGTGCGCTCAGCGATGGTCTCGATGAGCTTGTGCTTGGCCACGCGATGGGCGTTGGCGATGCGGCTGGGCTTGATGCCGTAGACGGAGCGGAAGTACTCATTGTCGTGGCGCCAGCGCGGCATCTCGTCATCAAAGAGGCGCTGCAGCGGCGGGGCGATCCAGGTAGCTGCGTGGACGCCGTTGGTGACCGACTCGACGTGGTAGTCCGGAAACATCTGCTGCGAGACCTTGCCGTGCTGCATGGCGACACCGTTGACCCAGCGGGAGAAACGCAGCGCCACGTAGGTCATGTTGAGCAGATTGTTATGCAGGCCACCGAAGCGCTCGAGGGCCTTGGCGCGGTCCTGGCCAAGCACGGCGTACATCTGGTCGAGGCCGAACTGGTCATGGCCGGCGGGCACCGGGGTGTGCGTGGTGAAGACGCACTGCTGCGCGACGGCGAGGCGATCCTCCTCGGTGGCCTCCGCCAGGCTCTGACCGGGGTCGAGGCGATCCTCGAGCAGGCCGAGCGTCAGCAGGGAGGCATGGCCCTCGTTCATGTGGTAGACGGCGGGCAGGCAGCCGAGCTGATGCAAGAGCTGCACGCCGCCGAGGCCGAGGACGGTCTCCTGGCAGAGGCGATAGTAGGTGTCGCCGCCATAGAGGGTGTCGGTCAGGCGGCGGTCGTAGGGATCGTTGCCCTCGATGTCGGTGTCGAGCAGGAAAACCGGAATGATGTGACCGGCGACGCCAACGACATCGAAGCGCCAGGCGCAGATCTTGATGGTGCGGTTCTGCATCGTGAGCGAGACGACCTCTCCCGCGGAGGGCAAGGTCTCAGGCGTCCAAGGGACGGCGGTCTCGGTCTGCTGACCTGAGTCATCGAGCATCTGGCGGAAGTAGCCGCAACGATGGACGAGCGAGACCGCGACCATGGGCGCGCCGGTATCGGCCGCGGAACGCAGCGTATCACCGGCCAGCATGCCGAGGCCACCGGAGTAGGTGGGGAGGCTGGGATCGAGGGCGATCTCCATGGAAAAGTAGGCGATGGAGCGCGCGCTCAAGTCGACGCTTTGTGCGGGCAGATTGCGGGTGGAGCCGAGTTCAATCTTCATCGTTGTACGGTCCTTTTGCTTTCTGGCGGGCCAGCGGAGGAACTCGATCGTCGTTGAGTTGAGCTGCCGACCGGCGTGGGAACCCGAACGGCATGGCTGCCTGGGGAAGTTTTGCCTTCGAGAACTCAGCGCAACGCTTACAGATTAGCAAACCCGCGTGGACGGTAAGCAACACTTTCGGGGGATCATTGAGCGCATCAAGGCTATTGTCCAAGCGGTGTGGGTTTCTCCTCGGCCAGCATGGACGAGAACGGACGTCAAGGGTGGTCTATTCTGGTACAGACACTCGCGCAGCTCAACGAAGGTCGTGCGTGGCGAAGCCGAACTTCTGCACCAAGCCGACGACCAGCGCGAGCAGGAAGACGAGCGTGGTCCAGAGGCCGGCGGTGCGCACCTTGCGGGCGGCGGCCTCAATGAGGAAGACAAGGCAGTAAAGGCCGGACATGAGGATGAGGCCGGTGGGAACGAAGTAACGGATCGTCATCGGCGTGGGATGGGTGAGGAACCACTTCATCGGGAAGGGGTCGCGATGAAGCAGGCCAAGGAAGCTGCCGACGAAGAAGACAGCCGTGAACAGGCCAAACAGGATGACTTGCCCGAGGACGAAGAGGAACGTTTTCATGGGCGCTCGTGACGAGTGTAGAGCATATCTGGAGGACGCGGGGTGAGGCGGATCAGCGCGGCGGGAATCCGGGCAGGAAGGTAGCCTCAAAAACCCGGTAGCGGTGTTCGAGCTCCCATTGCTGCGCGGCGCGTGGGCTGTTTCTGAGGAACTCGGTGCAGGCTGCGTTTGGGGTCTCTGCGCCGAGCGGCTGGGCGGCGCATGGGCCGACGACGTGGGTGAACTCGTCCGGTTGCTGCCAGAGGTCGGGGCCGGGAAGGAAAGCGTGCTCGAGCGAGGTGCGCGTGCTGCGCTTCAGGTCCAGGTAGCTGAGCTTGTAGTCGAGCGCGGCGCGGGTGTACTCGTGGGTGAGGTCGATGCGCGAGACGCCTTCGTCGTCAGTGGAGAGAGCGAACGGCACGTGGGCGCGCAGGTAGTCCGGCAAGGGGTGGGTGGATGCGCGGCGGCCAAGGATGACGTCGTTCGAGGTGAGATTCATTTCAATCATGATGTGGCGGGCGGCGAGTTCCTTGAGCAGCAGGCCGGGGTCGGTCTCCTCCATCACATCAGCGCCGTGCCCGATGCGTTCGGCGTGGCCGAGGTCGACCGCTTCACGGATGTGAAAGCGCAAGCCCGCGGGCGGCACCAGGCCGAGCGCCAGCTCGCCGGCATGCAGGCTGATGTGCACGCGCGGGTAGACGCTGTGCAGGTAGTCGAGCATGAGCATCTGGCGGTGGTACTCGCTCATGGCGAGATAGGCGTCCTCCGGCTGGACGAAGTTGAGTCCGACGACATTGGGATCGGCGGAGGCGACCTCAAAGGCGAGCAGCGTCTGCGCAAAGACCTGCTGCGGCGGGAAAGCTCGCAGCACCTGGTAGAGGACGCGCACCTCAACCGAGCAGGCGGGCGCGGCGTCCGGCTGGCTGCAACGCTCGATGCGCTTGCGATCGGCGAGACTCCCATCTATAAGTTCACGATCGGTTACAATTTCGTTGCGCAGGCCGCCGGCGAGCAGTTTGTCGCGCAGTGTGGCGAGTTGCTGACGCGATGCTCCCAGATCGGAAGGCAGAGCGGAGCTCGCGGCCAGGGATGCGATGGACGGAGACGTGGGCCATCCGAGCTTGTAGCCGAGCGCTGCCGCGCGCGCGAACGGAGGCGTGATCATGACCTCGAGGTACTGTTCGTTCTGGGCCGCGGCCCGGGTGGCAAGCTCGTCCAGCCACTCACCTTCATGGGCCTTACTGTCCAGTGCGCCGAATCGGTCGAAGGTGGCAAAGAACTGATCGTGCCCGCTGATGCCGGCGGAAGGCACAAAGGAGCGCATGGAGAACGCATCGATCATCGCATCATAGAGCTTGCCATCGCGGAAGGCTAAGGATGCGGGCACGGCTCCTTGCGGGCATGCGGGCTGCTCGCTTCCCTGCCCCGTGCTCTTGAGCAGGCTTCGCGTGGTGGGGTCGATGCACAGGCGATCGTCGGCTGCATCCTTGAGGAAGGTTTCGGCGTACACGGCGCCAGCCAGATGCGTATGCAGGTCAGCGCCCTTGGGCATGCGGGCGATAAAAGCGGTGAGCGCGAGTTGTCCCTGGTCGCGAGCGGTGTCAAATGCCGCCCCGGCGCGCCGTTCCGCGCTGCTCTGGGGGGCAGTCGACATGATGGAATGGCGAAGCGGTTGGGCCGGACTGGGCATGGCCAAAATGGTGAGAGCCAGCAAGATCACACATGCACGCATGTGTTCCATTATGCTGGCGACGCCAACCGGATGGTGAGGAGAGGGGTTCGGTTTGGCGCATGGCTCTTCGCTTGGTATACTCAAACGACGTTGGCGGATCGTGGATCGGCGAGGTCTTTTGTGCCGATCGATTCGACCTTTCCGTTCAGGCTCCGAAGTCAACACTTGGCGCGCTTCTGTCCTGAGTCTTGCGATTCGAATATGTTCGGTCGTAGTCTGCAAGAACATGCCAAGGCCAGATAGCTCAGTGGTAGAGCGCGGCCCTGAAAAGGCCGGCGTCGGCGGTTCGATCCCGTCTCTGGCCACCACTTAGAATGAGATAACTTACATAGCGCAGCGACCAGCCTCCTTCCGGGAGGCTTCTTCGTTTTCAGCATGGACTTTAGTTTGAACGAAGGAACGGTTCTGGCACCTAAGAGTCCGTCTCCTATGAGCTTCATTTTAGAGTTATCCGGCAGATGAAATTGCTAACACAACTTGGCTACTCATACTGCCGCCCCACAAGCCTGCGTGATACCTTTGGGAATAACCCACGGTGCCCGCAAGGGCTTAAAAGGGAAGTCCTGCGTAAAACCGGCGCGGTCCCGCCACTGTAGACAAAGATGAGCTGCTAGAACTCCACTCGGCTAGTTGCCGGGTAAGGATCGTAGCGGATACGTAAGTATCGTCTTTGAGCCAGGAGACCTGCCAGGGGAACAAGCTGCAATTTCTGCGGAGAACAGAAACTTTGCGCCCGACTCCTGGCTTTTTCAAAGACAACTCGCGTCGCTGCTTTTTGACCCGTCGCCTCTTGCGAGAGAAGCACGATAGCACCGTCTAGCCGCAACCCTTTGAGAAGTGGTGAAGGTAAGCGGATCCCGCAATTCCTACAGCCGCAGTTCTCTTTTACCAGGCCCATCGCAGGAGTGGAAACACCGCGATCAAACGCTTGCTATAACTTCTCACGTCGGGCAATCGGAGAGCACTATGCGGCAATCTCAACCCCCAATCGTGACTCTCGTTCTGGGCGGCGTTCGCAGCGGAAAGAGCCGCTACGCGCAAAGGATCGCAGAGGCGGCGGAACGAGTTACTTTTGTTGCCACAGCGGAACGCCGTGACGACGCGGAGATGCACGCCAAGATCGAACGGCATCGCAGCGAGCGCCCACAACGCTGGGCCACGAGAGAAGAGCCGCTCCGTCTCGCGGAAACAATCGACGAGGCTGGCAGGGACACGGACGTAATCCTGATCGATTGCCTTACTCTCTTTGCGTCGAATCTTCTGGAAGCCTGCGGCAGCGATCGATCTCGGCTTCAGGCACATGTCGATGAGCTTTGTTCGGCACTTCGTACGGCGCCTTGTTCGGTCATCCTGGTGTCGAACGAAGTCGGCAGCGGTGTGGTGCCAGCCTACGAACTAGGACGACAATTTCGCGATCTCGTCGGCGAAATTAATCAGCAGGTCGCATCCATAGCAGATACGGTTGTTTTGATGATTGCCGGTCTGCCTTTTCCTCTCAAGGGCTCTCTGCCTGCGGAGGTCTGCGGATGAGAGGACTTCTGATCGGCGGAACCGCGAGTGGGTTCTCCATCGAGATGACGAACAGGCTTGCAAAGTTGGGCTATGTCACGGTTGAGCTGACCCGCGATTGCTTACTTGGCAAACGCGGTATGGTTGTGCGAGGACACAGCTTCCATTACTCGCGCATCGTCGATGAACCATCGATGCCGACCAGTTATAGCGTCAGCTATTCCCTCTCAGGCAAACGTGAGGACAAAGGGTTCAGCGCTGGAAACGTGCGTGCGAGCTATGTTTATCTTCACTTTCGTGCTGCTCCGCAGATAGCGCGGCATTTTGTGGAATTTACCAAGTTCTGCAAGTCCGATATCCAGAAGCTCAAGGAGCTTACAACCGTATGACACCGGACATGATCGCAAGAAAAGATCGTGTTCGCATTCGCGAGCTTGCCGCATGGGGCTTCGATACGGATCAATTTCGCCCAGCGGCACTAGAATCCGTGCTTGCTTTTAAGGCGGATAGAATTGCCCAGCGCACACTATTCGCACAGTCGCATGTCCTGCTGGAGCCGCAGACCGAGAAGCTGCGCAATCTCTTCGATTCCTACACGGGCCGGCCGGACCTTGTCTCTGAGATGGCTGGATTGTCATGGTCGCTCGGCGTTGTCGATATACGTCCACTCCTAGCTTTCCAGCGCAGATTGGCCTTTTCACCCTCGCATGAAAAGCCTTCCCTTCCACAAGCGGGAGATTGGCCCTCGCTCTTCGCATGTTCGTTTGGCCCACCGAAACCCATCCGGTACGAGATGACATGCATCCGCGAGACAGGCAACTCGACGCAGACGTTCATCCTGCAATCCGCTAATCCCGATCTTCACGTGCGCACGACCAGCGAGACAGCATTCCCCTTCAGCGTCCACGCGGGTGGACCCTTCTTCGAAGTAGCCTGTTTTCGCGGCCGCTGGTTTCTGCGCGATGGCTATCACCGTGCCTATGCTCTGCTTGAGGCTGGAGTCTTTGAGGTTCCCGCAGTTATCGTTCAGGCTGCCACCTTGGAAGAACTCGGCGCCGACGCCCCTTGTTTTTTCCCCGAAGAAGTCCTCCTCTCACAGGCACCACCACGTGTCATCAACTTCTTAGATCCGGAGCTTGTCCTCGAATATGAACGTGCCCCATTTCTAAAGACAATACACATTCAAATTCAAGAGACTCTGGAATCTACGACACACCAAGGAGAAAACTCATGAGCATCTCAACCAAGCGCGGTGACAGTGGCCAGACAGGCCTTGCGGGCGGCATTCGCGTCTCGAAGGCAGACCTTCGTGTCGAGTCCTATGGCTCCATCGACGAGCTCAATACTGTTCTCGGTTTTGCTCGCAGCATTTGCCAAAATAAGGAAATTACGGAGTGGACCGAGACCATCCAGCGAACGCTCTTTCGCGTCGGCTCAGCCCTTGCTACGCCGCCCGAAAGCAAGAAGCAGCCGCCCGTGATCTCCCCCGAGGATATCGATATGCTCACCGAGCTGGTTTATAAGATCGAAGCCACGGAGGGCATCCTCTCCGATTGGTCATTGCCTGGTGCTCACACGGAGTCAGCTGCATTCGAAGTTGCTCGCGCGGTCTCCCGACGTGCAGAGAGGGCCGCGGTACGCTTCGTCGAAAGCGGTGGCGTCATACAGCCCACCATCCTTCCTTACCTCAATCGACTTTCAGATGTGATCTGGCTTTTTGGCCGACTCATCGAATTTCATGCGGGAGTTGAGTCTCGCCTTCGTCCCGAAGCAAAGGGCGGTCCGAAGTGGTCGAGGGCTTGGTAATGACGGAACAAGAGTGCTTCAGCGAATCCGATCGTGCAGCAATCTACCGAGTTATCGCTGCGCGTCGCGATGTTCGTCGCGGATTCTCGGATCGGGCGTTGCCGGAGGAACTGCTGAACCGTCTTCTCGCCGCCGCACACAGTGCGCCTTCTGTCGGTCTTATGCAGCCTACACGTTTCATCGTAGTTCGCGATCGCGCAATACGTTCAGCCGTGCATGACATCTTCAAAGAGGCTAATCAGAAAGCAGCGATGACTTATGAGGGGACGCAAGCAGAGCAGTACGCAGCGCTTCGATTAGAAGGAATTCTCGAAGCTCCGCAGAACATCTGTGTTGTCTCTGACATCGACAACCAACGAGGCCATAAGCTGGGCCGTCATACGATGCCCGAAACGGCTTTGTACTCAACCGTCTGTGCTATTCAAAATCTATGGCTTGCCGCGAGAGCCGAGGGAGTCGGCGTCGGCTGGGTCAGTATCCTCGACCCAGCGCGGCTGCGCACCGTGCTTCATATCCCCGACCACATCCTGCCTGTGGCGTATCTCTGCGTAGGCTATGTGGATCGATTTTCAAGTGAGCCCGAACTCGAGCGGTCCGGATGGGAAATGCGTATTCCGTTGGAAAAAGCTATCTGCTATGACCTCTATAGCGAGGAAGGCGCATCATGAGAGCTCGCGCCATCATGGTCCTCGGAACCAGTTCGCATGTCGGCAAATCCCTACTAACTGCTGCGCTGTGCCGCATCTTCGCGCAAGAAGGCTACCGCGTGGCTCCCTTCAAGTCACAAAACATGTCGCTCAACTCCGCGGTGACGCCCGATGGACTGGAAATAGGCCGCGCCCAGGCGCTTCAAGCCGAGGCCGCTGGCATTCTGCCCTCGGTACACATGAACCCCGTTTTGCTTAAACCCAGCGGCACTATGACCTCGCAGGTTGTTGTTCTGGGCAAGATTTGGGGCAAGCTGTCTGCGACGGAATACCACCTTTGCCGCGTGAACGAGTTACTGCCGATTATTCGCGATAGTTACGAAGCTCTAGCTTCTGAAAATGACATCATTATCTTAGAGGGAGCCGGCTCACCTGCCGAGATCAACCTCAAGCAACATGACATTGTTAATATGCGCATGGCCGAACTCGCCGATGCGGCATGTCTGCTGGTGGGAGATATCGATCGCGGCGGCGTCTTCGCCTCTCTGCTGGGCACGGTCGAGCTGCTCGAGGCCCATGAGCAGGCACGCATCGCAGGCTTCCTTATCAATCAATTTCGCGGCGATATGAGGCTTCTCGAGCCGGGCCTTCGCATGATGGAAGATTGGCTGCATAAACCATGTATGGGAGTCGTCCCACATATGCCTAATTTATCCCTAGACGAAGAAGATAGCCTCGGACTGCCTTTTGATGAACAAGACGGAAGTACCATGTGGCCAGCAAGCCAAGCCTCATCGAGAGCCTTGCGCATCGCAGTCGTGGCTCTACCCTCATTTTCTAACTTCACCGATTTCGACGCTCTACGATCGGAGCCAAGCGTTTCTCTGCGCTTCTGTCATAAGTCCCAGCAGCTATCGGGTTCGGACGTCATCATTCTTCCAGGTAGCAAACAAACCGCCGACGATCTCGCGTGGCTGCGTTCCGAAGGACTCGAAACTTGCCTGCTGGCTCATGCACACAGTCAGCTGATTGTCGGCATCTGCGGCGGCATGCAGATGCTCGGCGAGATCATACTCGATCCTCAAGGCATGGAGCACAACGGCCCCATCCTAGGGCTCGGCTTGCTTCCCATCCACACGACGATGCAAGCTCAGAAGATTACCAGGATCAGCTCCGGCCGTCTGGTCGCATCGACACTCTTCGGTCGACCACTTACTTCAACCTCCATCAGGGGCTATGAGATTCATCTTGGCGAGACTCTCTACCTTGAAGCCGCCAAGCCCTTCGCAGAACTGGCGATAACAGATGGAGCTTGCTTTCTGGATGGCTGCGTGGCCTCGAATGGCTGTGTCCTCGGAACCTACTTACACGGCCTGTTCGATGACGATGTCTTTCGGCATAATTTTATAAACTCCGCACGAGACTTCTATAGTCTTGCCCCAGCGGAGCGACTGGATAATTGGAAGCAGAAGCGTGAAGCATCGCTGAATCGTTTAGCAGATACTGTGCGTGCCTCACTCGACATGCCCAGGCTCTTCCGTTGGGTGGGTTTGCACTACCAATCTGGCGGCGCCGCCAAGGAGAGCTCTTGAACCGCAGGATTCTCCTTCCCGCCGCATACTTGATCGACCAACTCGTCGGGGATCCGGAGTGGTTTCCTCACCCTGTTCGTTTTATTGGCGCCGCCATTGCACGAGGCGAAGCCAATCTTCGACGTGCAGGCCAGTCGAAAACTTACGAGTTAATTGCGGGTACAGGCCTCACCCTTGCCGTCGTCGGCTCAAGCTACTGGCTGACGGCAGCCGTAATTCGATACGCACGCTGCCGTTCTCAGGTATGGGAAGGCGCCCTTGAGTTGAGCCTCGCATGGACCTGCCTGGCCGCGCGCAACCTCAATCAGGAAGCAACAGCTGTAACTGAAGCACTGGATGCGGGAGACTTACTCCGGGCAGGAAGACGCTTGGCAAGGATCGTTGGGCGAGACACTGCGGAACTCAGCGCCGAAGAGATCAGCCGGGCTGTCATTGAGACGGTGGCGGAAAGCGCATCCGATGGCATCTTGGCGCCTATGTTTTACCTGACGATAGGGGGCGTTCCACTCGCGATGGCGTACAAGGCAGTCAATACACTCGACTCCATGATCGGCCACGCTGACACCAGGTACTTTTATTTTGGCAAGACTGCAGCGCGGCTGGACGACGTGGCCAATTATCTGCCATCACGCCTCTCGGCCCTGACTATTATTGCGGCGTCGAGGCTGATGGTGAAGACAGATTCTTGCGCCGCGTGGAAGACTTGGCGTCGCGATGGAAAGAAGCACAAAAGCCCTAACGCCGGGCATCCGGAGAGCGCGACGGCGGGTGCTCTTAACGTCTCACTCGGAGGCGAGAATACCTATGCAAGAGAGGTGATTGCTACGCCACGGATGGGAGATGAGTTCCCCCGACCCACTGTGAAAGATGCGGTCCAGGCGATCCGTCTCATCTCGGCAGCATCGCTCGTGGGATTGGGAGTCAGCGTTATTCTAATTTTTCTTTTGCAGGGAAGGGAGCGCGCTTAGGATGGCAGACCTAAAGAGCTACCCGCAGCACGGAGGCCAACTTCGGCAGATTGCAGAACGCTTTGGTATTCGCGAGTCAGAGCTTGTTGACTTCAGCGCCAATATCAACCCAGACGGACCGCCGCCTTCAGTTCTCTCCACTTTGCGCACACGTCTCGATGACCTCTCCACCTTGACGACATATCCAGATCTGCAACTAAGAGATATGAAGCGTTCTATCGCAATGTATGCTGGCGCGAAGGCAGAAAACATTCTTGTGGCCAATGGCTTCGTTCCTCTGCTTGAAGCAACGCTGCGCACCATGCGCGTCCATTCATGCCTTCTACCCGTGCCAGCATTCGTCGAATATCGCAGGTCACTCGAGCGGAACAACATCGAAGTTTTTCCGCATCCGCTCACTCACGGCTCCATGTTCGTATACGACCCGCAGTCTCTCTTCAGCGGGGATCACGAATCGATTCTTCTGGCTAATCCTCAGAACCCGACCGGTGCTTGGCATGGTGCTCAATCGATGTGCGATCTTGTCGCAAAGGCTTCAGAGAAAAATGTATACGTCTTGCTGGATGAAGCGTTTATCGATTACATGCCGGAGCACTCACTTTCTGCGATGACGGATAAATTTCCAAACCTGGTGGTCTTTCGCTCTGTGACTAAATTCCACGGCATTCCGGGGTTGCGAGTCGCGTACGCGGTGACTCATCCTGATCTCGCGGAAAGGATCGCTGAGAATCTGGCCCCCTGGCCGATCACAACGCTCGCCTGTCATGCTGTCATGGCTGCACTCAGCGACGAATCGTATGCCATCCGTTCACGATCCGAGAACCACGTGCAGAGAGTCGCCTTGCAAGCCGGCCTGGAAGCCTGCGGCCTTATCACTTATCCGGCAGCAGCTAACTTCCTTCTCTTCCGATTGCCCTCTTCGATTGATCCGGATCTCTTCTGGACGACCATGATCTTGGAGCATCACATCGTTCTCCGGTCATGCTCGAACTATGAAGCTCTCGGCACCGGACACTTTCGCACAGCAGTTCGGACACGGGAAGAGAACTGCAGGCTCACC
>CAXSDM010000014.1:4999-11334 GCA_964235575.1 uncultured Acidobacteriaceae bacterium | reverse complement strand
GCATTTGCACTGTAGCCGGCCCGCATCAACCGGTTCATCACCCGCACCGTCTCCTTTTGTTTGTCCACCCCGGCCGGCTGCTTGATTCGTTTGCGCTCACAGAAGGCCCTTGCCAACGCGACCTCGTCGGCCTCGTCAAAGGCCGCGGCTATGGTGCTCGCCGCCAGCTCTTTCTCGACGCCCTTCAACGCCAGATCCTGCTGCACGCGCCGCCGACCAAAGCCCTGGTTCTCCTTGCGCAGGCGAGTATAGTCCTGCGCAAAACGCTGGTCGGAGAGGTAGTTCAGCTCAACCAGCCGCTCTACCACCCGGTTCATGTCCCGCTCTCCCTCTTCTCCTTCGCGGGCGCGTGGCTTCATCAGCCGCTTCAGGTCGCGCACAGTCCGCATTCGCCGCGCCAGGGCGCCGACCGCATACTCGAACAGCTCCGATTCCCCTACCGGCTCCCGCTTCTTCGGTCGTTCGAACGCCACGGTGCACTCCCTGCGGCGAGCTCTTGCTCAACCTCATCCCGCGTGTCCATCCTCCTGATCTTATCGCCCTTGCTGCCTTGCCGGGTCTCGCCGGACTTGGTAAGCACCGCCGCTGCCTCCTCCTCCAGCAGCACGCTTACGCTTCCCGCCGCTTGTTGCACCGGAAACTCCATGACGACCGTTGCGCCATGCGGCTCCCGATTGAAGGCATGAATCTCGCCGCGATGCTCTCGCACGATGCCGTAACAAATCGACAGCCCCAGACCCGCGCCCTGCTCCGGACCCTGTGTCGTGTAGAAGGGATCGAACGCGCGCCCGGGCTCGGCGAATCCGGTCCCTGTGTCCGAGACGAGAACCCGTACCACCCGGCCGTCGTGAACAAGCGCGATCCGCACGATGTCTTTCTCGTCCTCGCCAACCGATTTCTGCCGATGCAGCGCGATTGCCTGGGCGGCATTGTTCAGCAACTGCTCCAGCATCTCGCGCAGCTGGTCGCGTGAGCCAAGCACGCTCGCCGGTAGATCAAGACCCTCACGTTCGAGCAGGATGCCTCGCTCCGCCAGATTGGCTTCGCACGCGTCGGCTACCTCCATCAACAGCGAAGACAGGTCCAGAGTGCGGTCCGGCAGCCGCGCCGGCTGGGACAGATCCACCAGGCGCTGCACGGTCGCCTGCATCCTTGAGGCTTCGGCGAGAATGATGCCCGCGTCTTTGCGAACGTGCGCCTCGCTGGCCGTCTCCGCGATGAGATCCGCAAAACCCAGCACAGCGGTCAGGGGATTGTTGAGCGCGTGCGCCACTCCGGCCGCGAGCTGCCCTACGCCGGCCAGCTTCTCCGCGCGCAGCAGCCGCTCCGCCGTCGTGTTCGCCTCCATCGCCGCGCCCAGCCGCGCCGCCAGCGCTTCCAGCGGAGCCAGCGCTCGTTCCAGGCTTGCCGGGCGCTTACTGTTCCACGCCTCGCCCGCATTGGCGAGAGGTGTTCCATCCACCCGCGCGCCATCCGCACACACCGCCAGCGCACCCAGCAGGCGTCCGCCGCGCGTGCGCACGGGCGTAATGATGCAGCGCCGCCAGCGCCGCCGTTCCTTGCGCCCGGAGAGCGCCCACGAGGCTATCTCCGGGTCGAAGTGGTTCCACTCCCCGAGAGGAATGCTGAACGATGGAGCAGCGCCACCTACCCCTTCCGGCTCCAATCGACGTCCGCTACTCTCGTCCTCGGCCACCCGTGCTCCCCAGCTTTGCAACGCGGCCACCGTTAGATCGTCGATGCCGATACTTCCGGCAAGCTCCAGGCGGCTTTCCGGGCTGCGGACCAGCAAAGATACCCGCGAAAACACGCTCTTCGCAGCAATCGTGCGACAAACCCGCCGAGACAGCGTCCGGACCGCATCCGTCGCCTCCCCTTCTCCGTTCGCTCCCTCATGCGACGAGAGATCGAGCGTCAGGTACGCTTCGAGTTCCTCACGCATGCGCCGCTCCCGCCCTTGTTCCAGCACTGCCTGACCCGCGCGCCAGCTCTGCCGTCTTGCAAACGCTGCCAGACCCGCCGTCAGCGCCAGAAAGCCCTCATGCGCGCCGACCCAGCCTGCAATCTCGATTGTCGCCCTTACCGCGGCGTTCCAAACCATTCCGTGCATCATTGCCTCTCTCCTTCGGCGCGTAGCCGAAAACCCCGCCCGATGCGTCTAAATCCCCGCAAGCCCCGTTCTGCTGCATGATCGAAAGTGGATAAACCCATGAACCACGAAGCCCCCTCCCTTGCCCGAAAACCGAGCCGTGTGCCCGGTTTCAAGCGGTCCGCTACCATCCGCAGCGTGCTCTCCGCCGCGGTGCTTTTTCCTGCTCTGTCTGCCTTATCGGCGCAGGCGGCGCATCCCCTTGCAGGTGTCCTAAATTGGTACGGTGCATCTCCTGGGCTAGTGCCGGCCGCTACGCAATCTACCCCGGCCGGATTCGGCGCGCTTGACCCCACGCCCCCGAAAGACATCACCGTCGACCAGATCATCGCCAAGTTCGGCCAGCGCGAATCCGCCTTCGCTACGGCGCGCGACGAGTACACCTTCCGCCAGA
Organism: uncultured Acidobacteriaceae bacterium; assembly: GCA_964235575.1. Classification (GTDB taxonomy): domain Bacteria; phylum Acidobacteriota; class Terriglobia; order Terriglobales; family Acidobacteriaceae; genus Edaphobacter. The sequence goes on along the minus strand of CAXSDM010000014.1, from coordinate 8,791 downwards.
GCGTGAAGGTCCAGACCATCGACGACGACAAGAACCGGCCCGACGGCGTCTACCAGCAGGTCACCGACATCGTTTTTTCAAACGACGGCAAGCGCGCCGAGCACGTCGTCTTCGCCCCGCAAAACACGATCGAGCGCGTCATCATGACGCAGAACGATTTTGACGACATCGAGCACCGGCTCCCCTTCGTCCTGACCGCGCCCGAGCTGCCTGAGTACGACCTCACCTACCTTGGCCGGCAGCACGTCGACGAGATCGACACCTACGTCTTCGACTGCAAACCCAAGGTCATCGAGAAGAACAAGCGCTACTTCCAGGGCAAGGTCTGGGTCGATCAGCAGCAGTTCGAGATCGTGCTCATCAACGGCAAAAGTGTGCCGGACATTCTCAAGCGCGGCCACGAGGACCTTTCCCCGCCCTACACCACCTACTACTCCGAGGTCGACGGCGGCAACTGGTTCCCCGTCTACACCAAGGCCGATGGCACGCTGCACTTTCCCGCGCAGCAAGGGGCCATGCCCATGGACGTCCATTTGCGCTACACCGTGCACTACGACGACTACAAGCGTTTCCACGCCAAGTCCCGCATCATCTACAACGGCGAAGATTTACCTGCCGATGGCGCCGCGAAGCCCGGCCAGGCGCCGGCTGCCCCCACGGCGACGCCGCCTCCGACCGACCCTAACGCCCTGCCGCCGTCCGATCCCGACGCGCCATCCCTTAGCCACCCAACCAAGCCACCCAAATAGATAGGGTACGAAGGACCTCTTCGCACCCTATCTATATATATGCCTCGCCACCGTTAGGGGACCGTCACCTCCACCGTCTTCTTCTTGCGCCCATACTCGTTGGTCGCAGAGAGGGTGTAGGTCGTCGTCGCCGTCGGTGTTGGGATCGTCACCGTGTTCCCCCGCACCGCCCCGACCGTGGGCGAAATGACAAAATACGACGCCCCCGTAGACGTCCAGTTCAGCACCGTGCCCGCAGGCGTCATCGTCGCCGTAAAGCTCTCAATCTTCGGCGCGGGTCCGGTCGGAATCGTCGATGCGGTATAGAGCGGCTGCTCTTGAAGCACCTCGAAGTCCGCCGCCGTCACCCCGGTCAGGTTGTGCAGATCGTCGTTGTCCCAATGATCATTTGGAACCCCGGTGACGAACATCGCGCCGCCGCCGTTATCGGCCAGGATCATCCCGTACGTCTTCAGCGCCTGCAGCACGATCTTGGCCTGCGGCGTGAAGCCGGAGATGTCGAAGTCCGCCCGCAGCCGCAGCCGCATGCCCATCGGCGGCCCGTACTGCTCGGACGAGTTCGCCGCATAGTGCTTGGCCGGCGGCACGATCGCCGCCACCGTCTGCGGAAGCGTAAACCGCAGCGCATGATGGATCGCGCCCGTTTTCACCTCGTCATAGCGCGCCAGCCCGGGAAAGACCGGCAGCCCGGCCGCGTCCGACGATGTCCAGAGATAGGGCCGCGCGCTGTTCGTGTTCAGGTCGAAGATCGCGCCCGACGCCGCCTTCACCTTGCCCGTCTCCCTGTTGATCGAGGTGCTGAACAGCTCGTAGAGAAAGCAGTTGTCGCGGTCGAGCACCAGCACGTGCCGGTCGCTTCCTGCCGGATGCGGGTAGCCTTCGATCAACGCGTCCGCTGGAATCGGCATCGGCCCCGGATCGCTTTGGTCGCCGTACGCGTCGTAGGTTACCGGCACCAGCGCCTGCCCGCTGACCACCTGGTACGGGATGCCCGGGTACGATCCGCCCTCGATGTCTGAGGCGAAGTTTGGATGCAGCTTGAGGGTAGTGCCGATGGTCGCCAGGATGGCGTCTGAATTCCCATCCACCGTGGCATGGGTGATGTCGAGCCGCCACGGATCCGTAGCCGGGAAGGGAACAAAGCCGTTCAGGCTCGCGTTACGGCCCAGGGACATGCCCTGACAGGTGCCCTTCTGCGCCTGAACCGGGACCCACAAGGAAAAAAGAAGAAGTGCGGAGATGCTATAGGAAATCGCTTTCATGGGGGCGTCCTCTTACTCGAATTGACAACCGTGCAGTCAGATCCAGGAGTAAGTCGACAGCGGTCGTTCCACGTGGCTCTTGAAAAAGCTCTTTAAACTGATAAGAGGCTATACCGCGGATAAGTATCTTGTATATCCCCCGACCGACTGCCTCTTGCGAAGCACATCGGAGCAAGGCGGAGAGAGCAGTCAGCCCAGCGTGGGCATGCTGGTGTCTACCCCTGTACGGATGCCGGCTGGCCAGCGGCTGGTTACCGTCTTGATGCGCGTGTAGAAGCGCACGCCCTCCGGCCCATGCACGGCGTGATCGCCGAATAAGGAGCGCTTCCAGCCGCCGAAGCTGTGAAATGCCATCGGCACCGGGATCGGCACGTTCACGCCGACCATGCCCGCCTGCACCCGATGCGCGAAGTCCCGCGCCGTGTCGCCGTCGCGGGTGAAGATGCTGGTGCCGTTGCCGAACTCGTGCTCGTTGACCAGCTGAAGCGCGGTTTCGAAGCTGCTGGCGCGCACAATGCCCAGCACAGGCCCGAAGATCTCCTCGCGGTAGATTCGCATCTCCGGCTTCACGTGGTCGAAGAGGCACGCGCCCAGGAAGAAGCCCTCGCCAGCAGGCAGTGACGCGTCTCGTCCGTCGACGGCCAGCTCCGCTCCCTCGCGTACGCCTGTCTCGAGATAACCCGATACCTTGTCAAGGTGCGTCCGCGTCACCAGCGGCCCGAGGTCGACCGCGCTCCCGGGCAGATCGTCCGCACCGTCCCCAACCTTCAGCTTGGCAATCCGTTCCACCAGCTTTGTCTTCAGCGCGTCAGCCGTTTCGCTACCTACTGTCACCGCCACCGAGATGGCCATGCAGCGCTCGCCGGCCGAGCCGTACGCCGCGCCCACCAGCGCATCCGCCGCCTGGTCGAGGTCCGCATCCGGCATCACGATCATGTGGTTCTTCGCGCCGCCCAGCGCCTGCACCCGCTTACCGGCCTTCGTGCCCTCGCGATACACGTACTCCGCAATCGGTGTGGAGCCGACGAAGCTTACAGCCTGTATCGTGCGGTGTCGCAGCAGCGCATCCACAGCCGACTTATCCCCGTGCACCACGTTGAAGACGCCATCGGGCAGCCCGGCCTGCTGCAGCATCTCCGCCATCAGCAGGGAGGCGCTCGGATCACGCTCGCTTGGCTTCAGCACAAAGGTGTTGCCGCAGGCGAGCGCGACGGGAAACATCCACATCGGCACCATGGCCGGAAAGTTGAACGGCGTGATGCCGGCGACCACGCCGAGCGACTGCCGCAGGCTCCAGCTATCGATGCCCGGACCTACCTGCTCGGTGTACTCGCCCTTGAGCAGCTGCGGGATGCCGGCCGCAAACTCGACCACCTCGAGCCCGCGCATCGCCTCCCCGCGAGCGTCCGAGTTCACCTTGCCGTGCTCGCGCGTAATCACCGCGGCAATCTCATCCAGGCGCTGCTCGAAGATCTCCCGAAAGCGGAACAGCACGCGCGCACGCCGCAGCGGAGGCTGCGCGGACCACGCCGGAAATGCGGCCGACGCGGCAGATACCGCAGCCTCGACCTCCGCCTCGCTTGCCAGGGGCACACGCGCCTGCACCTGTCCGCTGGCCGGATGGAACACATCGCCGAACCGGCCCGACGTTCCCGGTACAGCTCGGCCGCCGATCCAATGCGAGAGTTCGCGCGGCTGAGACGATGCGGGAGGCGCGGTGAGGGGTGCGACCAGAGTGGACATACGAGCTACCTCCAAGACTGCCATCCTAGCAGCAGTTA
>CAXSDM010000014.1:0-4899 GCA_964235575.1 uncultured Acidobacteriaceae bacterium | reverse complement strand
TACTTAGACACCATACCGGGAGCTTTGGTCTTTTCGCCAATCGAAGGCATCGCGCAGCAGTTCGCACTCCGTTCCACTTCGAAGCAGGTACACCGACACAAAGTCGAAGCGGGTCAGCACGTGTTCTGCGTCCGCCAGCCGCGACGGCCGGGGCAGGGTGCGCAGGTACTCCCGCGCCATTCGGCTCAACATGGCTCGCTTTGCCTGGCCAATGGCGAGCGCTGCCGGAGTCTGGTCGCGCTGCGAGCGAGTCTTCACCTCAATAAAACACAGCGTGTCGCCCTCCCACGCGACCAGGTCCAGGTCGCCGCTGAGCTCGGGGGCACGCCAGCGCCGGGCCGTTACGAGGTAGCCCTGCCGCCTGAGAAAGAAGAGCGCCTCCAACTCGCCGCGCTCGCCGAGGTACAGGTGCGCCGGCTGCGTGCGATCGCGGCCGAGCCTCCGCGCCAGGGTTCCTAGATCCATCACGCAGGCGCGCTGCAGCGCAAGACTCCAGCCTGCGAACCGGCCGGGAGCTCGCGGGGCAATTGACTTGCTCAGCTGCGCTTGCATTCGGCTTCATCCTCTTCGCCCAGCTTCAGCCGGCACAGCCGCCAACGCAATCCCACCGACGGGTCAGGGCGAGCAGACTAGAATCAGCTCAGCCCGAGGTCTTCCATGCCGTCCGACTCCACAGCCGCTCCACGCCAACACGCCTATACGGGTCCCGCGCTGCCGCACGTGCCGGAGCCAAGCCACGCCGAGCGCGTGCGCACACTCTTCTCGCGAGCCACTACCGCTACGCTCTGCACCTTGTCTCGCAAGCACGCGGGCTTCCCGTTTGGCTCGCTGATGCCATACGCGCTCGACGCGCAGGGCCGGCCGCTCTTTCTGATCAGTAACATGGCCATGCACACCCAGAATCTTCGGGCAGACCCACGCGCCAGCCTCTTCGTCACGCAGGCTGGTGAAGACGGAGACCCGCTCGGGGCCGCGCGCGCTACGCTGGTCGGCAACGCCACCCAGATACCGGAAAGCGACCTGGCCTTCGCACGAGAGACCTACCTGGCCGTGCATGAGAACAGCCGCTACTGGGTCGACTTCGCCGACTTCCATTTCTTCCGTCTGGAGCCCGTCGACCTCTACTACGTCGGAGGCTTCGGCGTCATGGGCTGGGTGGAAGCGGCAGATTATGACCGAGCTTCGCCCGATCCGCTCGCCGCACAGGCCGCTGCGATTCTGGAGCACATGAATGCAGACCATGTCGACTCCATGATCCTGCTAACGCGCAGACACGCGGGCCTGGAAGCCACGGAAGCCAACATGACCTCCATCGATCGTCTCGGCTTTTACCTGAGACTCAAGACCGCCGATGGAATGAAGGGTACGAGAATTGCTTTTCCACGCGAAGTAAAGACTCTATTGGAGACCCGGCAGGCACTGGTGGAGATGGTCCAGCAGGCTAAGTCCGGATCTTAGTTCTTAAAAGAAATGAAGGACCTGAACAGATCAGGCCCCTTCATTCACCACAGAGCGTTAGTGGCGGCCGCCGCCTTCATGGCCGCCGCCGCCCGGATGGCCGCCACCCTGGAAACCGGCGCTACGCTCGCCTCCGGGTTCATGGCCGGCATTGCCGATATGACCTTGGCCATCACGCGCCTCATTCCCTCGGAAGTGACTGAACGCCTGGTCACCACGATTCGGCACAGGTCCGGCGTATCCATGATGCGGATCGTACCGATTGTCCACGTGTCCGTAAAAGCCGCGGCGCCCGTGATACCAGGGACCGGCGCCGATGAAGAGTCCTCCACTGAACCAATCCGGTCCGTAATATCCGTAGGGCGCGCAAGAGTAAGGCGAATAATCAAAATATCCGTAGGGGCAACCCGGCTCGGCTCCGATATTGACGGAGATCTGTGCTGGTGCAACCGAGAGTCCACTCGCCACGGTTAATGCAAAAGCAGAAAGCGCAAGAACGTTCCACTTGGTCATGTCTGCTCCTTTCACTTAGGTGAGAGACTGACAAGCGACCGCGAGTTGTTTCCTGGCTCCGAATCAGACAGCCGAGCCGATCAGGCGGAGACGGCCTGCGGCTTAGGCTCCATGAAAAGCTTGCCCATCGATACAAGCACGATCAGCAGCACCGCGCATAACGCGAAGACGTTGCGTACGCCGATCCGTTGCGCCAGGAGGCCGGAGAGCACCAGGCCCAGGATTTGCGCGGTAAAGATCAGGCTCATGTTGGTCGATCCCACCCGACCCATCAGCGCGGGCGGCGTTTCCTGCTGAATCAGAACGTTGGCCGGAACCACGATGGCGGCAACGGCGAAGCCAATGATTCCGTCGGCAACAATGGCCGCCCACACATGCGGGATGCCGGCCAGCAGACAGAGACCGACGGCGATGCCGCCCAAGCCGGAGTAGACCAGGGTCGTGTTTTTGAGCTTCTTGCCCGCGGTGTTCAGGATGTTGACGCCGACCAGCATGCCGGCCCCGATCATCGCCGAGATGATGCTGTAAATGCCGGTTGAGGCGTGCAGCGAGTCGCGCGTATAAACGGCGATCAGCGGGCCGAAGCAGCCGATGATGAACATTCCGGCCGCAAGCGCAAGGATGACAAACAACACCTCCGCGTGGTGCACGATGAAGTTAATCCCTTCGCGCATATCCGGCAGAATGGACGCAAGGCCTTTGCTGGGAGCGGCGGAGGGTGGCGGAGGCGTACCGCTGAAAGCTTCGGTGAAGGGCTTGTTGAGCGCGAGTGAGGCGATGAGCAATCCGGAGCAGAGGAAGCTCACGGAGTCCGCGACGTAGCAGACGCGCGCTCCCAGCAGCGCGTAGAGGAGCCCGGCGATCGGCGGGCCGACGACGCGCATGCCGAACATGACCTGCTGCATGAGCGCATTGGCCGAGCGCAGCCCATGCAGCGGCACCGCCGACCGGATCGCCACACCCTGGGCCGGACCAAAGAAGCTCGAGACAACGCTGATCGCGGCCAGCACAAAGTAGAAGTGCAGCACCGTTCCGGCCAGCAGCAGGAGCAGACAAAGCACGGCGCGGATCAGGTCGGAGGTGACCAGGGTCGGCTTCAGCGGCCAGCGATCCACGAACACGCCGGCAAGCACGCCGAGCACCGCGATAGGAAGCAGATAAGCGATCTGCAAACCGGTGACCTGCTGCGGCTGCGCGTTGAGGTGGAAGGTGAGAAAGTTGATGACGGCGAAGAGGGCGAGGAAGTCGCCAAAGGTGGAGACGACCTGCGCGGTCCAGAGCCGCCGCATCACCGGCACACGCAACACCTCGCCCATGGAGAGGTGCTCGGGCGCGGCGTTCTGCGTAACGGCAGGGATGGCGGATGCGGTGCTCATGGTGTGTGCACGATGATACTTGAGGCGACTCCTGTCTCGCGAAGGAATGTTACCGAAATGACTCGTAACTCATGCTCTTAACGGGTCCGCCGGGCAGAGCGCCTAAAGCTTTCCTTCGCTACGTTCGGGGTCTGATTGGGAGCATGCGAACGCGATGAGATTTACCGTCCGTCGAGATCGCACAACCATCGAGGAGCGGACCTTCGTACTCCCTGCAGAGTTCATCGACGAGACCGGCGAGCAGTTGCTCGTCGGCGCTCTGGATGCGAATGCGATGACCGACGGCAGCGGCATACCTGCTCTCGCCAAAATGGCGTGAAAGTCCACGTCAAATGTAACGACCACTCTATTCTCAGCGATGCCCAGACTCAGGTAAGCAGAGTCGGGCTCGAGGCTAAAATCTATTTCTGTTGAGTGAATGGCTTCATGGCCCATGCTTCTCAGCTTTGCCGCCGCGAGGTAAGGGATGTTCTGGTCCAGCAACAATCGCACTCGACTAAGCTACCCGGGAGGACGAAGCAGCATAGTCGAAATGCTCCGCCGCAAACTCAAGGGCCTGCGTTAGATCTTCCTCTTCGAGATCGGGATAATTTTCAAAGAGCTTCGCTTTGTCGGGATAGGTGGCAAGAATACTGAGGACACGACGAACGGTGATCCGCATACCGCGAATGCAGGGTTTGCCGCCCATCTTGTCGGGATCTGCGGTAATCCGATCAAAGGGCTTATCAAAGGTCATGGCGCGATCTCCCTTCGGCCAGTTTACGACGATGCTGCGGTGAAGTCCGCTGGAGTAACGAACGACCGTCCATGTACCCTGACCTCCAGCAAAAGCTCGACCGCCCGCACCGTCGGCAGGCGCGGCTCACCCAACGCCGATTGGCCGCCATCGTGAAGAACCACGTTCGTCCCGCGCGCGCGCCGCCGATTGCTCGCAATTCCTCGCTCAAGCCGGGCAAGCAGCGCCTCAGCCGACTGCGGCTTCCAGTCTTCGGCGATCAGATTCCACATCATCGTTCTCAGTCCAAGGTCTGCAGCGATCCGGAGCACCGCTGGCCTCCGTGCCCCGTGAGGCGGCCGAAAAAAGCGCACCGGCGCACCCAGGATGTCCTCAAGCACGTGGTTGCACCCGGCGATCTCCTCCCGGATGCGCGCCGACGACAGCCGCGGAAGCCAAGGATGATGCATCGTGTGGTTGCCGACAAGATGTCCTTCCTCCGCAATCCGGCGCGTCAGCCCAGGCTCTTGTCGAGCAAAGTCGCCAATCAGAAAAAATGTCGCCCGCACCTGATGGCGCGCCAGCACGTCCAGCAAGCGAGGCGTAGCCACGGGATTTGGCCCGTCATCGAACGTCACTGCAATCTCATCCGGACGCGGCGGAGCAACCAGCGTCCGGCCAAAAAACTGCGACTCCGGGTAACTGATACCGTAGTAGCCCAGCCCGCACAGTGCTCCGGCCGCCGCCAGCGAGCACGCCGACACGCGCGCAATCTGTCCCCGCGAGGCCATGCTCCGCTACGCCCGCACGTTCGCCTGAACGTAGGCGAGCACCTCT
>CAXSDM010000013.1:19865-35598 GCA_964235575.1 uncultured Acidobacteriaceae bacterium | reverse complement strand
CCACGGCTCGTTTGGCGGAGCGAACCACTCGCGCAAGCTCACCGCCCGAGACGATGTCAAAGCCCGCACCCTGCTCCGCCAGCAGCTTCAGCAGCGCGAGCGAGGAGTTCGCCTTCACCGCATAGCAAAGCGTGTGCGGCACATCTGCGAGCGCCTCTTGAAACAACGCAAGCCGGCCCAAAATATGCCTTTGTGAGTAGACGTACAACGGCGTCCCGTACTCCTCGGCCAGGTCCGACAGCGAACTCTGATCGCAACACAGTAGGCGTTTCCGATAAGCAAAAGGGCGCGGGTTGACGACAGTTGCTGCGATGGTGAACTCCTCAGGAAATTCGTTTGGCAGGCAAGACAGTCACACCGGCGAGCCCGTGCGGCTGCCAGGGGCAAGCGCGTACTGTGCCTCCGGAAGCAGCAGCCACGCCGCCACGTACACCAGAATACCGACTCCCGTGGTGAGGAACGTAAAGATCGCAAACAGGATTCGCACCACGGTAACGTCCCAGCCGTAGAAGAGTGCAATGCCGGAGCAGACCCCGGCAATTGCACGCGGATGACGCGGCCGGAGCAGCCGTCTCTGGCTTAAGCCGGTGGGCTTCTCGATAGCGACGCCGCAAAAAGAGCAAAAGTTGACCTCAGTTGTAGATGAGTGGCCGCATTGCAGACAGAACATGAAGAAATCCTCCGGACAGCAGAAGTACTCACCTTAGGCTGTCGACAAGTCTACGCAAGCCGCGAGCACGAAGTTCCATGAACACGCAAGCTGCGCTACTCTCCCGCAAATTGAACTCCTACGTGCAGCGCCATGGACAAACGACGCAGGTGCTGAACGGGCAAGCTGCCGACCGGGCAAGCACCAAAGCAAGTGTCAAACCCGCCAAGCAGCCCAACCAAACAGGTCGTCATTCTGTCGAAGCCACAATCTCCGTAGTTGGTCCTTGCTGGTCTTTATAGGATCGCCGCCGCACTCACCCGAATCCAGAACGAATGGTGCGTCGTTCAAGCCGGCTTAGTCGTGCTCGGTAGTCGCGTGCTCTCCCAACTGTCCCACCTTCCCTTCCAGCTTTACCGGCTACCCTGTCCTGCCAGGTCATCTCTTCCGCAGAAGCATCCAAGCACACGTGTCGATCGCCACGATCTGCAAACCATCTGTCCAGGACCAAGCCTCGATGAAGTCCCCGCATATTGCTCGCATCTTCGTCGCAGCCCTGTCTTTTGCAACCCTCGCTCCAGGCTCCAGCAGTCCAGCCCAGCTCACTCCTCCGACTCTCCCATCGGAAAGCGCCCCATCCTCTGGCACCTTTACCGACCCCCTCCTTCAAAGCGGCCCCGATCCGTGGGTAGTCTCGTGGAAAGGCTTCTACCTCTACTCGAACACCTCCGCCACTAACCTCACGCTGCGCAAAACCATCGACATTACCGACCTGCGTCACGCCGAGAAGAAGGTCGTCTGGACTCCCGAGCCCGGCCATCCCTGGTCGAACGAACTCTGGGCGCCCGAGCTCCACCGCTGGAACGATAAGTGGTACATCTACTTCGCCGCCGATGCCGGCGACAACGCCTCTCACCGCCTGTACGTCGTCGAAAACGAAAGTGACGATCCCCTCGAGGGAACCTGGACCCTCAAAGGCCAGGTCACCGACGTAAGCAACAAGTGGGCCATCGATCCCACCACCTTCGAGCTCCGAGGCCAGCACTACCTCGTCTGGTCCGGCTGGAAGAAAGACAGGGACGGCGAGCAGCGTCTCTACATTGCCCACATGAGCAATCCCTGGACAATCGACTCCAAGCGCATTGAAATCTCGAAACCCAAGTACCCGTGGGAGACGCACGGCGACCTCCCCAATCGCCACGTCAAGGTCAACGAAGGCCCAGAGTTCCTCGCCCACGGCAACAAAATGTTCCTCGTATTTTCCGCCTCCGGCTGCTGGACCGACTCCTACACCCTCGGCGCCCTCGAAGCGCCGCTCAACGCAGATCCTCTCAACAAAAAGTCCTGGACCAAGCTCGATCACCCCCTCCTTTCCACCGACCCCGCCGCCCAGGCCTTCGGCCCCGGCCACAACGGCTTCTTCCAATCCCCCGACGGCCACGAAGACTGGATCATCTACCACGCCAATCCCGCTCCCGGTGAGGGCTGCACGAACCTGCGCTCCCCGCGCATCCAGCGCTTTACCTGGGACGCGCTCGGTCGTCCAAACTTCGGCTCTCCCGCCCCGCTCGGCCAGCCACTCGAAAAACCGGCACAGGAGCAGCACAATCCTCCTCGCGATACCGCTACCCCGTAGCCACCGCTGCTCGATCCTCATACCGGCAATCCTCGTCTCCCTCCCTTATCGGCACACTGATCGAAAACATCAGCCGTGACTCAATTTGCTACAGAACCGAATCCGCCCACACATTCACCCCGCCAACAAGCCCCCCGAAATCCAACCACCCAAGCCGCTAAACTACCCTCATGGCACGCGGTTTCTTCCTCACCTTCGAGGGCCTCGACGGCTCGGGCAAAACCACCCAGCTCCACCTCCTGGAAGCCTACCTCCGCGCCCAAGACCGTCCCGTCGTCACCCTCCGCCAGCCCGGAGGCACCCCCCTCGGCGACCGCCTCCGCACCCTCCTGCTCGACTCCCGCACCGAATCCCCCATCTCCCCCCTCGCCGAGCTAGCCCTCATGTTCGCCGACCGCGCCCAGTCCATCGCCGAAGTCATCGAGCCCGCCCTCGCCGCCGGCTCCATCGTCCTCTGCGACCGCTACACCGACTCCTCCGAGGCCTATCAGGGCTTCGGCCGCCAGCTCGGCTCCGCCAAAATCCTCGCCCTCCACCAAACCCTCTGCCACAACCTCCAGCCCGACCTCACCCTCCTCCTCATGCCCGACGCCGCCCTAGCCCGCGCCCGCATCCGAGCCCACATTCCAGACCGCTTCGAAGCCGAACCCGACGCCTTCTACCACCGCGTCGCCGCCGGCTACGAAGCCATTGCCCTCCGCGACCCTCACCGCGTCCACGTCCTCCGCAGCCCCGCCTCCATCCCCGAGATCGCCGCCGAAATCGCCACCCTGGTCACCACCCGCCTCAAATAACTCATGTCCACCACCCTCCCCACCCTCACCCCCGCGCCCCCCACTCACCCACCCAGGCTCCGCGGCGAGTGGATCCTCCCCCCCGGCCTGCCTCACAGCCTACCCTTCTACGCCCTCAAGCCCTGGGTCAAGCTCGGCAGCCCCATCCTCCTCTTCGAGCACCTCCACCGCACCTACGGCAACATCAGCCACTACCAGTTCCTCGGCACCCCCATCGTCTTCATCAACGACCCCGACTACATCCGCGAAATCCTCGTCACCCAGGCCTCCGCCTTCGTCAAGGAGCGCACCGTCCGCCGCATGAAGATCCTCCTCGGAGAAGGCCTCATCACCTCCGACGAGCCCTTCCACATGCGCCAGCGCCGCATCGCCGCCCCCGCCTTCCATCGCCAGCGCATCGCCGCCTACGCCGACCAGATCGTCGCCTCCGCCCTCTCCGCCTCCCGCAACATCCCCACCAACGCCCCCTTCGACATCGCCGCCGCCTCAATGTCCCTCTCGCTTGAAATCGTTGCCCGCACCCTCTTCGACACCGAGGTCACCGCCGACATCCTCCGCATCAACGACGAAGTCAACACCATCATGGACCTCTACAACTTCATCGTCGCCTTCCCCGCCATCGAGCGCTTTCTCCACCTCCCCATCCCCGGCATCACCCGCTTCCGCCGCGCCAAGGCCTCGCTCGATCAAGTCGTCGACCGCCTCATTCACGAAAAGCGCGCCGCCATGGACGCAGGCCTCGAAGACTGCGGCGACCTCCTCACCATGCTCCTCAGCTCCCGCGCCGAGATCCTCGACCCCGAAGGCCAGCCCACCGGCCAGTTCGAGTCCATGTCCGACACCCAGGTCAAGGACGAAGTCCTCACCATCTTCCTCGCCGGCTATGAGACCGTCGCCAACGGCCTCACCTGGACCTGGTACCTCCTCTCCCAGAACCCCGAAGTCGAAGCCCGCCTCCACGCCGAACTCGACGCCGTCCTGGGCACCCCCACCGGCCCCCGCGCCCCCACCCTCGCCGACTACCCCGCCCTCCGCTACACCGAGCAGGTCTTCGCCGAGAGCATGCGTCTCTTCCCCCCCGCCTGGGCCATGGGCCGCATGAGCACCCGTCCCGTCACCCTCGGCCCCTACCGCATCCCCCCCGGAGCCCACTTCTTCTTCTCCCAGTACATGATGGCCCGCACCGCCGAGTACTTCCCCGACCCCCTCCGCTTCGACCCCGACCGCTTCACCCCCGAAGCCAAGGCCGCCCGCCATAAATACACCTACTTCCCCTTCGGAGGAGGTTCCCGCCAGTGCATCGGCGAATCCTTCGCCTGGATGGAAGGCGTCTTCTCGATCGCCACCCTCGCCAGCCGTTTCCGCTTCCGCTACGCCGCCGCCACGCCGCCCGAGCCCCAAGCCAAGATCACCCTCCGCCCCAAAGGCCCCCTGATGATGCAAGCCGAACCCCGCTGACCACACAAATCCTCTAACGCAATCCCCATGACAGACAACAAGTGTCCTACCCGTTCATCCTTAGACATGGTCATTTCCGGTGTTCCACGCATCATCACAGCAGAGAGGCTCAATACAGGTCTCGTCATCAGGTTTGAGGACGGCCAGTGTGCTTTCTACTCTTCCGCTTTTCTCTTTTCCAAGCTCCCGGAGTGTAAACAACTCAGGGAAGAAGACATCGAATGGTAATCGACGAGCCTTGCAATAACTAAACGGCAAACGCCGTATCGAATTCAGCAAAGTTGTCCAGGTGGCTCTTCACCACCTGGTAACACTCACAGGCCTCCTTCTCCAGTCCTTCCCGGTCCAGGATGTGGATGGTGCCTCGCGAATACGTAATCAGGCCCTTGGCTTTCAGAGTGCGAGCGGTAATCGTCACCGTAGGCCGCGCGCTCCCCAGCATATCCGCCAGAAACTCCTGAGACAGCTTCAACACATCCTGCTGCGTGCGATCGGAACAGATCAGGATCCAGCGCGCCAGTCGTTGCTCGTGGCTGTGGTGAACGTTACATGCGGCCGATTGCGTAGCCTGCGTCAACTGCGCCTGCACATAGCGCAGCGCCAGGTCATGGAAGTCTCCATGCCGCAGAAACTCCTCCTTCGCCGCCTTCAGAGAACACGAGTAGCCATGACCAGCAAGCTGCATGAACACTCGGTTCAGGCTGTGCTTGGTCCCCATCAGAGCCGAAATGCCTACCGCCGATTCGTAGCCGAACATGCTCACCTCCACCTCAAAGCCGTCCCGGAAGATGGTCGTCATCGAACCGATCCCCTCCTCTACGAAGAAAATATGCCGAATGGCCTCCCCTGGGACCTCGAGATTTTGTCGCAGGTCGAGCGCGACAGGATGAAGCTGAAGGCGCTGAATCGTGCCTGCATCCAGGTGCTGAAGAAGAGAGTTCCGAAAAGCTTTTTTCTGCATCGGTTGTCCTCGGGACGAATCCCAGGCCCTGGTACGAATTCTTTGCTCCTGCAAGTGCAGCGAAAACCGCTAAACAATAAAGCCGGTATCGAAGTCATCCAGATTTTCCAGGTGCGCGCGCACCACACGGTAACACTCGCAGGCCTCAGCCTCCAGCCCTTGTATATTCAGAATCTGAATCGACCCCCGGCGATAGTCGATCAGGCCCTTTGCCTTGAGATGCGCCGCCGCAATCGACACCGTGGACCGTGTGCTGCCCAGCATCTGAGCCACAAACTCCTGAGCCATCTCCAGATGCGTCTGCTTGGCGCGGTCACAGCAGATCAGAAGCCAGCGAGCCAGCCTTTGCTCATACGTATGCATGGCATTGCACGCCGCGTTCTGCGTAGAAAGCGTCAGCTGGGCTTGAACATAGCGGAGCGCCAGATGCTGAAACTTGCCGTTCCGCCGGAACTCCGCACGCGCCACCTGGAGCGGGCATTCATAACCGTGCCCTGCCAGCTGCATGAAGATGTTGTTCAGGCTGTGTCGCACCCCCATCAGTCCCGATATGCCCACCGCAGATTCATAGCCGAACATGCTGGTCTCTACCTGGGATCCGTCCTCAAAGGCGGTCGTCATCGAGGCGATTCCTTCTTCCAGAAAGAAAAGATGCTGGATCGTTTTTCCGGGAGCCTCCAGTTCATGATGCATGGGCAGTGCGACAGGCCGGAGTTGCAGCCGGCCGATGGTCTCCGGATCGAGGTGTTGGAGGAGAGTGTTTCTAAAGGGGCCTGCGCGCATCGTTCGGTCCTAACTGTGTGTTGACTCGCTCGCCTGGAGCTCTCAGAGAATTTCGGCGAGCCGGTGGTTTGCCTCTGACCAGGCGAAGATACCCGTTGCCACGTGTTTTTCCTCTTTCACTATAGAGGATCGGAGCCCGAGTATGTCGGCTAAACGACAAAGTGATTCTGCTCAGTTATTGCCGGAAACACCGATTCGTGCTAAGTGCGAATTCGCACAGACCAGGAAATCATCTTCCCACATGATGGAGTTACTTCAGTCAGCGCCGGTGAATTACCGGACAGAATCGGACCAGTCATGAATCTTCTCGAGGCGATCTCCCTGGACGTTGCTCCATCGCCGCCGCCTCTGCTGGATTTCCCCTCGCCCCAGCAGAAATACTCCGGACAGCTTAAAACCGTTCTCCTGGCCGAGGACAATGATGACCTGCGCTATGTGATGGAATGCAGTCTCACCGCCATGGGATACCTGGTCATCGCATGCGCGAATGCGCAACTCGCGTGCTCCGCCTTCCACTCTCACCCAGCCATCGATCTCCTGCTCACCGACTTCGAAATGCCCGGGAAATCAGGTGTGGAACTAGCCCGGGAACTGACCGGCATCTGCCCTCCCCTGCCGGTTATCGTCCTCACCGGCAGCACGCTTTCCTCCGAAACCCTTCAGGAAATCCACGATAGACACTGGATTTACATCAGCAAACCCTGCCGTCTGCCGCACTTGGAAGCAACACTTGCCGAAGTCTTGATTCATGAGCGTTCCTCGGCCGCAAACGCCGAAGAACTCGCAGCATAGACCTGCCGCTTCGTGCCAAACGTCCGGCAGCCCAGGATCTCGGCACGAAAAAGTCACTCCTTTTCTCACCAACGAACATGGAACGAGGTAGAACGATGGCGCAATATACCGGTGTCGTGAAATGGTTCAACAATGCCAAGGGTTATGGCTTCCTTGGCCGTGAGGATGGTCCGGATGTGTTCGTTCACTATACGTCGATTCAAATCGACGGCTATAAGAGTCTGAAGGAGGGAGAAACAATCTCCTTCGACATTATCAATGGTGAGAAAGGTCCTCAGGCGGATCAGGTCCAACGGCTTACTTCTGGGCCCAAGACTTCCTAGACGGGTTCGAACTCGCATCTGCCTGAAGCTGTCAGCAATCGTCCGGTTGCACCTTCCGGGACGGAGTACGAGAACGATGACGACAGGTCACCTGCAACGCAGACACCCCCATCAGCCAAGGGTGCCATGCACCGATCGCGCCGCATTGGCTCTCCCCAGACACGTGAGCAGCCGTTTCGGAATGCGTCTTCGTACGTTCCTCCAGAAACGGCCGCTCTGGCAGCAGCGGATGGCCGCTGATCTTGGCATCAACCGCAAACTCATGAACCATCTCGAGCAAGGGCGTAAACCGATTCAGGTCCCCTTGCTCGAGCTATTGGCACTCGGTCTGAATGTTTCGCTTCCGGAGTTGAGGAAGCATCTGTAAGCAAACAGACTCGCATTGCGAGATCGCGCCGAGGCTCCCCGGCGCACGCCGGTAAGGGTCCCACCTAGTTGTCTAACTTGGACACCCTGTACGCTGGCGGTCTGTAAGCGGACTTCTCCTCAATCTGCAGAATCTCGTTGCTTCCAGGCACCGCCTCGTCATAGACGAAGCTCAGGCCCAGTGCATCGAACTTGGCAAAAAAATCGTCCCAAAGAATGAGGCGAACGTCGTTGCGTTCCCGAGCTTGTGTTTCGTACATAAAACAAAGAACAGCGGGCTCGCCATCCACGATGTGTGGAAGCAGTTCGCAGGGTACGGCGTTGTGTCGCCGCGCCCAGCTACGAATCTCCTCAGGATCGGTGATGGGCTTTGAAGTAGCCATGGCAATCTCCTCGCGCAGGCGTACTTGACAAGCGTAACTATGGGATGCCGACTCTCGCGCAAAGGAAAACATCTCTTCCGCGAATCTATAAACCGTGCCAGTCCTCTCCTTACTTCTCCAAAATCGTCCGACAACCTCATCCACTTCTCTCCACCCTCTTGACACGTTTGCTACAATTAAGTTATAGGGAAAAGAAGGACGCGCGGCTCCCCAAGCCTGGCTCCTCCTTGCCCTCCGGATCCAAATCCAGCACCAAAAGAAAGCCGTCCCGTGGGGGGACCAGCCATATGCCGACCACCGAATCGACCGCCCAGCCCAAACGCCTCCAGTGCCGCCACATCTTCACCGAAGGCCGCCGCTGCGGCTCGCCCTGCCTCCGCGGCGAAGACTTCTGCTACTACCACCACACCTCGCGCAAGCCCGTACCCCAGCTCAGCCGCCGCCGCGCCCGCCAGGGAGCCTTCACCCTCCCCATGCCCGAGGACCGCGCCGCCGTCCAGCTCTCGATCGGCGAAGTCCTCGCCCGCATCGCCCAGAACCAGCTCGACCCGCGCCGCGCCGGCCTCCTCCTCTATGGCCTCCAGATCGCTCTCCAGAGCCTGCCCAAACCCATCGCCAACTCTACCTCCAACAAGAAGCACGCCCAGAAGCAGCCTCAGCCCCAGCCCCACGTCGAGGAGATCGTCCTCCACCCCACCCACGGCCTCCTCGCCCCCGAAGCCGAGTTCCAGAAAGACCCCGCCGACAAAACCCTCGAAGACATCCTCCTCGAGCAGTGGGCCAGGTACGAGGAGAAAGAAGAGGTTCTCCAGCAGCAAGCCACCCAACCCATCACCCTGCCCGATCTCCAGGCCTCCACCCCAGCCTTACGCCAATCCACACCGAGGTCCACCTCTAACCCTCATCCCTGCAAGACTTTGAACCAAAAAGTACGGGGTGGGCAGGGTACCCGCCGTATCATGGCGCTGAGCCCCGAGACCCTCACCCATGTTCCGACTCCTAGCCCTCGCCGCCCTCACCAGCCCTGCCCTCGCCCAGGTCAACACCGGCGAACCTCCTCCGTCTCACCACCAGCTTCTGACTCTCAGTCTTCGCACTTGCGATAAACTCCGCCTATGCTCATCGCCCTTCGCTCCTGTCTAAGGTCCGCGGCTCTCGCGTTCAGCTCTGCCGTTTTCTTTTTCGCAGTCGCTCTCGGCAGCAACAGTCCCGCCCAAATTACCGGCAAGAGCGGCATCACCCTGCCCACTCCGCCCGCGGTGCAGCAGCAGCCCGTCACCGACCAATATCAGAGCGTCGGCACACCGGCGACCGTCGCCGTCACCGACCCCTACCGCTGGCTTGAAGATGCGCACAGCCCGGCCACGCGGGCCTTTATCGGCGCGGAAAACGCCTACACCGCCAAGTACTTCGACCAGGTCAAAACCCTACCCCAGACCGAGGCCGAGCTCGCCAAACTCATGCGCGTCGATACCATGAGCGTCCCCCGGCAGCGCGGCAATCTTTACTTCTTCAGCCAGCGCCTGAAGGAGGACAACCAGGCCTCGCTCTACGTCCGCACGGGCCTGCATGGAGCCAACCGCAAGCTGATCGACGGCAATACGCTCAGCGCGGACGGTAACACCTCCGTCGCCCTGATGAACATCACCGCCGACGGGGCCGTCGTAACCTATGGCGTGCGCGTCGGAGGCGCCGATGAAGTCGCTGTCCACTTCCTCGACGTCATCAGCGGCAAGGATGTGCTCGACGTACTACCCAGCGCGCGCTACTACGGCGTCGCGCTGCTGCCGGACAGAAAAGGCGTCTACTACTCGAAGTTCTTCCCCGGCCAGGGCACCACCGTCTTTTATCACGTCTTCGGCACCCCGCTCGCCGGCGACGCCGTCATCCTCGGCCATGAGTACAAGGGCGAGACGCTGGGCGAGATCGACAACGTCTCCGTCGAGGCCTCCGATAACGGACACTGGCTCATCTTCAACATCGGCCATGGCGTCCCCGCCAAACGCGAAGATATCCTCCTCAAGGATCTGCGCAAGCCGGACGCGCCCATCGTCGAGCTCGTCTACGGCATCGAGAGCCGCTTCAGCGAACTCGAAGATGGCGACGACTTCTTCGTGCGCACGGACTGGAACGCGCCTAACGGACGCATCCTCCGCTGCATATCCGGCAAGAGTCCCGACCAATGGCCGACCGTCCTGCCCGAAGGCAAGGACGTGCTCGAACAGGTCAACATCGTTGGCGATAAGATGTTCGTTCTCCGGCTCCACGACGTCAAGAGCGAAGTGACCAGCTACACGCTTGAAGGCAAGCAGCTTGGGCACGTTGAGTTCCCGAGCCTCGGCGCAGGCTCCACCATTACCGGCCGCGCGCAGGATAAACAGGGCTTCTACACCTTCGACTCCATCATCGCGCCGCCAACCATCTACGCCTACGACACCCAGAGCGGCAAGGCGGACATCTTCTACCGGCAGAGCGTGCCGTTCGATTCCGCGGCCTACGAGATCCACCAGGTCTTCTACACCAGCAAAGACGGCACGCGCGTACCCATGTTCCTCGCGGGCAAAAAAGGCCTGAAGCGCGACGGCACCGAGCGCCTGCTGATGACCGGCTACGGCGGCTTCGCGCTCAGCGAGCTGCCCGTCTGGAACCCCGAGTACGCCTGGTGGATGGAGCAGGGTGGATGGTTCGCGCTGCCCAACCTGCGCGGCGGTAACGAGTATGGCGAGACCTGGCACAAGGCCGCCATGTTCGCCAATAAGCAGAACGTCTTCGACGACTGGTTCGGTGCGGCCGAGTACCTCATCGCGAACAAGTACACGTCGCCCGAGCATTTTGCGATTCGCGGCCGGTCGAATGGCGGTCTCCTGATGGGCGCGTCGATGACCCAGCGGCCAGATCTGTTCGGAGCTATTTGGTGCGGCTATCCGCTGCTCGACATGCTGCGCTACCAGAACTTCGAGATGGGCCGAACCTGGACGACTGAGTACGGCTCGGCCGAGAACGCGAAAGACTTCCCGTACATCTTCAAGTATTCGCCGTATCAGAACGTGCACGCCGGAACCAGGTATCCGGCCGTCTTCTTCTTTACCGGCGACGGCGACACGCGCGTCGACCCCATGAACGCGCGCAAGATGACGCCCTTGATGCAGACCGCAAGTGCGAGCGGACGCCCGATCCTGCTGCACTACAGCCTCAAGGGCGGCCATAGTGCCGGCGTCTCGCAAACCCAGCTGGTGAAGGACTACGCCGACGAGATGAGCTTCCTCTGGACCGAAACCGAAAGCAAGTAGGAAATTTGAGCTAGGAGGACCACCGCTAGCTGTGGCGCAGCGTCAGTGTGGGTGCGGCGCGCAGACGAAACCTGGTGTGTTTTGAAGGAAACGATCGGCAGGGCTGAGTATCGGCAGAGACGTTGTCGCTTCGATTGCAGTGTTGGATCTCATGCGCAAGCTCGCTCCAGGCACGCACGAGCAAGGCGGGCGAGGACGCACGCAGCTTCCATCCGACGAGGGTGGTCTGCCGATAGGGCGGGCCCATACTGGCCGCGACCCAGGCTTCATAGTTGGAGATCCAGTGGAGAGCGGAGGCCATCAAGCTGAGATCGGCGGCCCTGGGCAGGCCGGCCATCTCCTGCGCGCTCTGCCAGAGATCGCTTGAGAGTGCGGCGCGCGGCGTGAAGTCGTAGCGGTTGAGGTACAGTCCTTCGGCGGCACCAAAGTAAAATCCAAATCCCCACAGCCGAACGAGATTCGTGCACGCAAGCGCAAGTGTGTACTGCGTAGAGCCAACCGTGCCGCCGGGCGGACGGACACGGTCGAAGCCATACTGCAGCAGCAGGTTTCCCTCGGTACGCTTGATGTCCTGACCCCAGAGCCAGCATTGCTGATGAAGCAGCGCCGTGCCTCGCCGGCGTACGGAACTGGGGAGAGGACGCGGGCAGTGGGTTGGTTGCGTGTGACTCATGAAGATCTCGTTACGTTGACGTCAACTACGCTTTTGCCTCGCGGTAGAGAACGTGCTTCCGCACCTTGGGGTCGTACTTGCTCAACTCGAGCTTGCCGCCATGCAGCTTGGGGTTCTTGGTGGTGGTGTAGAAGTGACCGGAGCCTGAGGAGGAGACGAGCTTGATGATGGTGCGCATCAGCGAAGGCTTTTCTTTGCGGTCTTAGCACCCTTCGGTTGAGCAGCGTCGTCTTGCCCGCGCCAAGGAAGCCGGAGAGTACGGTGGTGGGAAGTGGATGGAATGCGCCCAGCATCAAATGAGACTACATTTGCAATAAGGGAATGCAAATCGTTTCTCAACAGTGTGCAAACAAAGAAAAGCCTGAACGGAGGAATTGGCTCCGTTCAGGCTTTTCTTCAGATTGGACTACTGAGGCGCGGGTCCCCGGACGACCTGTACAAGATTATCAGTGGTGATCTTGCGATCGAAGGCTGCCTTCACCTCGGCGGCGCTCAGGTCGAAGTAACGCTTCGCGGCGCGGACGGGCTCGTTGAGCGGCAGGCCCATCTCGGCTCGAGCCAGCAGGCCGCCGGCGACGGAGTCTTCGCTCGATTCGCTGAGCGGAATCTGCCGCAGCAGGAGGGCCTTGGCCTGGTGCAACTCGGCGTCCGAGACGTCTTCCTTGCGCATCTGGTTGAGGTCGCGCTCGATCAGGCCGCGGGCTTTTGAGACGTTGCCGGGATCGCAGCCGTAGGTCACGGTGTAGGTGGCGCGGGTCTTTGAGGCGCGGAGCGAAACGTCGACGGTATAGACATAGCCGGCGATCTGGCGAAGGTCGTGATAGAGACGCGTCGCGTAGAAGCCTCCGCCGAGCACGTGGGTGCCCAACTGGAGCGCGTAGTAGTCCGGGTCAAAGCGATTGAGATCCAGCTGTTCAGAGAGCGTGACCGAGTCCTGAACCTGCTGAGCATCTGCGACGTTTTGCGCGGACGCCTTGTTGACGGGAACAGCCGGAAGGGTGGTCTCGGGTTTCGCGCCCGTGGCCTTCCACGCGCCGAACCATTTCTCGACCACGGCGCGTGCGTCCTGCGGAGTCACATCGCCGACGACGACGATGGTGGTCATGTCCGGCCGCATGGTCTTTGCGTAAAACTGCTTGACGTCGTCGAGAGTGAGCTTGTTGATCGAAGCGGGCGTGGCTTCGCGCAGCGAAGGATCCTTTGCCGGGACCAAGGCAATATCGAGCACACGCGAGGTCTTGTAGCCGGGGCTTTGCAGATTGCCGGCGACAAACTCCGAAGTCTGCTGCTGGACAGTCTTGAAGGCGTCCGCAGGCAGCGCCGGATGCAGCTCGTTATCGGCCAGCAGCTCGACGCCGCGAGAGAAGTTCTCCTTGAGCACGCTAAGCGAGAAGCGGGCTCCGGCGCTTTCGTTGGCGGCAATGTCGTCGAGCGCCTTCTGGAAGGCGAGGCGGTCGAGCGAGGTGGTGCCATAGGAGTAGAGGTCGTCGAGCACGTTCGAGACGCCTTCCTGCCCGGCTGGTGTTTCGAGATCGGGATTGCGCTTGACCGAGCCGAGCACGGTGACGGTGGGGCTGGTGGCGTCGGTGCGGACGATGAGGCGGATGCCGTTCGGCAGCGTCGTGTCGGAGGTGGAAACGGCGTTTTCGGGCAGCTTGAGCTGGTTCAAGGAGGCGTCGGCCCAGACCGGAAGCTGCACGGGCTTGGTGGGGGCGGAGGTGACCTCTTCGCCGCCGCCGAAGCCCTTCGAGGCCGTGGGCTGGCCGTTGGGCGCGGGCTTCAGAACGGCGGTGATGGTGTTCGCGTTGAGCAGGTACTGTTTGGCGACGCGGTTTACGTCGGCGAGCGTGACCTTGCGGATGGCGTCGAGATCCTCGTCCGGGGTCGCGCGGCCCTCGGCGGCCAGGGCGTTCGACCAGAGATTGGCGAGGCCGGGGATGGAGTTGCGCTGGAACTCGGCCTGGGCGATCTCGCTGCGCTTGGCAGCAGCGACGAGGTCCTCGGGCACTCCCTTCTGCGCGTAGCCGGCGAGGATCTGGCGCATCTCGCCCATGGCGGGCTGGGGGTCGGCACCGGCCGGAACGACGATGACGCCGAAGCCCGCGCTGGCTTGCGGATAGTTCTCAGCCATGGCGAACTGCGCGGCCAGCGCCTTGCCGGCGGGAACCATGCCGTAGAGATCACCGCGCTGGCTGCCGAGCACGTCGGTGAGAATCTGCACGGCGGCGTAGTCCGGCGAATCCGTGCCGGGCAGGCGATAGGCGACGAAGCCGAGCACGTAGGGCAGGTTGCTATCGAGGGTGAAGGTTTCGGGCTTGACCGGCTGCAGGTTCACAGCGGGATGAGCGGGTAGCGGATGGCTGGGGATATCGCCATAGAGCTGCTTGATCTTGGCGAGGGTCTTGTCGGGGTCGATGTCGCCGACCACGACCAGGATGGCGTTTGAAGGCGTGTACCACTTGGCGTAGAAGTCCTTCAGCATGGCGCCGGTGGTGGCGTCGAAGGAGGCCTTGGTGCCCAGCGGATCGTGCGCGTAGGGCGTGTTGGCGAAGAGATCTTCGTTCAGCCGGCTGATGAACTTGTAGGTCGGATTGGAGAGGTCGCGGGACACTTCCTGCTTGATCGCACCGCGCTCCTGGTTCCACTCAGCGTCCGTGTCATCGACGCCGCGGAGACAGGCGGCCTGGGCCTGCAGTGCGACGTCGAGGTCGGCGGCAGGAACGGTGGCGTAGTACTGGGTGATGTTCTGCTGGGTGTCGGCGTTGTTCTGGCCGCCAAGCTCGGCGTAGATGGCGGCGGTCTGATCGGCGGACATCCCTACGCAGCCGCGGAATGCCATGTGCTCCTCGGCGTGGGCCATGCCGGGAAAGCCGGCCGGGGTCTCATCGCCGCCGACCTTGAAGTTGGCCTCGACCGTGACGACGGGAGCGAGCGAGTTGCGGATGATGACCACCTGCATACCGTTCTGCAGCGTGGCCCGGGTGACCTTAAGGGCGGAGCTGGCCGGCTGCGCGCGAAGGGATGCGCCTGACAAAGCGGCCAGGAACAGCAAGGACAGACAAGCAGTGCGTGGAACGATCATCTCGTGAGTACCTCAGCGTCTCGAACGTCAAGCATGTGGTTTGGACTGGTCTTCAGCGGGGAAGGTCCCGTTGGGCTACGTCAGGAACGTTTCAATAATGCGCTCGCGTTCGCAGCAGTGATAGAATACAGGATTGGAAATGAGCGGGCCCATCTCCAACGATGCTACCTCTGCCTGGGCGGACTGGGCAGGCGTGGGTGCGTCGACGTTGTGCGTTATTCACTGTATCGTAACGCCGTTCCTGCTCTCGTTTTCGGTGGTGCTGGCGCATTTCCTGCCTTCGGAGGAGAGTACGCACCGGTGGCTGGCGATCGGCATCGCGGCCATCGGGGCGATCGCGTTGGTGCGGGGATTTCGCATTCACCGCCGGGCACGCGTGCTGATGATGATGGGAACCGGACTCACCTTCATCTTCGCCGGCGCGTGGTGGGGAGACCTGCTTCCGCATCACTGGATGGAGGTGGCGATCACGTTTACGGGAAGCGCTTTTATGATCACGGCTCATCGGTTCAATCATACGTTCTGCCGCGAGTGCGTCTGCGC
>CAXSDM010000013.1:17634-19765 GCA_964235575.1 uncultured Acidobacteriaceae bacterium | reverse complement strand
TGGAGTTGCTGAATCACTTTTTGCGGGACTATCGCACAGGGGATGACGCAGCATACGATCCGCGGGAGTTCGATCTGCTGCATGCGTTGATGATTACACTGCATCGGCCGGATGGCTTGATCGATGTGATCTGCGGATACCGGACGCCGGCGACCAACCATGCGCTGCGCACACGCGCCCCGGTAACGGGGGTGTCGGAAAACTCGTTCCACATGGCGTCGAAGGCGATCGACATACAGGTGTTGGGAGTGAGTACGGAACGGCTGCGAGACGCGGCGCTTTCGCTCGGAATGGGCGGTGTGGGGTACTATCCGTCGAGCCACTTTGTGCATGTGGATGTGGGGCCGGTGCGGACGTGGTCGTTCGGGGTGCGGCGCGTTGGGGTGCGTCGCAGGCGTCGGTAGCACCAGGCAAACACAGATTCCCTTTGGGAATGACAAATAAAGTAAGACTCTCAACTACCTTGCATGAAAGAGAGATTTCGCGCACATGGTGTGGACGCCCTTGTTGCCATCGACAAGCTCGGTGATGTCGACGTCGCAGGCGACTGAGATGAGGGCGTAGGCTTCCTCGCGCGACATGCGGGGATGATCTGTCATCTGCTCGGAGAGAAACGTGATCATGTTGCGCACGGAGATCTCGGTAGCTTTGGTGAGATCCTCGTCGAAGCCCATGGAGATGTAGTAGGCAGGCGTCTCGCCGCGCGGCCAGAGCAGAGGGCTTTCTCCGGGACCCTGCTTATGGACGAAGAACTGGAAGGTGCCGGTGAGCTGTGTCTCCATGGCGGTGATGTCGACCTCGCCGTTGCCCTGCCCCGCGTGGCCGTCGCCTGCCTCAAACAGCGCGCCCTTGGCATGTACGGGGATAAAGAGCGTGGTGCCTTCAACCATCTCCTTATTGTCCATGTTGCCGGCGTGGATGCCGGGCGGCGCGGAGTTGAGCTTGCCAGCCGACCCTGGAGGCGCGATGCCCATGCTGCCGAAAAAGGGATGCAGTGGGATGGTAATGCCGGGGGCGAAGGCACCGGTCCTATGGGCGAGATCGAGCGGGATGATCTTCTGATAGCCCTTGGGGAAGTCCTTGGCGAGGAAGCCGTTCTTGCCCGCGCCGTTGCAGGCCCAGGGAACGTCGATGTGGACCTTCTGGATGCGGACTTCAAGCACGTCGCCCGGTTCGGCTTCCTCGATGGCGACGGGGCCCGTGAGAATGTGGCCACCGGGGCCGCGGTCGGTGAGCGGGACCTTGTCGTAGATATCGCGGACGTAGTTGGGAATCTCGGCGTGGGGAATGCCGCGTGCTTCGAGGCGATCCGGGGGGCCGCAGGTAGAGAGCGTCTGCATGACGACGGTGTCGCCGGAGTGGACGGTGAGGACCGGCTTGGCCTCCGACCAGTAGTAGCCCCAGGCGACCGTGGTGGGGGTTGCGAGCAGAGTACGGGTCTGCTGCGCGGAGGCGCCCGAGAAGAGCAGAGACGCTGCCGTCGAGAGAGCGGCTGAGGCGAAAAATGCGGATCGCATAGTAAGGGTGTAGCACAGGAAGAGATCGGGACCAAGCGGTCTGGCGAAGCGACCGCAACGGATATTGCGAACAGGAATGCACTTGCAACGCTAATGTATATTCATCTGCATACACGCAAAGACCGGAAACCTCGGCTAAGTCCTGAACAGCCTCATCTCAAGAGCGGCACGCAGCCGCGTTTTTCCTGGTGACTAAGAAGCATGGAGAGAGAACGGAGCGCCGGACCGAGAGACCCCTATAAGGGGGTCACCGTCGCGCTTCTCGCTGCAAGCGCGACGGGCACGGTGGGGGCGGTGGTCGGCGGCCTTTGGCTGGGCGACCTGGTGGTGCTCGCCGCGGCGATCGCCCTGGGGCTTGCTTCGGGCATCCTGATCGGAGTTGCGTGTGCGCAAGAGTTGCGCTTACGGGCGGGGACGCTTCCGCCCGAAGCGGACGCACCTGCCGTGATCGTGGACGCGCCAGAGTCTGACGAGATAACTGCCGCCGAGGCGGAGTCTGCGCTCAGGGCAAGCCGCTTGTCCGCGCTTGGGCAGGCCAGTCTGCGCGCGGCCAGACAACTGCGCAAGGCGGAGCTGGACCTCAACAATATCTGCATCCTTGCCGGTGGCTCGGC
>CAXSDM010000013.1:0-17534 GCA_964235575.1 uncultured Acidobacteriaceae bacterium | reverse complement strand
GTTCAGGAGCAGGGTCTGGTCGAGCGTTTCGGACGGCCGCATGGCGCGGCGCCGCTCAATCCGGGCCTGCATGTGCATCTGCCATGGCCGGTGGACCGGGTCCTCCTGATTCCGGTCGAGCGCATCCAGACAGTCCAAGTGGGGCATGAGGGCGACGAGAAGGAGGGCCCCGAGGATGTGCTGTGGGCGGTCGAGCATGCGCCCAACGAGTACACGCTGCTGCTGGGCAACGGCCGCGACTTGATCACAATCGACGCGGCGGTGCAGTACCGGATCGTGAACGCGCCGGCGTGGGCGTACAACACGCAGAACCCCGCTGTGGCGCTGAAGGCGATTGCGTATCGCGCGGTGATGCGCTCGACTGTCGATCTGACGCTGTCCGAGGCGCTGTCGCAGAACATTGCCACACTGACCGGGCAGATGCAAAAGATGGTGCAGCAGGAGGCGGACACGCTGGGTTTGGGCGTGGCGATCATCAGCTTTACGGTGGGCGGCATGCATCCCCCGGTGCCGGTGGCAGCGGCGTATGAGGAGGTCGTCTCCGCGGAGCTGGGCAGGGTAATGGCGGCGGTCGATGCGCAGGCGTACCGCAACGCGACGGTTCCGGCGGCCGAGGCTGCGGTGATCGCAGGCGAGAACGCGGCGCGCGCGGAGGGGCTCGAAAACATGGCGCTCGCTTCCGGACAGGCATGGAGTTTCCGGACGCTCGAGTCGCAGTACCGTGCCGCGCCGAGCGAGTTCTTCTTCAGGCGACGGCTGGAGACGATGGAGAAGACGCTGCCCTCGCGTCCGTACACGGTGGTCGACTCGCGCTTTCTGCGGGCTGGAGGTGAGATATGGATGACTCGCTAAACGCGCCAGGCGCGCTGGATGCGTTGAAAGCTCAACGCTGGCTGCGGGCCGCAGTCGGGACGCTGGCGCTGCTAGCCATTCTGTTCAGCGCGACGGCGGTGATCGTGAAAGAGGGCGAGGCGGTGCTCATCACGCGCTTCGGCCGTCCCTTGCGTGCGGCGACCAGCCCGGGCCTGCACTGGAAGCTGCCCTGGCCGATTGATGGAACGGTCTCGGTCGACACGCGGAGGCGGGTATACGAGACCGGCCAGGCCGAGATGCTGACGCGCGACAAGAAGAACATCCTCGCGCGTACCTTCGTGGTGTGGCGGGTGGGCGACGCGCTAACGTTCAGCCAGGCGCTGGGTAGCGAAGGCAGCGCGGAGGGCAAGCTGGACGGGCTGCTGACGAACGCGGCGATCGGAACCCTGGGCGGGCACGATCTTTCGGCGCTGGTCTCGACCACGCCGAGCGACCTGCAGGTGGATCAGATCGAGTCGCAGCTGCTGGCCTCTTCCGCGCCCACCGCGCTGCGCAACTACGGCGTGACCATCGAGCAGATTCGCCTGGAGCGGATCGCATTGCCGGAGGAGAACGTGGCCGCGGTCTTCGACCAGATGCGGGCCGAGCGCCGGCAGTTTGCCGCTAAGTACGAGGCCGAGGGCCAGCAGGAGGCGAGCAAGATTCGCTCGCAGGCGCAGCTCGACGGGGCCAAGATTACCTCCGAAGGCACCGAGGAGGAGGCGCGCATCCGGGGCGAATCAGCGGCGCAGGTGGGCGAAGACCTATGCGGACGCGCACCGCGTCGATCCGGAGCTGTATCGGTTTACGCGCTCGCTCGACTCGCTTGACAAGCTGGTGACGGGAAATACGACGCTGATTTTGCGGACGGGTTCGGAGCCTTTTTCGATGCTGCAAGGCAGCAAGGACCACAAGTGAGCGTGGCCCTATGAGACGAACGGGGCCACCCTCCGAGATCCTGCGGCTAGCCGAGCCGCTCGGCCAGGCCGTCGACTGGGCGTGGCAGCGCATGCACTGGCGGATCGGTGCGATGGCGGTCTTCTATGCGCTGTCCGGGATCACCGTCATCAAGTCCGATGAGGTCGCGGTGGTGCTGCGCTGGGGTCGCCTGGTGGGCGCGACGCCGGCGCTCGAAGAGCATGGGCCGGGGCTGCTGTTTGCGCTTCCCCGCCCCATCGACCAGGTGGTGCGCGTGCAGGTGAAGCATGTGTGGGAAGTTCCGGTGACAACGCTTGCTCCCGGCCCCAAGCCGATCAATGACTCCGGGCGGCCGACACTAAATCTGCTGACCCAAGGGTACGCGCTGACGGGCGATCAGAACGTGGTGCAGGCGACGATGATGGCGCGCTACCGGGTGAGCGATCCCGCGGAATGGGCCTTTTACGGGCCGAACTCCGAGAACATTCTGCGCGCGGAGGTGACGTCAGCCATGGTTCGTTCGCTAGGCGAGATGGGCGTCGACCAGGTGCTGTCGGACGGGCGGGAGCGGCTGGTGGCGACGGCGACGCGGCGGGCGCAGGCGGGTCTGGACGCGGCGCATTCTGGACTGCAGCTTTCCTCACTCGAGCTGACCAGGCTGGCTCCGCCGCAGGCGCTGGCCAGCAGCTTCGACTCCGTCCAAAGCGCGTTCATCGGCGCGCAGACTCAGAAGAGCGAGGCGCAGGCGACGGCTGAGGAGGCGATCCCCACGGCGCGGGCGCAGGCGGATTCGGTGGTCCAGAAGGCGCATGCGGACGCGGACTCCGACCAGGCCGCGGCGGCAGGCGCGGCGGACGCGTTTCGCGCACTCGAGAAGGAGTACCGGGCGAACTCCGGCGTGGTGCTTCAGCGGCTTTACCGGGATGCGGTCGAAAAGGCGATCAGCGTGGCCGGCGGCGTCCGCTGGGTGCCTCCGCCCGAGGGGACGAGCTATCACGGCTTCCGGATCACGGTGGGGCCGAACTCAAGCGTGACCGCCGTCTATGGCGAATCCGGAGAGGCGGGTGAGCCATGAGCGCCGCCGCGCAGCCGCTTGCTGCCCAATCCGAGGACCTGAACGTTCCGGGAAGCCTGACTCTGCGTGAGCGGCAGAGGATAAGCCTGCGCCTGGGGGCGGGGCTGATCGGGCTCGGCCTGCTGGGCCTGGGAACGCTGCTGATCCGGCTGGAGCCGGGCCAGTGGCAGATTGGCGAGTTGTGCAAGGGGCTGGCGGCCGCTGTTGTCGGCATTCCCACGCTGATCTCGGGCGTGCGCGGCATCGTGACGGGCGATACGCGCCGCGCGACCGATCAGCTGGTCGCGATCGCCGTTCTGGCCGCGGCCTCGCAGGGCCAGTTTGCCACCGCGACCTTCATCCCGTTGCTGCTGGAGCTAGGCCGGCTGTTTGAGGAGCGCAGCTCACTGGGCGCGCGGGCGGCCATCGACGGCATTCGCGCGCTGGGCGCCCGCGACGCCGTACGCTGGCGTGATGGTGTAGAGGAGCGCGTCGATCCGAACGAGCTGCGGCCGGGCGACGAGATCCTAGTCAGGCCCGGGGAGCGGATCGCGGTCGACGGCACGGTGCTCGAGGGGCGCGCGGCGGTCGATCAATCGGCGATCACGGGCGAGTCCATGCACGAGGATGTCGGGCCCGGCAGTCCGGTGTTCGCGGGGAAGCTGGCTATCATGGGCTGTTAGAGGTCTTGGTGCGCGGCGCGGGAGCCGACACGGTGCTGGGCCGGGTGGTGCAGCTGCTGGCCGAGGTGGAGCATACGACGGTGCCGATCCTGCGCCTATTCGAGCGGCGTGCGGGCGTGTGGCTGCCCCTGGTGCTGACGATTGCGCGACGACATTATTTTTCACCAACAATCTGTCCCGCGCGATCGCGGTGCTGGTGGTGGCGACGCCGACAGCGCTGGTCGTCGCCGGGCCGGCCGCCGTGGTCGCGGCGATGACGATTGCGACGGGGCTGCGCATCCCGATCAAGAGCGCGGACTTTCTGGAGCGGGCGTCCGAGGTGGACACGCTGATCCTCGACAAGACGGGAACCGTGACCGTGGGCGCGCCGGTGGTGACGAACATTCGGCTGGTCGATGCGGCTTCGGAGCAGACCGTGCTGGCGGTGGCGGCAGCATGCGGATTCGGGTCGCTGCATCCGGTCTCCCGCGCCGTAGTGGCGGAGGCGCTGGCGCGCGGCATCGTGAGCAAGCCGCCCCAGGACCTGCAGGAGCGGCCGGGACTGGGCGTGGTTGCCACGGTGGACGGGCAGGTGGCGATGCTTGGCCGGCGCATGCTGCTGACGGACCTTGGCCTGGAGACGGGGCCGGCGGAGGCGGAAGACGTCTCGCAGGTTTGGGTCGGCTATGGCGGGCGGTGTCTCGGATGCATTGTCCTGCGCGATCAGCCGCGGCGTGAGGCGCGGGAGGCGCTGGCCGCGATGAGGAACCTGGGCATCAGCCGGCTGATCTTGCTCACCGGCGATAAGGCAGCGGCGGCCCACGAGGTTGGGCAGGCGCTCGGGATCGACCATGTCATCGCCGAGGTGCTGCCGGCGCAGAAGCTCGAGGTGGTGCGAGCGGAGCAGGCGGCCGGCCGCGTGGTGATGATGGTCGGCGACGGAGTGAACGATGCGCCGGCGCTGAAGGGCGCGGACGTCGGGGTCGCGGTGGGCGCGGAGCTGAATGAGGTGGCCCTGGGCGGAGCGGACGTGGCGCTGCTGGGAACGGACCTTGGCCGGCTGCCCAGCCTGATCGGCCTGGCCGACGTGACCCGGTCTGTCATCGGGCAAAGCGTGTGGCTGGCGTTCGGGCTGTCCGTGGTGCTGATCGTGCTGGCTGCCACAGGGATATTGACTCCGGTGACTGGGGCGCTGATGCAGAGCGCGGCGGTGCTGGCAGTGGTGGCGAACAGTGCGCGCATCCTGAAGTTTGGCGCGCAGAAAGAGACGCCGGGAACGACGAAGGAGGCTCTCCGTTAGAAAAGCAAAAGCAGGTGCTCCGCCTTTGACGAAGGATGGACAACTCAAGAAAAGAAAGCGACAGCCGCTTAGGAAGTGCTACCGGCACGCCGGACAGATGCCGAACAGAAAGAAGTCGTGTCCAGTGACCTTGAAACCTTTGGGAAGGTTGGTCTGGGGTTGGATGTCGCAGCCGGGCATCTCGAAGATCTTGTTGCAGCCGGTACAGCGGAAGTGGTGGTGATGCTCTTTGCCGGCGACCTCGTAGCGGGCGGTCTCGCCCGGCACAGAGATGGGGGTGAGCCATCGTTCTTCGACCAGGCTCGAGATGTTGCGGTAGACGGTCGCGATGCTGATGCCCTCGACCTTTTTCTGCGCGTAGGACAAGGTTTCTTCTGGAGACAGAGGGCGGTCCGCGCTGACGAACGCGGCTCGTATGGCGTCTCTCTGCCGGGTGTTTCGAAGTTGGACGGGCAAAGACTCCTCCGCGAGAATACAGAACACCTTTCTGAGGATACGGTGGAATCGACGAAAACAGAACTGCGATGCAGCGGCTGTTCGATAAGGGCGAAGAGCTGGCTCTCTTGATGAGACTGAGATCGTAATAGTATTGGGAGGTGCCCGTCCTTCTGTTTCTTCTGCCGATCGCCTCGACGCTGCTGGGCGGCTTCCTCGCTGTGCGGCTGCGGCGATATATTTCGGTGCTGATTGCCGCCGGAGCCGGGCTTCTGCTGGGTGCGGCGTTTCTCGACCTGCTGCCGGAGGCGATCGTGCTCGGCTATCGGACCGGACTGAACAGCGCCAACGTCCTGGGCCTGATGCTGATCTCGTACTTCATCTTTTATATCTTTGAGAACGCCCTGGACGTACTTGCGCAGCGCTGGGCGAAGCGGGGTCTGGAACGCACGGTGATTGGGCGGACCGGCGCGGGCATGCTTATCTTCCACAGCTTTCGGGACGGTCTGGCGATTGGAGCGGCCTATTCGGCCTCGCACACGGCGGGCTATGCCGTGGCCTTCGGCATTGCCGCCCACGATCTCGGCGACGGCATGAACACCGTCATCCTTACCACCGGCGGCGAGCGCCCGAAGCTTTGGGACTACCTCTTTCTGGTCGGCGACGCCATTGCTCCGTGCTGCGGCGTGCTGCTGACGGTGTGGTGGCACTTCTCCACGCTCAACTCTGTCTTTCTGCTGGTGCTGGCGGCCGGCTTCTTTCTCCACATGGCGACGGCGGATTTTCTTCCGGAGATCCGCCGCTGCGACACGTCGCGAATCCGCCTTGTGCCTTCGGTGCTCTTTGGCGCGGTCGTCATCTACGTGGCCAACCTGTTGTTAGCGCAATACCGTTGACACTTCCCCTCCCCACCGTCTAACGCGCAGGATGTTGTCAATAGAAGGACCCATATGGATGCTGTAGCTCTCGATCTTACCCGGCGTACCTCCGTTGCAAGATACGGCAAGATTCTGGGCGTGCTCACGGTCTGCTGGGGCGTCACGGAGGCGACGCTCGCCCTGTGGAGCGCGGCCCGTACGGGAAGCGTTTCGCTCACGGGTTTTGGCTTCGACAGCGTGATTGAGGTGCTCTCCGCACTGGCGGTATGGTGGCGCATGTCGCACGAGACAAACCATGAACGGCGGCACCATGCGGAGCGGGTAAGCCTGAAAATTACCGGCTATTGCCTGCTCGGGCTGGGCACCTATGTGCTGATCGACGCCTGTCTGCACCTTTACCGGCAGGACCATGCAAGCGTGGGCAGATTGGGCGTGGCGGTTACGGCCGCGGCCCTGGTGTGCATGCCGCTGCTGGCGCGGGAGAAGCGGCGCGTGGGCCGTGCGCTCTCAAGCGGCGCCATGATGACCGATGCCAAGCAGACGGATTTCTGCATGTACCAGGCCGCCATCGTGCTGCTGGGGCTGCTTTGCCACTCGCTGTTCGGAATCAACTGGGCGGATGGGGTCGCGGCGCTGATCCTGGTGCCGATCCTGATCCGTGCAGGCGTTCTAGCGTTGCGCGGCGAGCAATGCTGCTTGCATCACTAAAGCAGTTCCCAAGTAGCGATACTTCTTCCTTAAGGAGCTGTCATCCTTCGCCGTAGGCGGAGGGTCTGCTTTCCCTTGCCAGAAGTGACGGCTTGTGTGGTGTTCCGTGAGTGACTCTCTGTAGGTCCGGCGGTATGAAACGTGAGAAGCAGATTCTCCGCCTCCCGGCGAAGGATGACAGAAGCTGGGAGAGTTGGGTAAGGGAGAACTGTCGCACTTTCTTTCTTATTCACTTGCACATATGCAAGTGTACGTATTCTGAATTTGTGAACGAAATCTTCCAACCCGCCTGCGGACCTCACGAACACAAAGAAAGCTACCTGGCGAAGCTGCCCATCGACGAACAATCAGTCGAGCGGTGCGCCCGGATCTTTCGCGCGCTGGGCGACCCGGCACGGCTTCGGCTGATCGCTCGGCTGGCCCAGGCGGCGTTTTGCGTTGGGGAGCTGGCAACGGTGGAGCAGGAGACTGTCGCCACCAATTCGCAGCGGCTGAGAGTGTTGCGCTCCGACAACATCGTTCGCCGCAAACGGGACGGAAAGCATGTGCTGTATTCGCTGGCCGACCAACACATGTTCGATCTGGTCGCCAAGGGCCTTGCTCATGCTTCCGAGGCGACGTCGCACCTAGCCACAAACCCGGAGGCTTCTTCAGCTCCCGTTCAACTTTGAAAGGAACACCACCACGGCAACTGCCCGCGTCATTCACGAGAACCACACCCACCAGCATGGCGCGAACTGCGGCCACACCTCCATTCAGCATGACGACCACGTGGACTTCCTCCATGACGGCCACATGCCCACCCGCATGACGGACATGTAGACGAGCACACGCTCGAGGTGAGCTCGAAGAACCCTGACACCTGCACCGACGGCCACGCCTGCAACGGCCACGATGCGCAGCATGTCCACGGCGCGGTCTGTGGACATGAGGCAGTGCCGCATGGCGACCACACGGAGTACCTGGTCGCGGGCCACTTGCATCGTCCGCACAATGGCCACTG
This sequence comes from uncultured Acidobacteriaceae bacterium, assembly GCA_964235575.1. Classification (GTDB taxonomy): domain Bacteria; phylum Acidobacteriota; class Terriglobia; order Terriglobales; family Acidobacteriaceae; genus Edaphobacter. Next base: position 9,724 of record CAXSDM010000013.1, on the reverse strand, counting down.
CGACAATCACGGCAACGTGAGCGCCGGTCTGTAGACCTTCGTACGCATGGGCGGCAGCTTCGGCTGCCGTCCTTTTTACTTTTCGGGGGAGCAATGTCGCCGGTTGTCATCCTTCGCCAAGGCGGAGGATCTGTTTCTTGCTTTTCAGGGAGCGACTTATACGGGCTTCAGCGCCGCTTCCCCGGCGCGGGTTCGATAGACCCGGGTAGCGGTGTAGGCTCCGGAGCCAATGATGAGTATGGCGCCGGCAAGCATCGAGGCGCTCAGCCGCTCGCGCCAGAGCAGATACCCAATCAGCGCGCCGGTCAGAAGCTGGCTGTAATGGTACTGCGAGACGGTGCCAGCCGAGACATGCTTCAGGGCGGCGAAGAAGCAGAGGCTGCCGACGACACAGAACAACCCCGTTGCGGCGAGGACAGCGGCGAGTCGTAGGGGAACTGGGGCGGCGTGTCTAAGCATGGCGAACATGCCTACAGCCGCGGTGAGCAGGCCTGAGGAAAAGGTAAGGCTCTCGGGCGATTCCGTCTGCGTCATCACCCGCGACCAGACCATGTTGATCGAAAAAGCGACAACGCAGACGAGACAGGCGAGATAGCCGGTCCAGTCTCCCGCGTGATTGAGGCCGAAGGGGTTGACGGCGACGATGACGCCCACAAAGCCCACCAGGATAGCGAGAGCTTTGCGCCACTCCAGTGGCTCATGGAGGAAGACCGCTTCGAGCAGCGTGGTCACGAGCGGAGCGAAGAAGACGAGAATGTAGAAGAGCGCCAGCGGAAGATGACGCAGGGCCATGACGACGCAGATCGTGTTGGCGACATCCAGGCAGGAACGCAGCAGCTGCGAACCGGGATGAGCGGGCCAGAGAACGCGCAGGTTGCGGGTCAGGATCGCCCGCAGGAGCAGGAGCAGGATGGTCGCGAGTCCGACGCACGCCGCGACTTCGTAGACGGGGAGGCTGGAGGCGCCGGCGATCTTGAAGCTGGTGTCGGCAAGCACCCAGAAGGTGTAGCCGGCGAGCGCGAGGCCGACGGCTTCGAGTTGTGACACAGCCTTGAGCGCGCTCATTGCGCGGAGACCACCTGCGTGCCGCGGCCGGTGAGCTGCCGGATCAGGTCGACCTCATGCTGACGATAAGGGGTGTCATCCTGCCGGAAAACTTCATGGAACCAGATCGTCGGCTGGGTGAGCACGTAAGGCCGCTGCCAGGAATCCCACGGCAGGTACGTCTGGGTCTTGCCGGCCACGAGACCCCAGTTGATGGCGGCCACATGGTACTTGTCCGCCACCGGCAGCGATTCGTCGAAGGTGCTTCCGTTGCCGCGCGCCATGTACTCGGTGCAGAGGATCGGCCGGCCGAGCGGCTGGAGCTCGCGGATGCGGCCCTCGAAGACCTCGGGCCAGTCATAGCTGTGGAAGGAGATCACGTCGGATTCGGCGAGCTGGATCCTGGTCGTTTCGCTTTCCCGGCCGGGGTCCGACCAGTTCCCTGTCCAGACGCCACTGGTGAGTGGCTGCGTAGGGTTTACGCTGCGCGCCCAGGCGAAGGCGAGCGGCAGCAGCTCATCGACGCGGCGCACCTTGGCGGGCACATCTCCGATCCTGTCGCCGCCCTGGTTGTCGGGCTCATTCCACACGTCCCAGGCGAGCACGCGGGGATCGTTGGCGAACGAGCCGACCACGCCGCGGACGTAAGCGGCGAGCTCCGGCTCGACCTGCGGATCGAGCAGCCGCTGCTTGCCCGGACTTTGCACCCAGCCGGAGTTATGGATGCCGGGGATGGGCGGGTGCTGCGGCCCGAGGTGCGGATTGGTCTCCCAGCAGGAGTCGAACAGGACAAGGATGGGGCGGATGTGGTGGCGGGAGGCGATGGCCAGGAAGGTGTCGAGGCGCTGCTTGAAGCCTGCGGGATCCTGGGTCCAGAGCTGGTCCTGGAGAAAAACGCGCGCGGTGTTCATCCCGATGGACTCGGCCAGGCCGAGCTCTTTGTCGTTCAGGGCGGGGTTGAAGGTAGCGGCCTGGAACATCTCAAGCTCGTTGATGGCGTCCGAAGGGATGTAGTTGGCGCCGACCAGCCAGGGCTGCCGCGCGTACCACGCGTTGGCCTGGGCTGCGGTCCAGCGCTCAGTGGAGGGCGGTGCCGCGGCGTGCAGGGGAAGTACGGTGACCAGGCAAAAGAGGAGTGCGCTCAAAAAATTCGTACGTCGCATGCGTTCTATCTCCGGCGAGGGGCTCTCCGCCGTGTCCATGGTATCCCGTTGCGGCAGCGCGGGTCAGATCTTCAGGAGTTGCCGCGCAGCGTTTGCATCAGCAGCCAGAGGTTCAGCCCGGCGATGAGTACGGCCACGGCGTAGCTGAGATACTTGATGGTCTTGCCATTGGCGAACGGCCCCATGCGGCGCGGGTCGCTGGTGAAGCGGACGAGCGGAAACACGGCAAAGCTGAGCTGCATACTGAGCACGACCTGGCTGAGGATCAGGAGTCTGGCCGTGCCGCCCGTGCCGTAGAGAGAAGCGACGAAGATGGCCGGGACAATGGCGAGCGATCGCGTGATCAATCTGCGCAGCCATCCGGGCAGGCGAATGTGGAGGAATCCCTCCATGACGACTTGGCCGGCCAGGGTTCCGGTAAGGGTCGAGTTCTGGCCCGAGGCGAGCAGCGCGACGGCGAAGATGGTGCTGGCGCCGGCAAAGCCGAGCATGGGCGTCAGGAGGCGGAAGGCGTCCTGGATCTCCGCGACCTCCGGGTGGCCGCCGCGATGAAAGACGGCGGCAGCGACGATGAGGATGGCGGCGTTGACGAACAGGGCCAGCGTGAGGGCGAAGGCGGAGTCGAGATTTGCAAAGCGGATGGCCTCGCGCTTGCCGTCAAAGGTGCGCGGATAGTCGCGTATCTGCACGATGGACGAGTGCAGGTAGAGATTGTGCGGCATAACGGTCGCGCCCAGGATGCTGATCGCGATATAGAGCATGGCGGGATCGCGGACGATGGCGGGCGAAGGGACGACGAGATTTTTGACGATGGGAAGCCACTCCGGATGCGAGAGGAAGACCTCGACTCCGAAGAGCACGGCGATGGTCCCGATCAGGACGATGACCAGCGCCTCAAGATAGCGGAAGCCCTTGCGCTGCAGCAGCAGGACCGCAAGGACGTCCATGCTGGTCAGGAGCACGCCCAGGGTGAGCGGAAGATGGAAGAGCAGCTGCAGCGCGATGGCGGAGCCGATGACCTCGGCAAGGTCGCAGGCGATGATGGCGACCTCCGCGAAAAGCCAGAGGACGAAGCTGACCGGGCGGCTATACTCCTCGCGGCAGGCCTGGGCGAGGTCGCGCTCGCCGGCGACGCCGAGCTTGATGGCGAGACTTTGCAGCAGGATGGCGAGCAGATTCGACGCCATAACCACGAAGAGCAAGGTGTAGCCATAGCGGGAGCCGCCGGCGAGATCGGTCGCCCAGTTGCCCGGATCCATGTAGCCGACGGCGATGAGGAAGCCCGGCCCGAGAAAGCCCAGGGCGCGACGCCACGCGCGGGGCGAGTTCGAGACGCGGACCGAAGAGTATCCGTCGGGGTTGGAGCTAGACACTCCGAAGGCGGGTTTTTCCGTGGCAGAGGGCATGGAGCTTTACTTGAGTATGGCACAGAAAATGAACCTTGGTTAACTCCTTTTAGAGCGTGGGTTCTCTCGTGGCCAAAGGCCTCAGCCAGACCCGTTCGGCGGCGCTTCTGCCGATGGTGGCGGAGCCGGTGGAGGTCTGGATGGTCCAGGTGTCGTCATAATTGCGTTCGACGACGTGGATCTCGGTGCCGGGGCCGATGCCGAGTTTGTGAAGGAACTCGAGCAGCTTCGGATCGCGCTCGTACAGGCTGGCGACAACATACGCTTCGCGCTCGACGGCTTCGGTGAGAGCGACGGTGCCGCGTCTGCGCCGCTCGGCCGAGGTTTCGGGCAAGACCCCGTTGCCGTGCGGACAATTGCTCCGGTCGCCGAACTTTTCGAGCAGCTTGGCCTCAAATGCCGGGGAGACTGCGTGCTCGAGCCGTTCCGCCTCGGCGTGGATCTGGTGCCACTCCATGCCGAAGATCTCGGACAGCATGCGCTCGACGAGGTAATGGCGCAGGGCGGTGCGGTAGGCGGTCTGTTTTCCCTTGGGCGTCAGACGCAGGCCGGAGGCGGATTTGTCGGCGATGTAGCCGTCCTGCTTCAGGCGCTTGACGGCCTTGGTAACGGCGGGTGGCGAGACGTCGAGCCAGTTTGCCAAGAGCGCGGGGATGACGGTGTGGCCTTCGCTGTCAGCCTCGAGGATGGCTTTGAGGTAGTCCTCTTTCGAGATGGTGATCTCCGCGGGCATGGATGTATGTTAGCCCTGGTTAAGCTGAATGTCTCCCGTTTTTCGCGTGACCCGCCGGGCGAGCCAGGTACATCGAGCAGGGTTCACGGGACGGGCTTTGGTTGTAGGTCGAAGCCGAGAATGAGGCTGCGCCCGGACGTACAATAAAAGCGGCCATGCGGTCTCCGGTGCCTTCAACGCGCGCGTCTGAACCCGAAGTGTCCGCGGCGCGGAATGCGTCTGCTTTCGAGCAGCCGATCCATCGCGGTCCGCTCCGGGAAGGTCTGGAACAAGGGCGTGCGGAAACGCAACCCTTTCCCCGGAACGGGGTTAGACCGGATATGGCAACCTTGGCGATGAACCCGGTGAAGCTGAGTGGAGGCGGTCTCGAGCGGACCGGCGAGGCAGGTGCGGCGGACAGCGGACTGCACCGGAACGGCAACTTCGCGGACCTGGACGATGCCGCAATCATGCTCGAACTGAAGGCCGGCAACATGGCTGCGTTCGACTTTCTGATGCAGAAGTACCGCAAGCCGATCATCGGGTTTATGTTCCGCATGACGCGCAACCAGGCGGTCGCCGAGGAGTTGGCCCAGGAGGTGTTCCTCCGGGTGTACCGTGCGCGCGAGACCTACCGGGCGGAGGCTCGCTTCAGCACGTGGCTCTACCGCATTGCGACCAATCTGGGAGTGAACCAGGCGCGGGACACGCGGCATGAGCGCTCGGCCTCGACGGTGTACCTGGACGAAGCCGACTCCGAGACGGGAACGACGCCCGATGTGGCGGACAGCACGCCGGATGTCGAGGCCCGGCTGCTGCGGGATGAGCGGATGGCTTCGATTCGTGACCACGTGATGGCGCTGCCGGAGCGGCAGAGGATGGCCGTGCTGATGCACAAATACGAGGGCATGGACTATCACCAGATCGGCGAGGTGCTGAAGCTAAGTGAATCGGCTACGAAATCGCTGCTGTTTCGGGCGTACCAGACGTTGCGGGATAAGTTGAAGGGTTTCGCTGCCTAGACGATAGTTTTGGAAGGAGATTGTATGGATTGCAAGGAATTTCAAAACGAACTGCCGGAGCTGGTGCTGAACGCCGGCGCGACCCCGAGCTTGGCGGCGGTAGCGCATCTGAAGGTGTGCCTTCCCTGCATGGAGGAGTATGTGTCGTTTCAGGAGACGTTTCGCACTCTGGATATCTGGGGGGCTCCGGAGCCGACGCCGTACTTCGACCAGAAACTGGCAGTGCGGTTGCGGGAGGAGCAGGCTGCGCCGCGGATGGGTTGGCTGGAGCGTCTGACGACGTCGCTGCAGCTGAATACCGGGCGTAACTTCCGTCCGATGGTGGCCGGCGCGCTGACGTTGGCGCTGATTGTGGGCGGCGGCAGCGTGATGGGAGTGAACTCCTTTCAGTCGGCTCCGGTTCCGTCGCAGGCGTCGGCAACGGTGCAGGATCTCGAGATTCTGGATCGCAACGATCAGGCGTTGCAGCAGCTCGACCGGCTGCAGCAGGCCGACGACGATGGCGGCGCTCCGGCGGCAAGCGATGCCGGGCCCGTCAATGGACCTGCCAGTTAAGGCAGGCTGAGCCGCGTCACGAGGGCAGAATAGATTTTTCGGCAGCATTGAGACAGAGAGTATGACACGCAGCATCTCAAGCCGGCTCGTCCTTCCGATGATGTGGGCGGCTCTGTTTTTCTGGAGCTCCGGCGCGCGTGCGAGCGGTCCGCATGGGCAGCCGGGAGCCCGGATGAGATTCGCCGCGCCGATGTACGCCCAGGGAGGCAATCGGGGCTTTGGGGAGCGGCCTGCACCAAATGTAGGCCGTCCGGGCTCCGGGGTTGGGCGTCCCGCACCCAACGCGATGGGCCGTCCGGGGGGCATGAATACGCCGCATCGGCCTGACTCGCAGCAGCACCTGAGAGAGTGGATGGATGAGCACCGCAACCTTTCGCCGGAGCAGCAGCATAGTGCCCTCGAGGCGGAGCCCGGCTTCCGCCAGCTCAGACCGGAAGAACAGCAGCGCATGCACAACCAGTTGTCGCGGTTGAACTCCATGTCTCCGGAGCAGCGTCAGCGGACGATCGCGCGCACCGAGTGGATGGAACATCTGGCTCCGCAGCAGCGGCAGCAGGTTCGCTCCGCGATGGCGCAGCTGGGCAGTCTGCCGCAGGACCGGTCGTATGCCGTGGGCCGGGCGTTCCGGTCGATTGCGGCCATGCCTCCGGCCGAACGCCAGGCGTATATGAATTCACCGCAGTTCCGGGGCCAGTTCAACGACCAGGAGCGCGGGACGCTGAACAATCTGCTGAATGTCTCGCCTTTGCTGCCTCCAGCGAACCTGGGCGCGGGACGCTGACGGGCTGCTAGTCGATTCCTTCCTTCCATCCGTGAAGCTAGGGGCGGCGCACAACACGCCGCCCAGCTCAACCCTCAAGCAAATGCTGTCGCCGGCACTGGAATCGGCGCCGCCGGCACCAGCGTCGCCACCGATACGTGCGGCCACGAGAGCCCATTGAAGTTGAGCACCACGGTCTGCGTGTACTGAATCTGTTTCGAAATTACCTTGATGGGCTGCGGCTTCGTAATCTCCTTCGGCGGCGTCACGGAAAACGTCGGCACCGCCAACCCAGGCACCGTCTCGTTCGCCTTGATCAGCAGCGCCTGTCCAGCCTTCGAGATTGGAACCGTGATCGTGTGCTGCACCGTCTCGATCCAGAACGTCGCTGACATTTGAAAACCCACGGCATTTTTCGTCAAGAACGCAATGTTGTCCGTCCCGCCGCCCACCAGAGGAGGCGCCGGGCTCGTCGCAATCGAGATCTGCGTCGTCGACACAATCGTCTGCCCCTTTAGATGATTCTGCAAGACCACGTTCGGGTTATCGAGAATCGCCTGCGTAATCGTCCCTGCCGCGATGAATGTGGAAAGATCCTGCGGCGTGCGCGGCGTGTCGTTGTTCGCCGCTTTCTGACTCGGAAACGGCACTGGTGCCCCGCCAATCACCGAAGGCGTAATGTTCACCGTGGGGAACACCGGCGGCCCGGCAATCACCTTTGACGTTCCCTGCGCCTCGATCGTCGTCCCATGCGGAATTGATCCCATCCGCACCACCGTCGGTCCCTCTGCGGGAGTGTTCGTCGCCTCCACCACCATCCATAACCCCGGCTCTGCATGGATGCCCACCGGGTGCGCGGGATCGGTAATATCGTTGATCGCCTGCAGATACGGCACGCCGTTCAGGTGAATATCCTGCTGCTGGCTCAGGCCACGGTTCGGAACCGAACCCAGGCTCGGCGAAAACGTCAGCGTCTCCGCGGTTAGATTCAACTCGAGGATATTGTCGCCCGGAGCCAGCGGCTTGGGCAGCGATTCAGAGCTCTTCGAGATCGTGTTGTCCGGCCGGAAGATCGTGTTGAACCCGTTGCCAACCCAGCTGCCCGTGAAGTCGGCCAGCGGCCCAAGACTCGGAATGGGCGCGACCGCCGTTGTCGTCGTTCTGGGAAGTGAATGGATGGATGCGGAGGGAAGCTTCTCGCCGAAGACGAAGCCTTCGGGGAGGGAAATCGACGGGGCGTTACGGGTTAGATCGCTCATCGTACATCTCCTTGACAGGTAGAAACCGGTTGTAAGGAGATGCGCGAAGAGAAGCCTAAAAGGGACACGTTGGCATACCGCTAAAACCTGAGACTAACGCCTGAAGAAAACACCAGCGGGGTTAAGCCCTGCGGCGGGAACGAAGTTCATCGCTGGTACTCTCCATCGGCGACCCACGCGTTGACGTGCTTCGACACGTGGTAGTCGATGCCACCGCCGTACTCCTGCACAAAATAAGTGTGAGCATTGGCCGCAACATTGCCCGGATCGCCTGCCTTTTGCTGTGGCTCCGACCTCTGCGTCCCGCTCTTCTTCATACCGAACTTCGTAGCTCAGTTCCAGCGTGGGGTGTTGCAGTCCATACTCAGCCTCGGTCGGAGACACACCATGCAGCGCAATGTGCTCCACATTTCCATCATCCCAATCGAACGTCAACATCGCTCCCGCTCAAGGAAAAGTCAACGCCGCCATTGTCCCACAACTTTGCACCCATCCCGGAGATGGCTGCTAAACTAGCTACTCCGGGCAAAATGCCATGCCCATGCCGCCCAAGGAGACCTTCATGCCAGATCATTCCACCAACGGCAACAAGAGCTTTGCCTCCCCCGGCCTTCGCATTAAGACCGGCCTGGCCGAGATGCTCAAGGGTGGCGTCATCATGGACGTCATGGATGTCGACCAGGCAATCATCGCCGAGCAGGCCGGAGCTGTCGCCGTCATGGCGCTCGAGCGCGTGCCCGCCATGATCCGCGCGCAGGGCGGTGTAGCCAGGATGTCTCACCCCGGCATGATCAAGGACATCCAGAAGGCTGTCTCCATTCCCGTCATGGCGAAGGTGCGCATCGGCCACTTCGTCGAGGCCCAGATTCTGGAGCAGCTCGCCGTCGATTTCATCGACGAGTCCGAGGTCCTCACTCCGGCCGACGAGCTCCACCACATCGACAAGCACGCGTTCAAAACTCCCTTCGTCTGCGGCGCCAAGGACCTGGGCGAAGCCCTCCGCCGCATCGCCGAGGGTGCTGCCATGATCCGCACCAAGGGTGAGCCCGGCACCGGCGACGTGATCCACGCCGTCAAGCATATGCGCCAGATCACCTCCGAGATCAAGGCCCTCACCGTGCTCTCCGAGCAGGAGCTTTACGCCGCCGCCAAGAACCTTCGCGCGCCCTATGAGCTTGTCGTCGGCGTCGCCAAGACCGGCCAGTTGCCCGTGCCCAACTTCTCCGCCGGCGGCATCGCGACTCCCGCAGACGCAGCGCTGATGATGCAACTAGGCGCGCAAACCGTCTTCGTCGGCTCCGGCATCTTCATGAAGGAAGGTAACTTCCGCCTTGAAGTCGGCCTTGACCCAAGCGGCCACCCGCTGTCACCCGACGAGCGCGCCGAAGCCGAATCCCGCGCCAAGGCCATCGTCCGCGCCGCAACTCACTTCGACAACCCGGTCATTCTTGCTGAAGCGAGCGAAGAGTGTCTCGGGGCCATGAAGGGCCTGGCCGTAGGCAACATCGCTGAAGCCGACATGATGCAGACCCGCGGCTGGTAGTCCGGGTTTGCTATCAAGCTCCTTAGCGTTGCTAAGACTCACAAAGCGTTTCCTTTCAGTCACTTAGGGTCAACATTTATAGTTGAGAGCAGCTTGCCGGCAAGGTGGGCATACACTGAAGCAGGGCGTGGCCAGCCACGTCCGCTACTTTGCCCTGCCCCGTGCGTCGACAAATGCAGCCGTGAGCTGCGCACTTTCACGCGATTACTTGGTGCCGGGAGGGGGGGTCGAACCCCCACGAGGTTGCCCTCGGCGGATTT
>CAXSDM010000012.1:33745-36003 GCA_964235575.1 uncultured Acidobacteriaceae bacterium | reverse complement strand
ATCCGGCTCTCGTACGCGGTGTCGGCGGGGGTAATTGATGAGGGCGTGGAGCGGATGCGCGGGTGGTTTGCGGGGCTTTAGTCTTATCGGCGCTGGTTGGCGTTCCACTATGGGACTTTCGGTGTAGCGGTCCTGACGATTATTTGATTGGTAATCCGGTGCATTCCGCTACCATGAAGCTCTATGGGAATAGATGGAATTCGGTTTGCGCCGGTCATTCTGGCTGGCGGCAGTGGGACGAGGTTCTGGCCGCGGAGCCGCCGGGCGCGCGCGAAGCAGGTGCTGGCGCTCGATGGCAGCGAGACAATGATTCAGCAGACGCTGAGCCGGCTGCTGCCGGTTTCGAAGGCTGAGGACGTCTGGGTGGTGACGAACCGGTGGCTCGAGAAGACGGTGTGCGAGCAGATGCCGAAGCTTGCGCCGGATCATATTCTGAGTGAGCCCAAGCCGCGGAACACGGCGCCGGCGTGCGCGCTCATGGCGTTTCTGCTGGAGAAGACGGACCCGGAGATTGTGATGGGGGTGTTTCCCTCCGATCACGTGGTGACGAACAAGGCGCGGTTCGCGAAGGTAATTGAGGCGGGTGTTCGCCTGGCGGCGGCGGGCGAGAACATCGTCGTGCTGGGGGTTCCGCCTACCCGCATCGAGACCGGCTACGGCTACGTGGAGCAGGGCCAGGAACTGACGCCAGAGGCCGAGGGCGCGGTTCCGGTGCGGCGGGTGCGGCGCTTCCGCGAGAAGCCGGACTACACGACAGCAGAGAAATTTATCGCGGCGGGGAACTTTGCCTGGAACGGCGGGATCTTTCTGTGGCGCGCGCAGACGCTGGCCAATGCCGTGCGGGAGCATGCGCCGGAGATGGCGCCGATTCTCGAGACGATCGTGGCCGCGGCGGGCACGCCGGAGTTCGACCAGGTGTTCGCTGAGGAATACCCGAAGTGCGAGAACATCTCGGTGGATTACGCGATTCTCGAGCCGCGCTCGCTGAAGGGTGAGGCGCGCAACGGAATTTTCTGCCTGCCGGCGGACTTTGGCTGGAACGACCTGGGCTCGTGGGCTTCGCTGCATGAGCACCTGGGCTCGAGCGGCGACGAGAATGTGCTGGACGGCCCGACCAACGGCTTGGCCGCGATTCAGTCCAAGGGCAACTATGTGTATGCGCCCGGCAAGATGGTGGCGCTGTTGGGTGTGGATGGGTTGGTGGTGGTCGAGACGCCGGATGCGCTGCTGATTACGACGCGCGACCGGTCGCAGGATGTGAGCAAGATTGTGAAGCTGGTGCATGAGGGCATGGGCCGGGAAGAGCTGATTTAGCGTTCGCTGTTGGAGTTTGAGATGGGTGCAGTTAAGTTTGGGACCGATGGCTGGCGCGGCATCATCGCCGATGACTTTACACATGAGAACGTGCGGGTGGCGGCGCGGGCAATCGCTCATTATGTGCTGGCGGAAGAAGATGCGGCGCGCGGCGTGTGTATCGGCTGGGACACGCGGTTCAAGTCGCAGGCCTTTGCGCGGGTGGTGGCGGAGGTACTTGCCGGGGCAGGCGTCCCGGTCGCGCTGGCGGACCGGGTGACGCCGACTCCCGCGTTGAGCTTTGCGGTACGTGGGCGCGGAGCGGCGGGGGGCGTGATGATTACGTCGAGCCACAATCCGGCGGAGTGGAACGGCGTGAAGTACAAGGCGAGCTATGGTGGGTCGGGTAAGCCGTCGATCATTGCCGCTATCGAGAAGTATCTGGACAAGCCGCTGGGCGACGCCGCTCCGGCAACCATTGAAGAGGTCGATTTCAACCCGCCATACATCGCGGCAATTGAAGCCTTTGTGGATTTGCCGGCGATTCGGACGTCCGGGTATCGCTTTCTGATCGACTGCATGTACGGCGCTGGGCGGGGTGTGATCGCAGGCATCTTCGCCCGGGCCGGGGTGCCGCACGTGGAGATGCGGGCGGAGATCAATCCGGCGTTTCCGGGGATCAATCCAGAGCCGATTCTGCCACACATCCGCGAGACGCAGAGGCGGGTCGTCGAGGAACACTGCGTGGCAGGACTGGTGACGGATGGCGATGCGGACCGGATCGGCGCGGTGGACGAGCATGGCAACGTGGTGGACGCGCACAAGATCTTTGCGATTCTGCTGAAGTGGCTGCTCGAACGCAAGCGCTGGCCGGGCGACGTAACGCGCGCATTTAACACAACGTTGATGCTGGACCGCATTGCTGCCAAGCATGGGCGGAAGCTGCACGAGCATGGGATCGGCTT
>CAXSDM010000012.1:27039-33645 GCA_964235575.1 uncultured Acidobacteriaceae bacterium | reverse complement strand
AAGCAGAGTGCGATTGCGCGGGCTCGCACCGTGAAGGCGGGCGAGGTGTTTGCCGGGATGAAGGTGCTGCGCGTCGAGACGCTGGATGGAATCAAGTTCTTTCTTGAGAACACGGCGTGTGCCGGGAAGCCCAACGCTGCGGAGACATGGCTGCTGCTGCGGGCCAGTGGCACGGAACCGCTGCTGCGGGTGTACTGCGAGAGCTGCTCGACCGCGGCGGTGGATGGGGTGCTGAAGTTGGCGAAGGAATTTGTATTGCAGGGATGAAGCAGGGCAATGAAAGAGTCGCGGGTGGCCGTGCCGCATCGGAGAGGAAAGAGAACGCCGAGGGGAGCAACTTGATCGTCGAGACGCAAGGCTTGTTGTTTGATATGGATGGTGTGCTGATCAGCTCCATTGCCAGCGCAAATCGCTGCTGGCGGCTGTGGGCGAAGCACTACGGCATCCCGGGGTGGGAGACGTATACGATTCCGCATGGCGTGCGGGCGAGGGACATTATTCAGTCGCTGCGGCCTGACTTGAACGCGGACGAGGTCGCGCAGGGTCTGCGCATGATTGAGGACCTGGAGATTGCCGATACGGCCGATCTGAAGGTACTTGCCGGGGTGCGAGAGCTGCTGGGAGCGCTGCCTGCAAAGCGCTGGACGATCGTCACATCGGCAACGCGCCGGCTGCTGTTGGGGCGGCTGAAGGCCGCGGGTCTGCCGTACCCGGACGAGCTGATTACCGCGGATGACGTGGTGCATGGCAAACCGCATCCGGAGCCGTATCAGAAGGGTGCGGCCATGCTAGGGTTTGCGTCCAGTGAGTGTGTGGTGGTTGAGGATGCGCCGAGCGGAGTGGGTGCCGGGGTCGCCGCCGGAAGTCGGGTGCTGGGCGTGCTTGGAACTCATGATGCAAACGATTTGTATGTCGTGGGAGCGGAGTGGGTGGTGGCTTCGCTGAGCGGAGTGAATGTGGAGGTGAAAGAGGAGGGATTACGGCTGACGTTTGAGACTGTTAAGCCATAGACAGCTGCAGTCAGGGCAAGTCACGGCGCAGAACTGCTTCCACATGCCGGAGGTCGTCCTCGGTGTCCACGCCCACCGTGTCATATTCCGTGAGAGCGACGTGAAGGACGAGGCCGTTTTCGAGCATGCGCAGTTGTTCGAGGCGCTCGGCGAGTTCGAGTGGGCTTGGCTTGCAGGCGTGGAACTGGTTGAGGGCCGCGGCTCGATAGGCATAGAAGCCTAGATGTTTGTAGATTGCGGGCTTGGCTTTGTCTCTGTCGAAGGGGATGGGTGAGCGTGAGAAGTAGAGGGCGCGGCCGTCGAGCGCAGTGACGACCTTGACGGTGTTGGGGTTGCCGATCTGATCGGTGGGGCAAAGAACTTTCAATGTGGTCGCGTCTATGTGCGGCTGCTGAAAGGGAGCGAGCAGGGTGCTGAGATGTTCGGGGCGAAGCAGCGGCTCGTCGCCCTGAATGTTGACGTAGATCTCGGCTGGGTGGCGCTGGGCTACGGCATGCACACGGTCGGAGCCGCTGGGCAGGTCTGCGGGGGTGAGCTCGACGGGCCAGCCGTGGTTGCGGCAGAGGTTGGCCACCTCGTTTGAGTCGGTCGCCACGATGACGTGATTGAGCTGCGGGCAGGCGCGTGCGGCTTCGTAGACCCAGGCGAGCATGGGCCGGCCGGCGATCTCGCGAAGCACCTTGCGGGCCAGGCGCGTGGAGGCGAGGCGAGCGGGAATGACGCCCAGGGTGCGTCCAGGCTGCATGACCCTGATTGTTCCACGTTGAAAGGCGCGGTGGACGACGCGATGTGGATTGACCTGCGTTCCCGTGCCTCGTATCATCGGACGAGTGCCAGGGCCAAGAGCTTTTTCTCCGGCTTCGCGTCTGGTGTCGCCTCACCATGGCGGTGTAGCTCAGATGGTTAGAGCGACGGACTCATAACCCGTAGGTCGACAGTTCGATTCTGTCCACCGCCACCAGTCCAGATGCTCGTCGCTCGCCCCCAGATTACGTTCAACGATGTCTCTGGACCGGAGTTACGGCGCGGGATAGCTGGGAACCTTCGGCGTGAGGTGCTTCAGCAGGAACTCCTGGATTACATTTTGAGCACCATCCAGGGCGACAGCGATGAAGCCATTCTCAAAGGTCAGTCCTACGCCGTTTCGGTCGTTGGCCGGATAGTAGAGATTGGAGAGCGCGCCAGCGGCCAAGTCGCCTGCGAGGCTCGCGTAGGCCGGCTGCCATTTACCGCTGTCTCCCTTGGCGATGACGGCCGTCGAGAGCGCATAAAAGAAGCGTGAATGCACACTGCCCGTTCCTTTGTAGAAGTAGCGCGGGTCCTGGTGGAGCAGCGCCGGGAAGACGGCGCCTCCCAGCAGCGTGCCTGCAGTCTCGTCCGCGAGGTCGGCCCCGAGCCGTTTGCCGTAGCCCTGCGCCCCCGGACCGTACCCGGTCAAATTGCCTGTCGCCTGCTGCACGCCTGCGATCCCGGCGGTGATGCCGAGCGTGACTGGGTCAGTCATGGTCTTCCAGGAGAGCTCGAACTTCTGCCGCGCGGTCAGCGGTGCGGCATGCCAGTCGTAGACGACGAAAAAGTTTGGGATGACGCCGATCAGACGTTGATGCTCCTCGGCGTGCACCTCCGCGGTTGCCAGATCGCGCTGCGAGATGGTGACGTCCACGGCTTCTGTCGTTCCCGCCGTGAGCACAATCGTCGCGAGCTCCCGCTGCTCGTTGGGCTGCAAGGTTCCGGCTGCCTTGCCGGCCGCAAAACCCACAGCGCTTACCGCAAGCTGGAAAGCCCCCGCGGGAAGATGTTCGATTTGAAAGCCGCCACCGGTGTTTACGGAGACGGTTTGCGTAGATCCATTCGCAGCGGAGAAAACGACGTGTGCTCCCGGGATGGCGGCTCCATCCACATCCTCCACAAAGCCTTGGACGGAGGCCGTCCGCTCCGCCCCTTGCACCGAGGAAGGCATTGCCGGAGAGCTTTGTGCGCGCACTGCCGGAAGGACTGCTCCGCAGAGCAGCACGCCTGCACCCCAGATCATCCCCACGCTGCGCAAGACTCCCCCAGCCGGTACGTGCTGCCCAAGAGCCGCAGGACGATCGTGCCGGTGAGGGCACGAGCAAGACGCAGATTTCCGTCAGGAAGGACAACACGAGGAGTACAGACGTAATTTGCTTTAATCGCGCTGCTCCTCAAGCTGCAAACCTAGAGCCTCCCAGCGCGCAAGCAATGTTTCATGCTCGCGGCGTAGCCGATCCACCTCCGCGGACGCCTTTTGCGACTCTTCCGCTGAACTGAACACTCCCAGCTTCGCCTCCGCCACTGCGAGCCGCTCCTCCATCTTCGGAATCGCCTCTTCTGCCGCGCTCACCTCATCTTCCAGCAGCTTCAGCTTGATCGGGTTAAGCTTCTTCGCTATCGCCTTCTTTGTCTCTACCACCGTTTGGGTAGCTGTCGGCGCACTCTGCGCTCCAGCAAAACTCGTCACCGAAGCCGTTACCTTCTCCGGGCCACCCTGCTTTCTCCACAAGTAATCCTCATAGTTTCCCGGATAGACATGCACGCGCCGGTCCTCGACCTCGAAGACCCGCGTGGCCAGGCCATCGATGAAGTAGCGATCGTGCGAGACAAACAGGACCGTGCCTGAGAAGTTGCGGATCGCGTCGAGCAGCACATCCTTGGCCCGCAGATCGAGGTGGTTGGTCGGCTCGTCGAGCAGCAGCATGTTGGCCGGACTGACCAGCATCTTGGCCATTGCATACCGGTTGCGCTCCCCGCCGCTCAGTACGCCGAGCTGCTTGAAGACGTCGTCGCCTGAGAACATGAAGCACCCCAGCAAGCTCCGCAGCTCGACCACCGGCACCTTCGGCGCTGTGCCTGCGATGTCGTCCAGCATCTTCGCATTGCCGTCGAGGACCTTGTACTGGTCCTGCGCAAAATAATCCGCCAGCACGTTGTGGCCCAGCTTGATCGCTCCCGACGTCGGCTCCTCCTGCCCGCTCAGCATCCGGATCAGCGTGGATTTGCCCGCGCCGTTCGCGCCTACCAGGGCAATGCGGTCGCCGCGGTCGATTTGGAATGACACATCCTGCAGGATTTTCTTGATGCCTCCATCGGGCGTCGGATATTGCTTGGATAGGTGCGCGACCTCGATCACCGTGCGTCCGCTCGCCGGCGGCTGCGGAATAGTGAAGCTGATGGTCGCCTCTTCTTCCGGCACGACGATCCGCTCAATTTTTTCCAGCTCCTTGATGCGCGACTGTACTTGCTTGGCCTTGGTCGCCTGCGCGCGGAAGCGATTGATGAACGCCTCGAGATCAACGATGCGCTCGCGCTGATTCTTGTACGCATTCATCAGCTGCGTCTTGCGCTCTTCCTTTTGGGTGACGTACTTCTCATAGCCCCCGGTGTACATGTGCATGCGCTTGTTCCAGACTTCGCAGATTTTGCCTACCGTCACATCGAGAAAGTAGCGGTCATGCGAGATCAGCACAAATGCGTTTTCATAGTTGCGCAGATAGTCCTCAAGCCAGTTGCGGGTCTCGAGATCGAGATGGTTGGTCGGCTCGTCCAGCAGTAGCAGCGACGGCTTCTCGAGCAGCAGCTTGGCGAGGGCGATCCGCATCTGCCAGCCGCCGGAAAACTCCTCCGTCCGCCGCTCCCAGTCTTCTTTCGCGAATCCCAGCCCACCCAGCACCGTGCCCACCTGCGCGTCTAGCGTGTAGATGTCGTGGGTCTGCAGCACGTCCATGATGTGGGAGTAACGGTCCGCCGCCTCCTCGTACTGGGGCGATCCAGGCTCTTGATCGCTGAGGGTGCCGGTGAGCTCTTCGGCCTCGGCCTCCATGCCGCGCAGCTCGTCGAACACGCTCAGGCACTCCTCGAAGACAGTCTTGCCGCGCATCGCGAGGCCGTCCTGGGGGAGGTAGCCGAGCGTCGTTCCTTTGTTTTTCGAGATTGTTCCGTAATCGAGCGACTCCATGCCGGCCAGCACCTTGAGCAGCGTGCTCTTGCCAGTGCCGTTGCCCCCGACGAGCCCGGTTCGCTCGTTGGGCGTGATGAGCCAGTTCACCTCCTCGAACAGGAGTTTCATGCCAAATCGTTTGCCCGCGCCTGAAAGTTGTAGCATTCCCTCTATTTTCGCATCTACGTTCCATCCGCTCGGCAGGCGTCGTGGGCTGCGGTTACTGGACTGCACCCCTTCTGCTACCTTCAGTAGTGGAGAGCGTTACACCCGGATGCCTGTTCAGCCTTTCACTCCCGGCCAACCCGTGTCCGGCCCGCCGCCGGTCGAGCCCGCGGCCTTTGAACAGGAAGAGCTGCAGCCAACGTCGGTCTGGCTGCAGCGTATCTCCCTCTTCATTCTCGTGCTCTTCTGCGTGTATCTCGGCGCGCTAGTCGCCATTCTGCCCTGGTGGTCTGCGGTTTGGGACCATAATCCACTGCTGCATGCCTATCCGCGCGTGTGGGCCGTGCTCCGGACCGGGCCCGCACGCGGCATCATCTCCGGCTGCGGCCTGCTGGACATCTGGATCGGCATCTCCGAAGCCATCCACTACCGGGAACACCGCTCCTAATCGAAAGCACTGCAATTTCATGACCGACGAACCCAAGCCTTTGCCACGCGCCCCGCTGGCGTATGAAAATTCTGAGTTTATCGACTCGCCCGACGGACGCATCTTCCGCATGCTGGCCGAGTACCAGGAGCCGCTTGTCCGCTTTCAGCGCGAGCGCATCGCCGACACCGTGGTTTTCTTCGGCTCGGCGCGCTTTCGTGCCCTCGATGTTACCCACGCGCAATTGCAGCTGCTTGAAAATTCGTACTCCGCCACGCCCGCGCCGCCGCAGGAGCAGCCCGCCTCGCTGGACGAACAGGCCACTGGCCAGACCACGGACCTGAAGCTCTCGCTGGCCCAGGCCGCGGTCGAGATGTCCCGCTTTTACGAGGACGCCCGCACCCTTGCCCGCATGGTCTCCGCCTGGGCCAAGGACCTGCCGGGCCCGCGCCACCGCTTCGTCATCACCTCCGGCGGCGGACCCGGCATTATGGAAGCCGCCAATCGCGGTGCGCACGAGGCCGGGGTGCGCTCGATCGGCCTCAATATTAAGCTGCCCTTCGAGCAGTTTCCCAATCGCTTCGTCACGCCCGAGCTCAACTTCGAGTTCAGCTACTTCTTCATGCGGAAGTACTGGTTCGCCTACCTGGCCAAGGCGCTGGTCGTCTTTCCGGGCGGCTTCGGCACCATCGACGAGATGTTCGAGATCCTGACCCTCGTCCAGACCGGCAAATTTGCCAAGCCGCTGACGGTTATCATCTACGGCTCGGAGTACTGGAAGTCCGTGCTCAACTTCGATCTGCTCGCCGCGCGCGGAGCCATCGCTCAGAAAGACCTCAGGCTGTTCCAGTTCGCGGACACGCCGGAGGAGGCGTTCGCGCTGCTTCAGGCTGGACTGTCGGCTCACCTGGAGACTCCGGGGCGCCCGAATGAGAGCTTTGCGGCAACGCCGAGCGAGCCCGCTCCACCAACCCAGGTGCTACTCGGTCCCGACATCAACAAGACACGGCCTTAAGCGCGTGCCGGCGATACGCGCCTCCCGTGCTGCT
>CAXSDM010000012.1:22105-26939 GCA_964235575.1 uncultured Acidobacteriaceae bacterium | reverse complement strand
GGACTCGAGCCCAGGCTGAAGGCGGAACTCGCCGACGTAGACGCCATAGGCAGGAAGCGCAAGGGCGCTGAGCGGGACCGGATTGCTGAGGTCCGCGGCAGGGACGGAAGAGGCGAGAGTGCGCAGCATTCCGGTTCCTATGGGGATGTGTAGTGCCCGTAGCGCTGCGGCAAGGGAGATGTTGGCGGCGTGTGGAGAAACGTTGCAAACAATCACTATGGGGGACGCGTCGGCCGCTGCCGAGGGCGGACGGCGGACCCAGGCGACGAGGTCGGGATTCGTAAGCGACAAAAGGTCCAGTGAGCCACCGCGCAAAGCAGAGTTGGCATGGCGCAGGCTGCTGAGGCGGCGGTACCAGTTCAGCAGTGAGTCCTGGCTGTCTTCAGACGCAGGTACAGAAGACGTGGGCGCGACAGAGGCGGTCTCCTGCCCGGCATACAGCTCTGGGACGGCCTTGCCGAGGAGCAGCAGCGCGGCGGTCTGTCTGGCAAGTTCGATCAAGTGCGTGCCGTCGCTGAACCGGTCGAAGCTGCGTGGTCGGTTGGACGCGTCCGCTGCCAGCACAGGCGTGGCCAGCGGGAAAGCCGTGTGCGATCGATCCTTCAGCAGTTCACGAAGCTCGTCGGCGTGCCAGCGATTGAGTTGTAAGAGGCGATCGTCGAGGATGAGCTGTGGCGCTGGCGAAAGAGATTTGCCTGGTTCCGCCTCTGGCGTGGAGGCTGTTCGCCTGCGGCGACGGCTCACACGAAGGCTTGCCATGCGGGCGTCGAGAGGCTCTGGCAAGTCCCAGAAGAGAATGCGTTGACCCGGATAATCGTTGCAGAGACGAGCAAGTGCGGCAAAGCGGCTCGATGTCTGAGCTGCCGTGAGAGGCACGCTTTGCTGACCGACCTGGGTGAGCCTCAGGCCGGCGATGCCGCGGCTGAGCCAGAAGCGCGCGGCGGCGGTGGTGTCGTCGTCCGAGAGCGTGCTGTTGAAGGGGAGATCGACGAGGACCCGCATGTGGCGCCGGCTTGCCTCCTGCACCAGCGCGGCAAGGTCGTCTTCGGTCCCGTACGCCGCGTCAAAGGGCAGAGTTGCGCTGGCGGCTGCAGGCCGAGGCGAACCGGCAGCTTCAAGCGGGAAGGGCGAAAGTACGAGCGCATCCACGCCTAAGGATTGCAGGTAGTCGAGATGCTGGATGATTCCGCCGAGGCCGCCAGGATTTTGAGAGGTCAGCGGGTCGATCTGGTAAAGAATGGCCGATTGCCACCAGTTCTCGACGGTAATCCCGGAGCCCTGCCAGCCAGGCCTGGCGAGACTCTGGGCGAAGGTGCCACTGGACAACATGGCCGCAAGCAGGACAACGAGAAGACAGCGGCGGACCATGACTCAATCTTAGTCGAGGGCTACTTGCGAGTTGGAGCGACCGCGCCGGCGGCCTGGCGATCGCGCAGGAACTGGTCGAAGTCCAGACCGAACTGCGGGACAGACCGCGTGCCGTGGATGACGAAGGGAATCTCCACCCCGGCTCCGTTCCGGCTCAGGTATTTGTCGACAGCGTGCAGCAGAATCTGCTTCCACCAGCTCTGCACCATGCCGGAGGCCTGCGCCTGGGTGCGTACCTTGCCACGAAAGTCGAACTGATCGCCATCGAGTGAGTACACGCCCTGCATCTGGATCTCCGCGCCGGGAACGGTATAGTTCAGCGTGTCGAAGGTCATGCGGCCGTTGCTGAGTTCCAACTGGCCGTTCATGGCGGAGCTGACAATCGCCGAACCGGGCTGCGACGCGGCAAGCGCGGCCTGCGCGGGCAGCCCTTGCGCACGCAGGCTGAGCTGGTCGACCTTCTGCTGAAAGGCAGGATTGGCGAGGTGGATCTGCCGCAGCGAGAAGCGCCCATGAATCGCAAGTCTCTGGATGAGGCTCTCGCGTCCCGGGCGAAGCTGAAGCTGCGCGGAGGTGGTCATTTGCGCGGAGAGCAGCACGGGCCGGGTTTTTACCGCGAGCGCTAAAAAGTCCTGAACGAGTCCGTTTGGCACGTCGACGGTCAAGTCGATGATGTGGCCTTTACCCTTTTCGTTGACGATCGAGCCGCGACACGTGAAGGCGGAGCCGCGCAGCCTGCCCTGGACCGGCTCAAGCTGCGTATCGCCCGTGGTGCCATCGACGATGGCGTGGAAAGTGGTCCGCAGAGGCATGGGCTGGCGCGCGGTCTCGAGCGCGAAGTCCGGCGTCTCCGTCCATCCCGTGACCTCCAGCCGGTGTAGCTGGCCGCGAAAGTCGCCGGTGGATCGAAGCGTGCCGCTCAGCCCATGGATGGTGCTCAGGTCGGCATGCTCAAAGGTATAGTGCCCATTGAGCGGCGTGGCACCGGGGCTTGCGGAGACCCACGGGCCGAAGCTGCCGTCGACCGAAACGTCTCCGCGCGGGACGGCGTTGACCAGCGTTGCATGGAAGCGCACGGGCGCGTCCTGGGCCACTCCTTCCAGGTCGATGCTGTGCAGGTTAAAGATCTTCGGCAGCTTCGT
This sequence comes from uncultured Acidobacteriaceae bacterium, assembly GCA_964235575.1. GTDB lineage: Bacteria > Acidobacteriota > Terriglobia > Terriglobales > Acidobacteriaceae > Edaphobacter. The sequence continues at coordinate 24,429 of CAXSDM010000012.1, read as the reverse complement.
CGGGTTGCTGTTTTCAAGAAGCAGGCGGGAGTCGCGGATCGAGAGCCGGTCTACGACGACCTGCGTTTGAGCGGCGCGCTGGCGCTGGGCATCGTCTTCCGGCTCGGTATGCAAGCCGTGCGGCGGGATGCGGATATCGAGTCCCGAGACGTGTACCGTGCCGATGCGCAAAGGCCGCTCAAAGAGGCTGCGCAGGCCGGTGTGAAAGCTGAACTGTGCCACCGTAACGAGTGGGCGCGCGGCCTGGGGAGTGGCTTCGATCAGAGGCTGCGGTGCGCCGATGCGCAGGCCGCGGCCGGAGACCTGAAGCCCGTGCAGGAGTGACACATCGAGGGCGTCAAGCTCTACCTGGCTATGAAAGCGGGTGCTCAGGGCCTCGACCAGGCGCTGCCGGAGGATGGGCCCGGCACGCTGCGAGAGCACTTCTCCCGCGACCCCCAGCAGCACGAGGATCACCAGGAGCGCCGCAAGGAAGATCGTCCAGCCTCGACCTGCCCGGCCCGCTTTTCTGTCTGGGCTGCCGGCGGACACCGCCCTCTGGGTCACAGGCAAGCGAGACACCTCTCAAGCAAAAGATTACGCGAACGGCATGGTCTTTGCTAAGGTGGAGCCACAACCACTCAGCTGGAAAGAGGCCTTATGACGAGAAAACTTGTGCTTGCCTGCGTTGCGTTTGCTTTGGCGTCCCAGGCCGTGGCCCAGACGAAACATGTCACGTCTCCGCTGGAGCAGTTCGGCTTTGAACCGGGAACGGATCGAAAGCTGGCCGACTGGAAAGAGCTTACGACTTACTATCAGAAGCTTGCGAGCGAATCGGGTCGGATCAAGTATGACGAGCTCGGCAAGACGACCGAGGGCCGTCCCTTTGTGATGCTGACTGTGTCTTCACCCGAGAACCTGGCGCACCTGGCGGAATACAAGGACATCGTCACGAAACTATCTGACCCGCGCACGACCTCTTCGGATCAGGCGAAGGCTTTGATCGCGCGCGGGAAAGCGGTGATGATCATTACCTACAACATCCACTCGACCGAGATCGCCAGCGCGCAGACGGCTGCGTCGTTTGTCTACCGCATGGCAAGCTCGAATGATGCGGATGTGCAGACGACTCTCCAGAATGTGATTTTGCTGATGATTCCGTCGCAGAACCCTGACGGCGAGCAGTTGGTCGTGGATTGGTATAAGAAGACGCTGGGCACTCCAGCCGAGGGATCCAATCCTCCCGTGCTTTATCACAAGTATGTGGGCCACGATGACAATCGCGACTGGGTGGGGCTCACGCAGGTGGAGCAGCAGCATACGGCGAAGGTGATCAATGAGTGGCATCCGCAGGTGCTCTATGACCTACACCAGCAGGGTGCAGACGCACCGCGTCTGTTTCTGCCGCCGTGGGTGGACCCGATCGATCCCAACGTGGATCCGTTGCTTGTGTCTTCGATGAATGCGCTCGGCATGCGGACGGCTCATGCGGTCGAATCGACGGGCAAGACCGGTGTGCTGGTGCACGGGGTGTACGATTTCTGGTCGCCGCTGCGGGACTACATCTCCTTGCATAACGGCTTGCGTATCTTGACCGAATCGGCCAGTGCAAACCTGGCGACGCCCATTGAGGTTCCGTTCGAGAAGCTGGGAACAGGTATCGGGTATGACGCGAAGGTGGCCGCGTGGAATTACCCCAATCCCTGGAAGGGCGGCACGTGGCACCTGGGCGATATTGTTGCGTACCAGATGGCCGCGCTTGAATCGATGACCGCCACCGTGGGGATCGATCGTGCACAGTTTCTGTCGGATTTCTACCAGGTGAGCGAGCGTGCCGTGCATCCAGCGGCCGGGCCGTACGCGTATGTGGTCTCGCCCGAGCAGATCGATCCCGCGATGACGCTGCGGCTGGTGGAGACGCTGCACAACGCAGGCGTCGAGGTGCAGCAGGCTACCGCGCCGTTCGCCGCCGGAGGCAAAAGCTTCCCGGCCGGAAGCTACATCATTGCACTTGACCAGCCGTATCGTAATTTCGCCAAGACGGTGCTCGAGCGGCAGAAGTATCCGGACATCCGCGAGTATCCGGGCGGCCCACCGCAGCGTCCGTATGACGTGACCGCCACTACGCTGCCGCTGTTCTACGGTGTCAAGGTTGCGGCCATCGATGCGAAGTTCACAGCGCAGGCCAAGACGGTCGATGCGTTTACGCCCGTGGTGGGCCGCGTGGAGCCTGGCCCGGCCAAGGGATATCTGCTGAACGACACCAGCAACAACAGCCTGTACGCTACCTTTGCGTTGCTGAGCCAAGGAGTCAAGGCGTATCGGCTTACCGGTCCAGGCCATGA
>CAXSDM010000012.1:20277-22005 GCA_964235575.1 uncultured Acidobacteriaceae bacterium | reverse complement strand
TTTTTTTTGAGACGGGGCCGGCGTTCAAGGTGTCAGGCGCGGCGAAGTCGGTGGCTCGGTATAGCAGCGACCAGCCGCTGCTTAGCGGATGGATTTTGGGCGGCAAATATCTGAACGGAAATTCGGCGATTGCGGAGGAGCCGATGGGCAAGGGCCGGGTGATCGCGTTTGGCTTCATCCCGATGTACCGCGGGCTGAGCGAGGTGACGTACAAATTTCTGCTGAACGCAATGCTGTACTCGGGATCGACTTCTGGATCGGTGGGCGATTAGTAGAGAGCGACTTTGGCGATCAAGGATGAAGCAACATGGCGCTGCATCCTTGATCGCTGTTCCGCTATACGGCGAGGGCGATTCTGTAGGCTTGCTCCGGTTCCTGCTTCTGCAGCGGTTGATCGAAGGATTGCGCACTGGCCAGTTGCGCCACACGCAGCCGCGAAGGCGAACAGGAAACGTAATCGACGCCCAGGGAGCAGAAGTATTCGATCGATTCCGGGTCGCCTCCATGCTCTCCGCAGATGCCAATCTTGATGCCAGGATTGACGCGCCGCACGCTCTGGATGGCCATCTCCATCAAGTGCCCTACACCTTCACGGTCGATGGTGATGAATGGATCGACCTTGAAGATTCCCTGTTCGAGATAGCTGTCGAGATAGCTGCGCGCATCGTCGCGCGAGAAGCCGTAGGTCATCTGGGTGAGGTCGTTGGTGCCGAACGAGATGAAGCTGACATGCCGTGCAATGGCTCCCGCACAGACTGCGGCGCGTGGCAGCTCGATCATGGTTCCGACCTTGTAGCTGACGAGCTGCCCGGATTCTGCAAGCACCTCGTTCGCCGTGTTGTGGATGAGAGTGGCGAGCGCCTGCATCTCCTGCTCGGACGATACCAAAGGGACCATGATCTCAGGCTGCGGGCTGTAGCCTTCGCCGGCGACCACCAGAGCCGCCTGCAGGATCGCGCACACCTGCATCTTCAGGATCTCCGGATACGTCAGGCTCAAGCGGCATCCACGATGACCCATCATGGGATTGGCTTCGGTCAAGGCCTCGACCTGCTTGCGCATGCCCTCAAGCGTAAGGCAGCGCTCCCAGTCTTCCTCGCTGCGGGCTGAGGCGATGTCCTGTGTGAGGTCGTGCGCCGAGGGAAGGAACTCATGCAAGGGTGGATCGAGCAAACGGATGGTGACCGGCAGGGGAGACATGGTACGGAACAGCGCCTCGAAATCGCCCTGCTGGATAGGTAATAAGTGCTCAAGTGCTGCGACGCGTGCGGGCGCGGACTTTGCCAGGATCATCGCACGCACCACCTCCAGCCGGTCGGAGGCAAAGAACATATGCTCAGTGCGGCACAGGCCGATGCCGGTCGCTCCGGCAGCCATTGCGGCAGCGGCGTCGGCTGGCGTATCCGCATTCGCACGCACCTGCGGAGACTTCATCGCCAGCGCCCAATTCAACAACTGGTCGAGTTCCGGATGGTGCTCACTCGCGGGCCGCAGAGGCATCTTGCCCGCAAACACGCGGCCGGTGCTTCCATCGAGCGAGAGCCAGTCTCCCTGGCGGAAGCGCTCCGTACCGATGCAAGCGACACCTGTGGCCTCATCGATTGTGATCTCCTTTGCGCCCGTGATGCAGCACTTGCCCATGCCGCGAGCGACGACGGCGGCGTGGCTTGTCGCACCGCCCCGAGCGGTAAGAAAGCCGACGGACGCATCCATACCGTGAATGTCTTC
>CAXSDM010000012.1:17745-20177 GCA_964235575.1 uncultured Acidobacteriaceae bacterium | reverse complement strand
GAGCGTGTCTGCAGCAAATACAATTTGCCGTCCTCGACCGTGAACTCGAAATCCTGCACATCTTTGTAGTGCCGCTCCAGCTGCCCGGTCAGGTCCACAAGCTCTGTATACACCGCCGGCATCTGCTGCCCAAGTTCCGAGACCGGCATGGGCGTGCGCACGCCGGCCACGATGTCTTCGCCCTGCGCGTTGGCCAGATACTCGGCGAAGACGTGCGGCTCTCCCGTGGACGGATTGCGCGTGAAACCCACGCCTGTGCCGCTGGTCTCGCCGCGATTGCCGAAGACCATTGCCTGCACTGTAACTGCAGTTCCCATGGTGTCTGCGATCTTGTTCAGCTTCCGGTAGAAGATGGCGCGGTCGCTCTTCCACGAGCGGAACACGGCCTCGATCGCCAGGTGTAGCTGTGTCATTGGGTCTTGCGGAAAGGGCTTGCCCGTGTGCTCCAGAATGACGCGCTTGTACGCTTCAATGGTCCTGCCGAGAACGGCCTCGGCAAGCTCTTGCTGCTCCGCCGTATCGTTGTGCATGTCGGTCGAGACCGGCTCGAACGCTTCCTTCGGTACATCGAGAACAACCGACCCGAACATCTGCAGAAGCCTGCGGTATGAGTCCAACGCGAACCGCTGCGAGCCGCTTACCTGTGCCAGACCCTGTACCGAGGCGTCGTTCAATCCGACGTTCAGCACGGTGTCCATCATGCCTGGCATGGAGATGGGAGCGCCGGAGCGCACGCTCACCAGCAGCGGGTCCTGCTCATTGCCGAAGTTCCTGCCGGCCTGCTGCTCCAGCCAGCGCAAGCCGCGCTCCAGTTCAGCAGGAAGTTCTGCGGGTAACTTGCCTGCTTCGAGATATGCGCGGCAGACATCCGTCGTTACCGTAACGCCCGGAGGCACCGGGACCGAAAGCAGTGTCATCTCTGCGAGACCGGCACCTTTGCCGCCGAGAAGCTCGCGCATGGATCCGTCGCCATCCACGGCACCGGCGCCGAAACGATACACATGCTTGGAAAAGGAATTCATGGCAAACACCTCAGAAAGAATTCAGGCCGCGCAAGCGTTCCTGTCGATCACAGGCTGAACAGTACAGGCTGCCACCGGGCGCAACAAGCAGGCCCCGTCCGATACGGACGAGGAGCTTAGGGGCCGGTCCACCTCCACTTCCATGCGGAAGTTCTTGACAGTGCTATCTACGATCTTCCACTCTTACCAAATACAAACGTGGCGCAGTTTGTCGTCCGCGTGGAAGCAGAAGGAAGCGGACATGGAGCACGCGGAGATCTCTCGAGATGCGTTGGTCGAAGGTCTTGAGCGAGCCCTTTTTGACCGCGACATTCGCAAGGGCTTCAGCCTGCTCGATGAGGCATTTCCCGAGGCGGAGAGTACTGCGAAGACGGCATTCTATTCTGCCTCGCTGCTGCTTTGTATTGCGCAATGGGCGGACCTCGGTTACCGCAACACTGCCCTGCTTGAGCGTTTCGCCACAGAGGTCGCGTCCACCGACAAGGCGCAGCTGCGACTGCTCGATTACCTGAAGCTGCGCATCATCGAGTCGTACCAGGCGCTGGCGGCAGAGCATCCCGAGCACACCATTGAGGTGCTCGACCTTGTGCTGCGTATGGCAGGCGAAGGCTTGCTGGACGACTACCTTCACTTTCTCGTGCACTTCTGGAGGGGCCGCGCGCATCGCAAGCAAGGCGAATACGAACGTGCGTCGACCCACATCCTCGCGGCCCGTCAGGCCGCTGAGCATGCGAACGCGCCGAGGCTGGTCGCAGTGACAAAGATTCACGAAAGCTGGCTGGCGTTCCAAAGCGGCAAGCGCCAGTACGCTTTTCAGCTGCTGGACGAAGCGGAAGAAGTTCTGCGGCCCACAGGCCATATGCTTTCGCTGGGCAATATCGAATCTGCGCGTGGACGATTTGTGCGTCGTTCCGGCGAGTACCAGCGTGCGCTCGGCCACTTCGAAGCCGCGATCGCGCTCTATGAGGCGAGTTGCCCCGATCATCCCAACGTGGCGCGCGCTCTGGTCAATGCCGCCTATGCCAAGCGGCTGATCGCGCTCGAACTGCAACCTCGCAAAGGCCACGCGAACGGCGCCATTCATGCGCGCTCCCTTGCGGCGGCCCGCGAAGCTCTGGAGCTGCTTGAGAGAGCCGAACGCATTTATGCCTTACATCATCACCAGAGCGGCACCGGATCTGTGCTGGTCAATGCAGCCCATATTCATCTCGAAAGTGGAGATATCGACCGTGCCGCCACGGAGGCTCAACGCGGTTACGATCTCGGCTATCAGCGGCGCGATCCCATCCTGATGGCTCGATCCACGGCCGTGCTTTCTGCGGTGAATTTAGCGCAATCGGAAGAGCAGGTGGGTGAGCAGCCGGAGATCGCCAGACACGCCAATCTCGCCATAGAACACGCGGACACAGC